>JAFGBL010000081.1 GCA_016933115.1 Bacteroidales bacterium | reverse complement strand
GTTGATTTCGAGCAAATGTAAATATATAATTAATTAATAGCTATTTCCTTAACATATTTTTACAATTGTAAATGAAATGTAAAGGGCTTTTTGGCAACAAAGAATTTTTTATTTTCCTATTTTTACAGAAAATTCAAACATTTATAATCATGGACAAGAGAAAGCTCGTTTTATCGGTAGTAGGACTTTTAGCATTGATGATTGCGATTTCGTGCAACAATTCGGCAAAAGTAAGCGATACTCAAAATGGAAAAAATAACAAAGAAGAGATGAAAGACAAATCCAGAGTTAAAGCAGGCCCTCCGGTTATTATTTACAAAACCAGGGACGACTATGCTAACCGCGTTCCGGTTACCTTAAATGAAGATAAAACGGCCATTGCAAATTTTCCGGGAATCAAGGATATCTATTTTAAGGGTGAATTTGCCATTCCAACCCAACTGAAAGCTGGTTGGCTGCTCGATAACAGGGGTATCGACCAGAATGTTGCCTTTCTCGAATATACGTATGATGAATACAGCAAACTGGGAATAACACCAACCGGAGATGAACTTTATCAGAAAATACTGGACAAAGACCCGTTGGCAGAAATGTATAAATGCGGAACCCGATTTGATTATAAAGACCTGGTTACCGAATTGAATCAAATAATCGATTCGGAGGATTTTAGTTCGTGTATCAAGTTGCAATAAAACTTTAAAAACTTCAACCATACATAAGATCAAAAACTTAAAACCCCGACAGTAAATATATATGAATTATTCAGTTTTCTAAAACGATGTATTGTCGGACAGATTTTTAAGGTCACTTACTACACAAATGATAAAATTTTCAAAAAACATCGGGAATCACCTGAAACAGTTTTTTAAAATTAATATGTTATACAAGATTTTTAAGAGATTATGGCTAAATTTCATTTTGATGTGCTGTTGATGAAATAATTCTGAATTCAGTATAATATTTAATTTTCCATAATCAGATTCGGAATAATTTTATCTTCACAAGAGAAGAATCCATTAGCCCGTAGGGCTTCAATTTCAATAGAAATAAATGATCAAAAGAATTCTATTGTCCGTAGGACATCAACAAAAGCCTAGAAAATAAGGCTAATACCTATTCCCAATTTATTTGTGCATTGCGTTTTTGCTGTTCAAAACCGTTTAGACCTCATTAATATCAAATGGCAGGATAAACTTTACAAATACATGAGTGGTATTAAAGACCAACAAGGACATAAGCTGAATGTGATAAACGGCATGAGTGTGAATTCCCTAAGGGAAACCAGGCCTAAGGTAACCTGATTTGCTATTGATTTATATGCCCTACGGGCAAATGAAACGAATTTTTTAACGGCATTAAATCAATGAGGCTGTTATTTCAGAAACGATAGTGAACTGAAATAACAAAATCAAACTCCTGCCTACCGAAACTATCAGTTCAGGCAGGGATTCCGATAAGGTAGTGTGTCGGTATCTCAGGGTCATACTTGCCAGCCGGCAGGCTGGTTCCCCGCTGCTTGCAGCGATTAGGGTAATAAACCATTCCTTATAAATGCCTCTTGGTTCTGCCACGAGGATATTTATTACAAACAAAATTATCCCAGCACATCAAATTATAATATAGCCGAGATTAATTGATAAACCGTTGTATTTATTTTATTTGTTATTTTTGCAACGGATTTGTTTTAACTTAACAATAAAACAGTGGTAATCAATACCAACGAACTTGACGGTAAGCGTTTTTATTACAGTTTCCTGGCTGGCGCGCAGAAAATATTTGATCAGTACAAAGGAATCAACAAGATCAATGTATTTCCTGTGGCTGATGGGGATACCGGTACAAACCTGGCATCTACCATGAGATCGATTATTGATACTTCTATTCCCACCAACAATATCAAGGTAACTGCAACCGCCCTGGCCGATGCGGCATTGGTTGGTGCTCGTGGAAATTCAGGAATTATTTTTGCCCAGTTTTTATATGGTTTCAGCAATGAAATACAAGGTGAAAAGAACCTTACGGTTGATACATTTGCCGAAATCGTCAAAAAAGCTGTTAAATACGCCTATGATGCCATTGCCGATCCGGTAGAGGGAACCATGATTTCTGTTATGCGAGATTGGGCTGAATATATTTATGTGCTTAAAGATAAAATCAAGGATTTTAACCAATTGATCATCGAATCGTATATAAAAGCACAAGAAGCACTGCTTGATACACCCAAAAAACTGGAGATACTCGCCAGAAACCATGTTGTTGATGCCGGAGCCAAAGGATTTGTAGTTTTTCTTGAGGGGATGATTGATTTTTTTAAGCATGGGGAGTTGAAAAAACTGGTTTCTACCCGGAATGTCACAAAAGTAAAAGAATTTGAGGAAGTTATCCACGATGAAGGAGAAATCACTTTTCGCTACTGTACCGAAGCCCTGATTTCATTTCAGACCGATGACCCTGAAAATAAAAACCGGCTGAAGGAAGCCATCAGGGATTTTGGAGATTCACTGGTCATTGCAGGATCACCGAAAAAGCAAAGATTCCACATCCACACCGATGACCCGGCCGGATTATTCAATAAAATAAAGGATATTGGCAACATCACCTATAAAAAGGTTGACGATATGGTGATGCAAAATAATATTGTTCATCACCGAAAATGGGATACTGCATTGGTTACCGATTCTACCTGCGATCTTCCGCAGGAAATCATTGAAAAATATCAAATCCATATCGTACCTTTGACTGTGCATTTTGAAAAAGACTTTTACCTCGACTCGATTACCATTACCCCTTCAGAGTTTTACAAATTGATGGAGGAATCAACCACCAACCCGACAACAGCACAGCCAACCTACAAGGATTTTACCAATAAATACAACTACCTGTCGAGCCACTATGAATCCATTATCGGACTTCATATCAGCGAGAAGATGAGCGGCACTTTCTCCAACAGCCGAAAAGCTGCATATGCTGTAAAAGAAAGGCAAATGAAAGACATTTCGGTTCACAGTTCAAACAAAACCACCGTCGGGCTTGGATTGCTTGTGCTCAGAGCTGCCGAAGCCATTGAAAAAGGAACTTCATTTGAGAGTTTATCGAATCAAATTGATGATTGGGTGCAAAAGTCCCATCTGCTGGTAAGTGCACAAACACTCAAATACATGATCCGTGGCGGCAGGGTCAGTGCTGTTAAGGGTTTTATTGGCAAACTGATGGGCGTTCAACCAATCGTTAAAGTCAATACCGAAGGTAAAACCGAGTTGTTCGGCAAACCGACATCCACGCGCCAAAGCATGAAAATAGTGATCAATGAAACGGTGAAGCTGATAGATGGTAAGAAACTGTGGGGTTATGCCATAGCCCATGCCAACAATATGAAGGGTGCCGAATGGTATGCTCATGAAATGGAGCAGATCACCGGGCAAAAACCGAAATTCATCAACTCTGCATCACCTGTTTTGGGGGCTCATGTAGGGCCGGGAGTAGTCGGACTGGCTGTCTTACTGGAGTAGAAAAAAAATCCTTTCTTACAAGTGAATATTTAAAACCAAATTAAACCCAAAAATAACCGGTTAAAAGTTCCTTTTTCTTACATTCGCAGCCTGAAAATTTCTTCAAAATTTCGCTTTGATGATTAACAATGAATTAGTCGATCCTAAAAGTATCGTTGTTGTTGGGGGTTCAAACGATATTACCAAGCCCGGCGGCAAAGTCCTTAAAAATTTAATTGATGGAGCATATAAGGGAAATTTGATGGTGATGAACATCCACGAAACGGAAGTTCAGGGTATCATATGCTATCAAAACCCCGAAGATCTGCCGGACGTGGAATTGGCCATTATTGCAATTGCCGCGAAGTACACATATGATATCGTTAAATTACTTTCTGAAGAAAAGCACACACGGGCATTCATTATTCTTTCAGCCGGATTCAGTGAGGTAAGTGAGGAAGGCAAAGTGCTGGAGCAAAAAATAGTTGATCAGGTAAACAAGGTGGGAGCCTCTCTCATAGGCCCGAATTGTATCGGGGTGCTTACACCCAATTACCATGGTGTTTTTACCAAACCCATACCTAAACTCGATCCCAAAGGATGTGATTTTATTTCCGGGTCAGGTGCAACCGCATGCTTTATAATGGAAGCCGGAATTCCTAAAGGGTTGACTTTTGCAAATGTATTTTCCGTTGGAAACTCAGGACAAATGGGAGTTGAAGAGATACTCAGGTATATGGATGAGACTTTTGATCCTGTGAAAAGTTCGAAGGTAAAGTTGCTTTACCTGGAAACCATGAACAAACCCCAACTGCTGTTAAAACATGCCTCATCACTCATAAAAAAAGGGTGTAAAATCGTTGCCATCAAAGCCGGGACATCGGAAGCGGGCAGCCGGGCAGCAACCTCCCACACCGGAGCACTGGCCAGCCCGGATGTAGCAGTTGATGCCCTGTTTAAAAAAGCAGGAATAGTAAGGTGCTACAGCCGTGAAGAAATGATCACCATCGCATCCATCTTCATGCATCCTGAATTGAAAGGGAAAAAAATTGCCGTGATTACACATGCCGGCGGGCCGGCAGTAATGCTGACCGATACACTATCGGCAGGAGGCCTGGAAGTACCGCTGCTGAAAGGGCCTGCTGTTGATGAACTGAAAGAAAAACTTTTTCCGGGATCATCCGTTGCCAACCCCATTGATTTTCTTGCCACCGGTACGGCCGAGCAAATGGGTATCATCATTGATACCATCATTGAAAAATTTCCCGAGATCGATGGGATGGTTGTAATTTTTGGAACTCCCGGCCTTTTCCCGATCAACCGTGTTTATGGGTTGCTGGATGATAAAATGCACATCTCACCCATTCCCATTTACCCGGTTCTGCCTTCAACACTCACTGCGGAGCAGGAGGTTGCTGAGTTCCTTGCCCATGGGAGAATCAACTTCCCGGATGGGGTAATTTTTGGTAAAGCACTTTCACGGGTCTTTTACACTCCTAAACCTGTGACCCTTGACAGCACAGAACTTCCAGTGATTGATAATGAAACGATCAGGAAAATAATTGACGGTTCTGAATCGGGGTATTTATCACCAGAAAAAGTACAGGAATTATTGGATGCTGCCGGAATTTCACGCGCTCAAGAGGCATTAGTTAAAACCAGGGAAGAAGCCATCATCAGTGCTGAAGAAATCGGTTATCCGGTTGTAATGAAGGTAGTTGGTCCGGTTCATAAATCGGATGTTGGCGGAGTAGTGCTGAATATCGAAGACGAACCTTCCATGTTGTCCGAATTCAACAGGATGACCCGGATCAAAGACGCAAGGGGAGTATTGATCCAGCCCATGTTGTCGGGAACCGAACTTTTTATCGGAGCTAAATATGAAGACAATTTCGGGCACCTCATTATGTGCGGGCTTGGAGGTATTTTTATCGAGGTACTCAAGGATGTCCAGACTTCCCTGTCGCCAGTTTCGCAGGAGGAAGCACTAAGAATGATCAGCGATCTGAAAGGGAAGAAGATACTGGAAGGCGTCCGTGGTCAGGAGGGTGTGGATATGAACCTATTTGCCGATATTATCGTAAGAGTATCGGCACTGGTTGAAACAACCCCTGAAATACTGGAAATGGATATCAATCCGTTATTGGGTAAAAAAGAGAAAATTATCGCAGTTGATGCAAGGATCAATATCCATAAATAATCATTAAACAGATTCTATTATTTTTGTAGCTCAATCCTGTTCAAATAAATAGCAAAACAATGGCAAACATTGCATTCGGAAGTAAATATTTTATTTTTTCAAAATTCAGTTCAATTCCCAAAACCTCAAAAATAGAGCAAGACCGCGCAGCATTGGTAAAGGAATATGATGACCTGAACACATTCGCTCAATCACAGGAACTGGAGGATTTTTATGCACTTGAAAAGTACATGGAATCAAAACAGCATAAGGATCTGATGGCCTCCCTGCAAGCCGACACCAAGAATGAACAGGAAAAAATTGACAGGTACAATTCGCTTAAAAAATCAAAAAAATTCAAGAATTATTTCAAATTCAAGGAATCACCTGCCTTGAAAAATTATCTTTCATTCAGCGAATCAAGGGAATTGAATGATTTCCTGAAGCTTGAAGAAAAAGTCACTTCCAGGGAATTTGAATCTGAAAAAAAGTCATTCTCTGATCAAAAAAGCAGGGAAGAAAAGAAATCAGAGGAGTTCAACAAGCTAAAAAAATCAGGAAATATCAAGGGTTACTTTAAATTCCAAAATTCAACAAAATTGAAGGAGTTTGAAAAGTATTCCACTTCCAGCGAATTAAAAAGCTTTCTTGAGCTTGAAAAATATATCAACTCTTCCGAATTTAAAAAAGTCAAAAGCGGTTCCGATCCCAGGGAGTTCAAAAACGCTCCGGAATATAAAAAGGAACAGGAATTTGAAATACTGAAAAAATCAGGCAAAACAAGATTTTACTTCAAATTCAAGAATTCAGCCAAATACAGCAGCTACCTTTCATTTAAAAACTCAAGTGAACTTAAAAAATACGATGAACTGGAAGAGTACCTGAATTCCGAAGAACATAAGGAATTACTGGCTGAAGCTAACAACAGGCTTACGGAACTGAACAACACAGAAAAAGAATACCATCAGAAAAAGAAATCCGCATCCATCAAAAGTTATTTCAAATTTAAAAACTCACAGAAATACAAAGATTTTCAAACTTTCGGGAATTCGAAAGAGCTGTCGGATTATCTTAAACTTGAGGAATATCTTAACTCTGCCGGGCACCATGATCTCATGAAATCGTTGGAAACAAAGGAAAAGGAAGAGGCAGACAAGAAAAACCGGTACGAAACGTTTAAAAATTCAAAACAATATAAATGGTACATCGGCGTCAAGGACAGTAATAAATTTGATGAACTTAAAAAATGGAACCTCGTATTTGAAGATAATTTTGAAAACGGTAAACTGGATAGGGAAAAATGGATGACCCGGTATTACTGGGGCGATAAATTACTGAATGAAGCGTATGCCCTCGAGCCGGATAAAGCCTTTCCCACCGATGGGAAAAACCTTGAATTTTCCGGATCGAGTATTAAAATAGTTACCCGCCCAGAAAAAACGGAGGGCAAGGTCTGGAAACAGCCGTTCGGTTTTGTACCACAGGAATTCAATTTCACCACCGGGATGATCAGTTCGGCCAAATCGCACCGGCAAAAGTTCGGGAAATTTGAAGCAAAAATAAAGGTGAATTATGCCAAACCGGTGAATTATAACTTTTGGATGGCTTCGGAAAAAAACCTGCCTCATGTCGACATCCTGAAAGTTGGAACAAAAAAATCAAAACTTGAAGTAGCTCACCACATTGGCGATTTATCCGAAGGCAAAAAACCCCTTAGCAATAAAGCCGAATTTTCCGGCCTTGACCTCTCACAGGATTTTTTCATTTACACCCTTGAATGGCGCAAGGACCGGCTCACATGGAAAATCAATGATGTGGTTGTGAACGAACAAAAACAGGATATCCCTGCCGAAGATATGTACCTGGTCTTTTCGTCTTCCATGACCGGCAAAGCAGATGGTGCCGGATTGCCCGCTTCAATGGAGATTGATTGGGTGAGGTGTTTTGAGGAGGTTTAGAGTTCAGTGTTCTGGGTTCAGTGTTCAGTGTTCTGGCTTCCCGGTTTTAGGTTCGGAGGTTATCAAGGTTTAATCGAATCTTATATTCATTATAAATAAGCTTTTTTATTTCCGAAATTTATTTTCTGTAATTGAAATTTTTTAGTTTTGAGCAAATAAAAACTTGGTTCTAAACTCACTTGGATTACCCGGATGACTCCACTCGATTTATATTCGGCATTAAAACTTTATAAAATACATCAATATGGTCAAAAACAAGAGTATCCCCATTTTTGAGGAAGGCGAATTTCCACTGATCCAGCCCATCGACCTGGATGGTTTTCGCGCACATAACAGGAAAAAGACCAAGGCGCTCATCGATAAAAGGATGACCGAAAAGGAAGCCATTGAAAAATTTGTTAAAGATGGCGATTATATCGGTTTCGAGCTGTACGGAACAGTACGCTGTCCGATGAGCCTTACCCGCGAGTTGGTTCGATCTGGGAAAAAGGATTTCAGGATCGTCGGTCAGGGCGTGCATGAGCTCGACCTGATGTTTGCAGCCAACCAGGTGAAGGAAATTGATTTCACCTACATCAGCCTGGAGGTATATGGAATTTCCGACAACATGCGCCGGCGCGTCGAATCGGGCGATGTAACCAAAATTGTGGAATGGTCAAATGCAGCAATCACCTGGCGGTTCAAGGCTGCCAGCATGGGCGTTCCGTTTATTGCCACACGCAATATGCTGGGAACCGATACCCTGAAAAAATCATCTGCAAAAGTTATTGAATGTCCTTTTACGCATCAAAAAATAGCGCTCCTTCCTGCTTTGATCGTCGACACCGGTTTTATTCATGTGAACCGGGCGGATATCCACGGCAATTGCCAGATTGATGGTATCAGCGGATTTGCGTTTGAGATGTCCAGGGCTTGCAAAAACCTGATCATCAGCACGGAGGAAATTGTTGACACCAAAGAAATCCGAAAGCATCCCGACCGGACAATTATACCTTACTACCTTGTGGATGCTGTAATTCATGCACCATATGGCTCATGGCCGGGAGAAATGAGTGGAATGTACGAACGTGATGAACCCCATTATAAGATGTTTGTCGACATGCAAAAAACAAAAGAAAGCATGGATGAATATATGCAGGAATGGGTTTACGGGCTGCCCGACCACAAGGCCTTGCTGGATAAGGTTGGTAAGAAACGTTTACAGGATTTAACACTTTAGGAGGAAAGAAAAATGACACAAAAATATTCACCTTCGGAATTATTGATCTGCCTGGCTTCCCGGGTAATGGAAGACGGTACGACAGCGTTTATAGGAACAGGTATTCCCATGCTGGCTGCCAGTCTGGCCCAGGCGATGCATGCACCCAACCTGGTTCCTATATTTGAATTCGGCGGAACCGGTGCTATTCTTGAAAAATTACCACTTGCTGTTGGCGATATGCGGACTTACAACAAGGCACTTGCCGCTTCGGGGATTTGTGATGTGATGGAAACAGCACAGCGTGGATTTGTGGAGTTCGGATTCCTGGGTGGTGCCCAGATCGACAAATACGGCAACCTCAATTCAACGGTTATCGGCGACCATGCCCACCCAAAAGTGCGGTTACCGGGTTCGGGCGGTGCCAATGATGTCGGCTCAAGTTGCTGGCGGACCATTGCCATAATGATCCATGATAAACGCAGGTTTATGGAAAAAATCGACTTTGTAACTACTCCCGGATACCTGACCGGCCCTGGTGCAAGGGAGGAAGCCGGATTACCTGAAAACACAGGTCCTTACAGGGTGGTGACCAACCTGTGCGTTATGGGATATGATGATGTTTCCAAACAAATGAAACTACTGAGTTTGAATCCTGGAGTAACCATTGAGCAGGTGATCGAGAACACCGGGTTCAAATTGCTGCTGGCAGATAAGATTACTGAAAATACACCACCGACAGATGAGGAGTTGCGCATCCTCAGGAAAGAAGTTGATCCTGATGGATTATACAGGTAAAAGAAAGCGCTAATTTCTAAATCCTATAATTCTAAACAATTTCAAAGCACTAAAATCTAAATCAGATCAAGTGATTTGGAAATTTGAAATTTGAATTTCGAATTTATTTAGGATTTATAGTTTGTTATTTAGAATTTAATAAATCCTATGATAGTTAAAATAATAGTGCTGTCCCTATATGCCCTGATGATCATCATCGTGGGCTACGTGGGAATGAAGAAAACCAAATCTTTCTCCGATTTTTTTCTGGGAGGAGGCAACATCGGCCCATGGATGTCGGCATTTTCGTATGGTACGGCATACTTTTCAGCTGTTGTCTTTATCGGGTTCGCCGGTAAAGTGGGTTGGGGATTCGGTTACTCCGCAATGTGGATCGGTGTGTTCAATGCCTTTGTGGGGGTTCTGGGGGTTTGGGCCTTGATGGGCTGGCGGATCAAAAAAGTTTCTGTTGAATATGGTATCCATACCATGAGTGAGTTTTTTGAGAAAAGGTACAACAGTCCACTACTTAAAATTCTGACACCCTTTATTATTTTTATTTTTATGCTGCCCTATTCGGCCGCCGTATTTATCGGACTTTCATACCTTTTTACCTCTTCGCTGCCTGGAATTGAATACTGGCATGCTGTGGTATTCATGGGTGTTTTTACGACCATTTATCTTGTTATGGGCGGTTATAAGTCGATGGCGATGATTGATACCATTTTTGGAATGATCATGACCGTGGGTGTAATCGTTCTTGTGATTTATACAATCCATGCAGGTGATGGATTTGGAAATATCACATCAACACTTTACAATATTGAGCCCAGGCTCACAAAGGTAATCGGCCCGCCGGGCTGGTGGCCCCTGTTTTCGCTGGTCATTCTAACCAGTGTTGCACCGTTTGCAATGCCCCAACTTATTCAGAAGTTTTATGCCATCCGCGACCGGAAATCAGTCAGGATCGGGATGGTGGCTTCCACTTTTTTTGCACTTCTCATCGGAGTGATCGCCTATTTCATGGGATCGACAACGCGGGTTTTCCTGAATCCGGATGATACACCTGCCGCATTTACGGAAAACGGTGCTCCGGTTTTCGATGCATTGATGCCTGAAATGTTGACCAAAGTCATTCCGGAATCATTATCAATAGTCATCTTGCTGCTGATCTTAAGCGCTTCGATGTCGACTCTGGCGGCCCTTGTACTGATATCCAGTTCCTCGGTGATCAAGGATTTTTACGCTGGGGTGATCAATAAAAACACCTCCGATAGTAGGCTTACCCTGCTGATGCGCTGGACCAGTGCTATTTTCATTCTCCTCTCCATGGTGATTGCACTACTAAAACCCGATACGATCGTTGCCATTCTGGGAATATCCTGGGGAGCAATCGGAGCAGCTTTCCTCGGGCCATTTATTTGGGGGTTGTTTTGGAAAAAAGCCAACAAATACGGAGCTTTGTTTTCATCCATTGCAGGATTGCTGACCTGCCTTGTGTTGTATTTCACTGGTATGCCATCCCCACAAGCCGGGACTATTGGAATGGGGGTTTCATTGGTGGTGAATCCAATTGTAAGTTTAATTTCTGCTCGATCTTAAAATTTCAACCCAAAACTGGCATAGATTGAAGGAATATCACCTTCGGAATAATAGCGGATTGTAAGCGCTGTGGTAAATGGTTTAACCGGTTCGTATTGCAATCCCAGGATATAATAATTGGTGCCGGTTGTTGAATCGGGTGTTTTCAGGTCGAGGTGATCCCATCTGCCCAGTACCTGGAAATAGTCGCTCAAAACAACACCGGTATACACGGAAAATCCATAGAAATCGGTTCCATCAGCGTAATTGTAATTGAAAACATAGGAGTATTCCCCCCCTATCCTGAATTTATCAATTTTGTACCCCACAAATCCCGAAATCACCGATTTATCTGCGAAGCCTACTCCGGTATCATGTGCCGGTCCGTAATCAGTGTATAGTTTCAGCGTTATTTTTTCGGTCGGGTAATATTGAATATTATTCAAATAAATAAATTTTCCGTTAATATCCTGGTAACGGAAAGGCCCTTCTCCATTAACAACGGAAAACTGGTTTACAAGCTTGTTTTTCCACTTAAAATCCAGCTGTGCTCCAAAATCGGCCGGCATTCCCAACCGGAACTTTTCCTGGTAAGTGACATCAACATAGCGGTATCCCCAAAATTTATCCTGAAAGGTGAGGTATTGCGTATTAAGCAATTGACCTACCCGAAATATGAACATATCGCTGATGTCCCATTTAATTTCAGCCATTTTTAAATAAGCCGTGTATTTGCTTCCTTCAAAATAATTATATGACAAGGCATTCCCTGCTGTATCGGTAATTTCAAAAATATGGGTCGTACGTGTGACATCATACATTATGATCCCGCTTAGGTTTTCTGCTAGTTGATGCTTGTACCCGATGATCCCCTGGTTGAAATTAAATGCAGCTTTCGGATCATAATGGTCATTGAGTGTATAATGAAAGTTGCAGTAAATCTGCCCGAAAGCATAACTTTCTTTCGGTTTTTCAATCAATTGAGAACTGTTTTGACCGTACAGAATAAAAGGGATCAACAACATCCCCAGAATCGATAACCTGATCATACACTAATACTTGAAAATACAAATGTATTTTAAAGTTTATTAAATACACTAAATGCGGTTTAGTTTAAACCCATTATAAACAAGCTCGGGAATCTCAAAAAAAAATTTCCTTATATCCAAAATTT
>JAFGBL010000080.1 GCA_016933115.1 Bacteroidales bacterium | reverse complement strand
TGCCCAACTTCGGATTAGAGTCGTCTGTTATTGGTTTCCCGATAACGGTAACAGAAAGACCGTAGGAATGCCCATGCACATATTTGCATGAACCGTCATAACCCAGCAGTGCGTGGGCCATTTCGAAGGTGAATTCTTTGGTGACTCTGATTTTTACCATATCTTAAAAAGTGTCAAAATTACATAAAAACTAATATTTGAATGCGCGGTATTTATAAATCCTTGTTGACCTTCGGCATGTACAGAAGGGCAGGGCAAATTGATTCAGGCGCCGCACCTCAAAGCAGTGCAATGAAAAATAATCTTCTTTTTATATTCATATTAAACAGTTGCTCAATTTAAATGTTGGTTATATATAGAAAACCAATTTGCTTAATTTTGACAAAACATAACATATGAAATACGTCGGAGCTCACGTGAGTGCATCAGGAGGTGTGGAAAATGCACCTGTCAACGCCCATGAAATTGGAGCAAAAGCATTTGCATTATTTACTAAAAATCAAAAGCAATGGTTCTCTAAAGCATTGACTGAAGAAAATATCGCCGGGTTTAAGGAAAATTGTAAAAAGTACGGTTTTGGCCCGGAACATATCATCCCGCACGATAGTTACCTGATCAATCTTGGCAACCCCGACCCCGATAAATTGAAGATTTCAAGAAATAGTTTCCTGGATGAAATGAGGCGTTGCGAACAATTGGGAATTCAATTGCTGAATTTTCATCCCGGGGCCCACCTTAAACAAATTTCAGAGGAAGAATGCCTCGACCTGATTGCCGAATCCGTTAATATCACCCTGGGAAAAACGAAAGGCGTTACAGCCGTTATTGAAAATACCGCCGGGCAGGGAAGCAATGTTGGTTACAAATTTGAACATCTGGCCCATATCATTGAAAAAGTTGAAGATAAAAGCCGGATCGGTGTTTGCCTGGATACTTGCCATACCTACTCAGCAGGGTATGACATCAAAACAGAAGAAGGCTACAAAAAGACATTCGAGGAATTTGATAAAATTGTAGGATTCAAATATCTGAGGGGCATTCATTTGAACGATACAAAAAAGGAATTCGGAAGCCGGGTAGACCGGCATGACAGTATTGGGAAAGGCTTGTTGGGTGAAGAAGTCTTCAAACGAATGATGAACGATCCACGCTTCGATAACATGCCCATCGTCCTTGAAACACCGGATGACAGCTTGTGGGCCAGGGAAATTGATTGGCTTTACGGCTTGATCAGCTAAGACTTCCTAAATCTTAATTCGTTAATCCTGTCCGGCAGGCAGGCGAAGATCGAAATTCTATTTACTGTATTTTAAAAGGCCATAATTATTTCTTCCTGTATCCGTTATTTGATTGCAAATTTGATATCAAATTTCTCAGATTCATAAATGAGAAATTGTAATAATTTCTACGTTCACAAATTTATCCCCGGCGTTCATCCTGAATTTTCCAGCGTTCACACATCTGTTTCATTATCGTCTTCGCGGTTTCGTAAATTTATCCGTGTTTAATCAGTCAAGTTATTAACCATTTAAAACAAGGAGGGGTTATGAAACCTTTTACAAAAACATTAGCATTGATTACCGCCATTTTATTGGCCATTAATTTTATTTATGCTCAGCAACAAATACAGTTTGCGGGCCCAGTTTCTCAAGGTGAAGGGATAGCCGGCTGGAATGCCGATGGATCGGGGCCGGAACCGGCTGCAACAGGGCACCTTGTGCCAGCGCCGGGATTCACCAACCAGTTTTATTACGGTTCTTCGCATGATTACATTACAGGAAACCCCGACCATGCCTGTTTCCACTTTCTCTCCGGCATGACCGGATTCCCTTTGTTTGAGCAAGCGTTAACCAATCATGGATTTACACCGGACCAGGTAAAGGGCAAGTATGAATTGACAACACTGGGCAACGATATTGAAGGTATCGACTGGTTTTTTATGAATGATTGGGCTTATTCCAATTATTACGATATTAATTTCTTTTTCGAGCTGGATGGTTCGCCCATATTGGCAGGAATAATGAATTATGCCAATATGTATATCAATACGCTGGGAGGTAATTGGCATGTAGAATCGGCTTTTGCTCCCCTAAACAATATAGCAGAATTTGGAACACCGGCATGGGAAATTGCGCAAGCCTTCCTGCAAGACCTGGATGGCAAAGAGATCAGGACATTGTACCAGACGTCTTTTGGACAATCATTTAGCGGTAACGGAAGGGCTGGGGCCTATTATAATGTAATTAATGGAATTCTCGAAACAGGCAATCCACAAATTCCATTTCAGGGTCTGAATGCCGACCATGAAGGATTTGTTGGATGGGATGCTGATGGTACCGGACCTGAACCATATGGAAATGGACATAACACTCAGCTATATTATGGCGCTTCTTTGGATTATGATGATATCGATCCGGACCCCAATGCCTGCCTGGGTCATTTTATGGAAGGTTCAACAGGATTTTTCAATACCCTTATTCAGCTTGATTACCGTGGATATTTAATCGAGGATCTGAAAGCAAAATATACTTTGAACAGCCTGGGACCTGATGTAGAAGGGGAAGACTGGGATGATAACTGGAGTAACTATTACAATAATATAATTACCATAGAATTTAATGGTGAACCTATCCTGTCATTTTTGCAGGATACAAACAGGTTATTCTCCATGAGCACATATTGGTCAAGTGAAACATCCATTGGGAAGGTTATCAATATTTCTCAAAATGCTTCTGAAGATGCACAATTGTTAGCCCAGTCATTTATGATAGACCTTGGAACACATATGTTGAAAACCAATACTTCAGCGATACATTTTGTGGATTTATATGAAGATGAAGAAAATGGTAGGGATGGTGGTATTTATGAAATTACCGAGGGAACTGTGATGGCTGTGCATGAACAAGCGACGTTCATCCCCCAAGGAACTATCAGTGGCACCTGGTCTCTGGATGGTTCTCCTTATTATGTTGAAGGCCACTTGACCATCGAGAACGGTGAGACCCTGACCATTGAACCAGGTGTTCGGGTAGGTGTTCGTGGGCCTTACCATATTACGGTGCAAGGTTGCCTGAATGCTGAGGGAACGACCGGTAACCCGATCATGTTTACCGCCTCCAATCCGAATATATACTGGGATGGTTTCGACTATGATGGAACTGCGACCACCAGCGAAACTTCTTTTTTTGATTATTGTATTTTCCAGTATGGAAGAGCAATGGGGGGAGGAGAGTATAACAGCGGAGGAATTTTTGCAGTCCGCGATTATGATGATATTGAAATTTACAACTCAACATTCAGAAATAGTATTGCAGACCAATACAGTTCACAATATGTAACGTGCGGCGGTGCCATCGCTCTGTGGAATTCCAGTCCATTTATACAAAATTGTATATTCTATGATAATTATGGAATGGATTATGCAGGGGCTTTGCTTGTTTATCTGGGCTCCAATCCCATTATATCCAATTGCCTGTTTTACAACAATGAATCTCCCAAAGGTGGCGCCATGGCTTTTTATGAAAATAGCAATGGTATTTTAATAAACAGCACGATTGTCAATAACCAGGCTGAACTGGGTGGGGCACTTTATTTCTACTTGAATTCCAATCCACAGGTTATCAATACCATCATGTGGGATAACGAAGCATCTCTTTATGGTAATGAAGTTTATTTATCCAACCAGCAGAGTACACCGGGATTTTATTACTGCGACATAGAAGGGGGTGAAGAAGGTTTTGCAGGATTACCCTTTATTGGAGAATATTTGTTCAACCTGGATGAAGACCCACTGTTTGCGGGTAACGAGGAGCATCCTTTTATGATCCCGCTCGAATCTCCCTGCTACAATATGGGTACACCCGATACTTCTGCCTGGTATTATGATGAATATTTACCTGAATATTGTTTGTGCGGGAATCCAAGGAAATCCGATGGCAGGATTGAGATGGGTGCTTACGAAATTTTCTTTACCGGTTTTGAAGACAATATGATCACCAGCCATGAAACAATAATGATTTATCCGAACCCTGTCCGGGATAATACTTCCATTCATTACCATTTGCCCTTAACCGGACAGGTGACCATCTCGCTTCTGAATACCCGGGGAGAGAGAATCAAAACCCTGACCAGCCAGGTTCAGTCGGCCGGCGAGTACAACATGTCATTTAATTTTCATAACCTCGACAGCGGCCTCTATTTTATCAAACTGGATGCCGGAAACATGCATCAAACCGGAAAACTGATCAAACTGTAAAAGTCTGTTTCAGGGTATTGGCCGGCAGCCGGGTGGCTGCCGGTTTTTTTTGAAACTCAGGCTGTATAAAAAGATCTATTTTTGGATTTTCAGCATTCGGAAAAGTATTTGCCTTTTTGGAAAATTTGAAATAATATTTACGTTCACTAACCAAATGCCAACGTTCACTAACTCAACCCCGGCGTTTATCAATCAGTTTCATTTTTGCTTTACGGATGTTGTACCTTTATCCTGGCTTAAATCCCAAAAGCAGGCTAAAAAATTGTTAAGTATTCTTTGGATTGGAAAATGAACCAACCAAAACCAATTAAGGTCATTTTTGGACTTTTGGATCAGGTCGGACTTGTTCATATTTAATTTTTGATAATTTGGAATATTAATATTAATGCGTATTTTTAGGAAAAATTCGGAATTAAATATTCTCCGCACCATCATCATCGATGACGAAGCCCACATGCGCCAGACCTTAGAGAAGCTGGTAAAGCAGTCGTGTCCGAATGTGAAACTGGTTGCTCAGGCTGATGGTGTGAAAACCGGAATGGAAGCCATACAAAAGCATCATCCTGACCTGATCCTGCTCGACATTAAAATGAACGACGGCACCGGTTTTGACCTGCTGAAACAATTGCAACCGGTCGATTTCAAGGTGATTTTTGTCACCGCTTATGATCAGTTTGCCATCAAAGCCTTCCGGTTCAGCGCTATAGATTATTTGTTAAAGCCGGTGGATGCCGATGAGTTAACTGAAGCGGTTTGTAAAGCAGAAAAACTGATGCAGCAGGATTTCAGCACCCAGCTAAATGCCCTGGAAGAAAACATGCAGCCGGGTGATAAAGCAAACCGGAAAATCATCCTCAGGACTTTTGATAACATTCACCTCGTGAAAGTACAGGACATCAATTTTTGTGAATCGGAAGGAAGTTATACGGCTGTTCATCTGCTGAACGGGAAGAAGATCATGGTATCAACCCTTCTTAAAGAATATGATGAATTGCTTAAAGACAGCGGGTTTTACAGGATCCATAAATCATTCCTGATCAACATTCGCTATATCAACAGGTTTGAAAAAGGGGATGGAGGATATGTGGTGCTTGAAAATGAAAGTAAAGTCCCGGTGGCATCCCGCAAACGGGAGGAACTGATGGAATTGTTCGAAAGGTTAAGCGAATAATGTGAAAAAACCTGTTAACATTATTACGATCATTTTCCTCTTTTCTCAGTTATATTCTTTTTCTCAGGCTTTTAATGATATCGAATGGTATGATGTGGACAGCCTTCTTAAGATTTTTCCAGCGCAAGAAAACATAGATAAACTTCAAACCCTCAATGCTCTGGCGGCCTCCCTTTCGTTCGAGAATAAAGACGATTGCAGGTATTATGCCGGTCAAGCGCTGAACCTGGCAGAAAAATTGGATAACCCGGAGGGTGAAGCTGCTGCTATGCGTAATTTTGGCCGAATGGAATTTTATGATGGTAATTATCCCAAAGCCCTCAACTATTATCAGGAATCCCTTTCGATTTATGAAGCACTGGGAAATTTATATCTTGTAGCACAATTACTTGAGGACATTGCTACCGTGCATTTTTTTGCAAGGAATTATGAAAAAACCTTTGAACTCATCCATAAATCCCTGGCGGTTTACCGGACTAAGGATAGCAATGGAAAAACCATTGGGGATTTTAGGGATACGATGTCCATCTATTCGCGGGTTGGGTTGCCATATCGTATGACTGGCCAATCTGATATTGCACGAACGATCTATTTGAATTATATACATATCGGCATAAAAAACAATTTCGAGATTACGGATATGATGTTGCATAATGGTTTGTTGGCTATGTGCTATTATGAACTCGGTAATAATGACAGTGCATTTTATTATTTCAAACAGGCAGAGAACTATCCGGATTCCAACATGAGCATTAGCGCTCTGAAACATGAACATACCCGGAGAAAGGCTGGAATATACATTGAGGTAGGTAATACGGATACTGCAATAAGTTTATTAAAAGATTCCTATCGATGGTTTTCAGAAAGGGGGTTTTTGAAACAATCACAGCTGGCATCATACCAGCTTGGAGAAATTTATTCAAAGACGGGTAAGACTAAGGAGGCAGAATTTTATTTTTTCCTGTCGGAAGACTTGCTGAAAGAGATGATCAGTAATGGTTCATATTATCGATTTGATTCCCTAAAATACATTGTTTCCTGGGGTAGTGAGCTATATCTGCCTTTTACCAAAAAACAAATGAAAGAGGCTATTTACGGACAGGCGGTAAATCTTTACGATCATCTGTATAAATTGTTTCTTAAAAAGGGGCAGCTTAGTGAGGCTTTGATTTACCTATCGGCGTGCTCGGATTCAAAAGATACACTCAGGGTGTTAACAGGTAACAGGGAATCCATTGAAATTCAGACACGATATGAATCAGAGCGAAAAGATGATCAGATAGCCTCTTTATCACAGCAAAATGATCTGAAAGAGATGCAATTGGCAAAGAACCGTTGGATTTTATTTGGGCTAGGCGGATTGTTGATTTTAATACTTCTGCTGGCCTATGTTTTAATTCGTCAGAACAAATTGCGAAGCAGCCAGCAAACCCTGCTTTTACAGCAGCGTCTCCTACGTACCCAAATGAATCCTCATTTCATTTTCAACTCACTTGCCAGCATCCAGAATTCCATCATCAATGAAGAGCCTCATAAAGCCAGCAAATACCTGGCAAGGTTTTCCAAACTGGTACGACACATTCTTGACAGCTCGGTGGAGGAGTTCGTCCCCCTTGAGCAGGAGATATCCACCATTGAAAATTACCTCGAACTTCAAAAGATACGTTTTCCTGAAAAATTTGATTATACGATAGAAGTAGATGAACGGCTTGACACCGAAAGTGCTCAGATCCCTCCCATGCTGGCTCAGCCCTTTATTGAAAATGCCATTGAGCATGGCGTCAAACACAAGGAATCAAAAGGAAACATCAATGTCAGGTTCAAATTGAAAGAAGGCATGATTGAACTGGAAGTGGAAGATGATGGTATCGGCAGACAGCGTGCTCAGGAAATTCTGAAGCAGCAGGACAATAATCATAAATCGCTTGCGACCTCTATTGTAAGCGATCGCATTAAAATACTGAACAAACGGATGAAGAAAAAAATATCGATGGAAATCAGGGACCTGTTGGATAACTTTAATGAGGCTTCAGGGACTTTGGTATATTTGAAAATTCCATATACCGTGCGATGAGGCGCAACATAATCATATTAATCTTTACCCAGTATGTCCTTTGTGGTTTAGGACAGATACGCACCGATGTCCCCAGGGCAGAACTGGACAGTTTAATTCAACTTATTCCTAAATTTCGGGGAACAGCTTTGGTTGACCATTTGAATTTGGTTGCCACTTCCATTTCGCAGCGTTATCCTGACAGTTGTTTGTATTATGCAAATCAGGCGCTTGAATTATCTGATTCTCTTCAATATGAGTTTGGTAAAGCTGAAGCTGTTTTTAATGTCGGGAATGGTTACTTTTTTAAGCTCGATGTAAAGAACTCAATGACTAATTACCTGTCAGCCATGCAAATATTTGAGAATCTTAATTTAAAAGAAACTCCTAAGGAACTGGGTCATCTTTATTTTCAGATTGGGATTATAAACCGCTTCATTGGAAATGATTTGAACGCAGCCAAATATTATAAAAAAGCAGGATCAATTTATAAGAGTTTACAGCTTTACAGAAACATTATTCAGGTAAGAAATGAACTGGCATATACATTCATACAGTCCAAATTATACGACAGCGCTTTTTATTATAGCGGATTAAATTTGATAGAATGTAAACAGTTAAATTACGACGATCTTCTTTCAAAAATATATAATAACTATGGGATTATCTATCTGTGGAGGGATGATGACAGACCAGAAAATGAAAGATTCGAAGGCCCATTGGCAATACCTTATTTTGATTCATCTTTGTTTTATGCCAATAAATTTAATGACTATTATTACAAAAGCTCAGCTTTGATAAATTTGGCTGAAAGCTATCATCATTATATGAATCCAACTAAATACTCGCTGGGTGAAAAGTACTACAAATTATCAATTGAAAATGCATATTTGACAAAAGATTGGGATGATTTTGTTTCAAGTTATGCTTTACTTGGAGAGCTTTATACAGATGTGGGTAAGTTGGCGCTTTCAAAAGTGTATTTAGATAGTAGCTTAATAGCAATCGAATATTTTTACAAAAGCATCGATACTGTTGTATTTCGGGAACCTCATCGAAAATATTATATGGTTAATTATATGTACTGGCTTAGATCTTATGCCTATAGAGCATTTTATAAACTTTATAAATCACTGGGAAATTACGACTCCGCCTTTTATTATCTTCAGTTAAAAGAAAAGATATTGGATAGTTTACAGCAAATTTCTACCAGGAATCAAATTGATTACTTACTTGCCAGTTCTGAAAATGAAAATATTAATAAACAAATTCGTATACTAGAGCAACAGAAAAAATTGGAACAAGCAAAAGCCCAACGTTCCCTTTATCTTTTGATTGGGCTGGCTTTATTGTTTGTCATTACATTTTTGATTACGACTCTTTTAATCCGGCAAAACAAGCTAAAAACCGAACAGGAAAAAACCGCTTTGCAGCAAAAGCTCCTCCGCTCCCAAATGAACCCCCATTTTATTTTTAATTCCCTTGCCAGCATCCAAAACTCCATCATCAATGAAGAACCGCAAAAAGCGAGTAAATACCTGGCCCGGTTTTCAAAACTGGTTCGCAATATTCTTGACAGTACAGTAGAAGAATTCATTCCCCTGGAAGAGGAGTTATCCACCATTGAAAATTACCTGGAACTTCAAAAAATTAGATTTCCTGAAAAATTCGAATACATTATTGAAGTGGACGAAAAGATTGATCCTGAATCTGTTCTTATTCCCCCCATGCTGGCCCAACCTTTCATTGAGAATGCCATTGAGCATGGAATCAAACATAAGGAATCCAAAGGGAAGATTGATGTTCGGTTTCGACTGAAAAATGGATCTATTGAACTGGAAGTTGAGGATGATGGAATCGGCAGGCAGCGAGCACAGGAAATCCTTCTCAGGCAGGATAAAAGTCATAAATCTCTTGCTACAGCAATCACAAAGGAGCGAATCCGAACACTCAATAAAAAGTTGAAAAGAAAAATTTCGATGGCTATTTTTGATCTGGAAGATAATGAAGGCAAGGCATCCGGTACAAAAATTTTAATAGGTATTCCCATTGGCAGTTAACTCACAACCAACCCTGCCTGATGCCATCAACAACCAATTCCTGTGTGTTGTTCATCTTTGCCTTGTGTAACATATTCCTACGGTGTTTATCGACGGTTTGAGGGCTGATGTTGAGTTTGGAACCTATTTCTTTGCTCGATAAACCCTTTGCCAGCAAGCGAATGATGTCCATTTCCCTATTGGAATAAATTATTTTACTGTCGTTGGAATAATTCCTTGAATAGACTGTTTCATATTCATTTGCACTGTTTAAAACCGACATTGTACCGATTATGACATTATCTTTTTTATATTCGCTAATATCGGTGATGGTTCCAAAGGTAAGCAATGGGTTTTTATATTTGTCTGTTTCTAAAATTATATCCTGTTCAAGGCAATGAATATATTTATTATCATTTTTTTTGAATCTGTAGTTAAAAGTATATCTGAGTTTTTTTACCTGGGTTAAGGTCCGTGAATATCTGACTCTTTGAAAATCGGGAACGATCCTGTAATAAAAAACATTCACGTCATCCGGGTGTAAATTCCCTATGAAAGCCTTTAAACCCATGGTCATGAATATAGAAGCCTGAAATCCAAGCACCTTTTCTGATGAATTGCAAAAGAAAGGATAGGTGTGATTGGTGAAATCAAACAAGAAAGGTACTGCCTGGCCACTGGAAAAAAGCGTATTGATAATACTATACTTTGCCAAATATTCCTCTAATATATCTTTACCTATTGTTTCAGATTCATAACGAATCCGGGTAATAAACTTATCAATATCGACCACTAAAATTGATTATGATTGATTAATTATTTTATTTTCATAAAAATAGAGAAATTTTACAAAATATATCATAGATAACAAAAAAAATACCCAATCATGAGTATTGATTTTAGTGTATAGTATCTCTACTTTTGTTTGTTCAGGAAATAAAGGAAAAATAGCGGAGGGAAGAATACTTATTATGACCAAAACCTATTTTCATTGATCCCTGGCATAAGCGATTAAATTATAATCTTTATATTGAGACCTTTAACCCATAAGCTCAAGTTGTAATTCGCTTAGATTTTTATAGATCCCATTTTCTATTTCCAATAATTTTTCATGTGACCCCATTTCTTTTACTTCGCCTTTGTCGATCACAATAATTTTGTCAGCATTGTGAATGGTTGAGAGCCGATGTGCAATAACGATGGAGGTCCGGCCTTTCATTAATTGCTGTAATGCATCCTGCACCAGCCGTTCCGATTCCGAGTCGAGTGAGCTGGTGGCTTCATCAAGGATGAGGATGGCCGGGTCTTTCAGGATGGCGCGGGCAATGGCAATGCGTTGTCGCTGACCTCCTGAAAGCTGTACTCCTCTCTCTCCAACAATTGTATCCAGTCCTTCCGGGAAATTTGTGATAAATTCCATTGCATTGGCCTTTCGGGCGGCTTCAATGATCTCCTGCTCCGATGCACCGGGTTTTCCGTATTCGATATTTTCACGAATTGTCCCACCAAATAGCAATACTTCCTGGGGAACTATGGCCATGTTGCTACGGAGGTCGGTGAGGTTGTATTCCTTTATATTGCGATTATCGATAAATATTTGTCCATCCGTTGGGTCATAAAACCGAAACAGCAAAGAAGTGATGGTGCTTTTTCCGGCACCCGACGGACCCACAAGCGCCACTTGTTCGCCTTTCTTCAACGTAAAACTGATATTTTTTAAAACCCTCACATCTTTTCGTGTAGGGTAATTGAACGATACTCCAGCAAATTCCACTTTGCCTTTGCAGCATTCCGGTTGTTTTAAGGCTTCAATTGTTTGTTCAAAGGGTTCAGTATCTTCTTCCAGGATGTCCATCAGGTTTTCGGTTGCTCCGATGGCTTTTTGGATTTGGGAATACAGGTCGGCCATACCGCTGATCGAACCGGCAATAAAAACAGTATAAAGAATGAATTTGAACAGATCACCTGAAGTCATTGAATCGCCCTGGTTAACGAGGTAAACGCCGTACCATACAACGCCGGCAATGGAGCCGAACATAGCAAGGAAAATAAACGATACGAACAATCCACGCCATTTGGCACCTTTTAATCCTATTTCGATCACTTCGTCGGTTTTCTTTTTATAACGCAGAATCTCAAAAGCCTCATTGGCAAATGCTTTCACGTTGGTAATCGCCTGAAGCGTCTCTTCGACAATGGTATTTGACTCGGCCACTTTATCCTGTGATATTTTCGAAAGTTTGCGTATAAATGTCCCGAAAATCCTTGCAATAATTGCAACCACCGGAACAATGGCCAACATGAACAGCGTTAGTTTGTAAGAAATGATCGTTAAAAGGGTAATGCCCCCGACAATGGTAATCACTTGCCGGATGAATTGTGCGAGGGTATTGGTGAAAGTTTCCTGCAAAAGGGCAATATCAGCGGAGATGCGGCTATTGAGCTCACCGACTCGTCTGCTTGAAAAAAAGACCATGGGCAACCGGATCAAATGGTTATATGTAGTTTGCCGAAGCAATGCCAGGGTTTTTTGGGTGACAACAGCAAATGTGTAAATCCTGAAATAGGAAAATATTGAATTGGCAACAAAGATTCCCAGAAGGATAAATCCGATTCTGTTTATTTTTTCCAGTGTACCGTTCGTTGCAGAATCGAGCAGGTCGCCCATCAGCATGGGAAAAATAAGAGTCGTTACACTTGAAAGCAGAAGAAAAATTAAACCAAGGATAAATACGCTCTTTTGTGGCCTGATGAATCTGAATAGCCTGTAAAGCCTTTTCAGCCCTTCACCGGTGATCTTTTTCTTTGGGGTTTCCCGCTCCGTTGATGCCTGTCCGTGTCGTGCCATAATGTAAGTTATGCAAACTTAGACAAAACGAATAGGAGTTTGTTCAAAAAGATACACTAAAAAACAAATACCAAAAAATAAAACTCAAATCACAAATTTGACAGGCAACAAAAACCATAATGCTGCCGGGAAAGCATTTTAAAATCAATGATCATTAAATTATTAAAGTTTAGAATTTTAACGATTGATCACAAGTGTGCCTTCCAATTCCTTACCTGTAAGATCTTTGTACAACTTCAAATATTTTTCCTGAAGTTCTTTTGGTTGATTTTTGCCGTTCACTTCCATTTTTTTGTCAGAGAGCATGAAGTTTTTCAAGTCATCCCAATGTTTTAATATGCCGTCATTGATCAGTTCGGTTTTAAGGGTGTTTTGCAATTTATTGGAATTGCTTTCCAACATACGGGCATCACGTTCCAAAGCCCGGGCCTCTTCTTCTTGAGCGCGGGCATCTTTTCTTACGTCTCGTTCTTCCCACCATTCTTCGCGTTGATGATTGTAATTTTGCATCGCTTCCTTGTATTGAGCCTGCGCCTGTTCAAACATTTCCTGTAATTGAGCTTCGTCAAAATAGGTCTCGGGCAATTCAGGCATGACTATTTCCGGAAATTCGATTTCAGGCATTTCAAAATGATAATTTTCCAGAGAGTCCATTTTAAAATACCAGTTCTGATCTAAGGCATTAGCATATACTTCCGGCCATAAATTGTCACTAGCAAAGGCAGCTTTCTCCATATATTCCTTCATCACCTCGTTATATTGACCCTGAACTTCGGCCATTCGCTCCTGTAATTCTTTCATTTTTTCCTGAACTTTTTCCAGATCCTTCTTATGCTCTTTTTCCCTGATCTGCGAATCATATGCATTTTTGGAATTAGCTGCGATTTTCTCGTATTTATCCCGGTCAGCGCCTGTCAATTCCTTTCCGTCTTTTGTAATTTTTTGAAGATTCATGCTTTCATCAAATTCCATCAATACATAGCCGTCATCTGTTTTGATCTTGCTCCCGTACTTAATTTCATTGGTGTCTGGAACAGCAGCAGGATCGGATGCCTTTTCGGTAAAAATCTTTTCACGCTCATCTGATTCAGCATTGTTTACAAGATTTACCGGTTCAGATGCATCAGAGTTTAAATCAGTATGTTCGGATACCGTCCGATTGTTTTGATATATAAAATCTGGCAGATCTTGCTCGCGAGGCACAAATGCCGAAGAAAGACTAAAAATGAGCAATAGCGCTGGCAGAACAATAAGCCCGGCCAGGGTGATGCGGTTTCCATGGTTTAAATTGTTTTTTGATTTCATACGCTTGATACGATTTAATAATTGAAACTTATTTTTATAAAGTGCAGCTGCTATGTGCTGCAGTTTTTGGTTATGCAACTCAATGTTAAAAAGGGCTTCCTGCAATGAGGTTTCGTTTTTGCATAGCTCGATCGTGAGGTCATCACAACAATTTTCCCGTTCGTTATCAAGTTGTTTTCCGATCCACCAAAAAACCGGATGGTAAAAGAAAACAGCTTCCAGCATCGATTTCAAGAGGTTCACCAGGAAGTCGTTTCTTTTAATATGAGCCATTTCATGGGTCAGGATTGCCTCCAGTTGGTTAAACGGAATGGAAGTGGCCAGTCCGGCCGGCAATATTATCACCGGTTTCAGGTATCCTAATGCAATGGGTACTTTAACTGTAACCGATTCAAAAACCTTCACAAATTCATTCAGATTAAACTTTGAACCAATATTTTTGGCCAGGATTTGTATTTTCGTGTTTACCGGGATGGATTTCTTTTTTATCCGGGAAAGAAACCAGTAACCACCGGCAAACCTGATAGAGAAAAATAAAAATCCGATCAACCAAAACAGGGTGATCAGGTGGGCATTCTGCTGGATAAGGAGCCTTGTTTCTGTAAGAATTGATTTGTCGAAAGCCACAACTCCGGGTTCTGAAATTTCAAATGCCTGCGTAGCCGGAAATACTTCATTTCCGACAGTTTTTAAAGCACTTGCATTGTTCGAGGGTTGATCATATATTTTAAAGAATGTAAAAACTGCTATCAGCACAATGCTTAACAATCCGGCCAAAAGCAGATGATAACGGATTTCCGGAGCATGTTTGCGGAAAACCCATAATCCGGCTTTGAGCAGTGATCCGATCAATACGATTTGCCAAAGGGAGTGGATGATTGTCCACCCGAGTGCCTGCAAAATATTATCATTGAAAAGGTGTAAGTTGTTCATGATTCACCTCCTTTCAGTCCGTCAATATATTTTTTGATCTCCTCAAGTTCTTCGTTTGAGGTATTGTGATTGCCCAGTGCTTCCATCACCAGCCGTTTGGCTGAGCCTCCGAAAACACCCATAAGTAATTTGTCGAGCATTTGTTGTTGTGCTGCATTTTGTTCCACTGCAGCCGAATAAATATGATTTCGTCCGTCCTTGATACGCGTTACGAGACTTTTATCGGTCATGATCTGCAACAGCTTGAGTGTTGTGGTATAACCGGTTTCACGGTTTTTGTTGAGCTCGTCGTTGATCTCACGCACGCTGGAAGGTCCTTTATTCCAGATTACCTGAAGGATTTCCAGTTCTGATTCAGTCGGTTTAATATATTTTTTGAGCATAAAATAATGCAAATGATTTGAACATTAACGCAAATATACTACGAAGTATTTCGTAATTCCAAATTTATTTACGAAATATTTCGTAATTTTAACAAAAGTTAACAATCCTTTCAAGTCGAAGCTGGGCTGTGCAGTGGGGACTTGAAAGGTCGAAAGGAAAATTTTTTTTCAGACCTTTCAGGATGTCCTTCACGGGGGCCAAAATTCTACCTGAAAGGTTTTAGTGCTTCACATTCAATTTACCAGTACTGATATTTCCGGCTATTTCTATCGAAACGATGTAAAGTCCGTCCTGGAGCAGGGAGGTATCTAATTTGGTTTGGGAGGTTCCATTTTTCAGTTTTTGTGATATGACAACCTGTCCCAGTATATTCCTGATATGAACTTCTCCATCTCCAGAAATACTATTCATAAAATTAACCGTTGTCTTCTCATTAGCCGGATTGGGAAACAGCGTGAAATCAACACCATTTGAATATTCACTTATTGCGTTGGTTGGATCATAAATTAAAATTAAAAACTCGGGATGATCAATAAAAGGGTTGCGATTTCCCTGGTATGAGTAGATTACTTCATTCCTGTTCATTTCAAAAGCGTCGGGTGGGTCCTGCTGGTGCCATTCATAAAGCGCTGAAAATTTTCCATGCTCCGGAGCAGGCGAAGTATTCACTTCATCTACTACTTCCAGGTCGGGTTCCCCATTTTCGCCCTCATATCGGACCGACATGTAAAAGATCATCCTGGCAACATCTCCTTTAACTTCATCGCGGGGTTCCCAGGAATCACCATCGTAGTAGCAACCGGTTGCTTCAGGGTGTTGTTGACCGCCGTTATCAAAATCCTTGTTGCCGCGATCGCTGTTCACCGAAGCGTCGGTCGGACGGACATGATGGGCATCGGTTCCGGCAGGAGGCACAGTCCCGAAATCACCGTGCGACTTCGCCCAAACATGCTCACGGTTCCAGTCGTTGACACCACCGCCAAAAGTATTTTTTGCCTGTGAACGCCCAGTATACAATAGAATAATATTGTTTTGATTATTTGGATCTTCATCTGTATCCATCAGGATAAAATCACGCAGATCATCGTAAGTATATTCGGTGTGGCCCTTGATGATGTCGTACAATGCTGCTTTCAATTCTTCACCGGTCAAACCAATGGCGCTGTCGTAATAACCCGGTGGTTGGGCGATGAGGCTCAATACCGGCACCACGAAAAGGACAAATAAAAGTTTTTTCATTTCGGTAATTTGATGACAAAATTACACTTTAAATGGAGGTTTTCAAATCGGGCAGATACAATTTATATCTTTGTAGGTACTAAATAATGTGACATGCGAAAAATTATCTTTTTAGTTATCCTATCAGTTTTATTTGCTTGTGGCCCACGTGAATTTGAATTGCCTGCCGATGTAAAGGAAGTGCTTGATCAGTCGGGTGAAAACCGACCCGAACTTGAACAAGTGATCAATCACTATAAAGAATCGGGTAATGTGATCGGGGAAGAAGCAGCCTATTTTTTGATTGGTAATATGAAAAACCAGGGTTATCTTGAATATAAACTAGTGGATTCCACCGGTGCAAAAGTTGATTTTAATGTACGGGATTATAAGGATTACGATGCGCTTCTCGATGGGTGGGACGAAATCGAAAATAACAAAGGGTCGATCCATTTCGAAAAGGATACTTTATATTATGATTATAATGAGATCAAGGCAGATTATTTAATCATGAACATTGATCTTGCACAAGAAGCCTGGGAGGAAAATCCATGGGCCTCCCACCTGAACTTCGAACAGTTTTGTGAATACGTTTTGCCATACAGGAGCAGCAATGAGCCCATTGAAGAATGGCGTGAATATTTTATCAGGGAATTATCGTGGGTAAAAGATTCTGTTAAAGACCAGACAAGTCCGGTTGAAGCTGCCTGTTTTGTAAATGATTACATCAAATCGTGGTTCCGCTTTGATCCGAGATATTATGAGCATCCTACCGACCAGGGTTTACAGGAGATGCTCAATGTGAAACTCGGCCGCTGTGAAGACATGACCAACCTGGCGATTTATGCCATGCGTGCTTTAGGAATCCCGGTTATGAGCGACTTTACACCCTATTGGGCCAATACAGGGAACAACCACGCCTGGAATGCCATTTTGGACAAAAACGACAGCACGATTATATTTATGGGTGGAGAGGCCAATCCGGGCGAATATTCGTTGGGTCACAAAATGGCTAAGGTTTACAGGAAAACATATGCCATTCAAAAGAACAGCCTTCCTGAAAAGATGGAAAAATGGGAGAAAGCCCCTCCATACCTTAACAGCAGCAGCATTCGTGATGTTACCCCTGCTTATGTTCCAACGAGTAATGTGAAAATTGAATTGACCAAAGGTATTCCGGATAGCACAAATTTTGCTTATTTGTGTGTATTTAATTCCGGGGAATGGAAAGCCATTGATTATACCCGACTTTATGGTAATAAGGCAACATATTCAAAAATGGGTTTAGGCGTAGCCTATCTTCCTGCTTTCTATTACGATAAAGAGATCATTCCTGCCGGAGACGCATTTATTCTGACCGACTCTGCAAAAGTTGAGTACAAAGTTCCTGACGGTAAAAAGCGGATCGATCTCACCCTTTTTTCCACCACCAAGCGGATTACCAAAGAAACTACCGACTTTATCGAACATGCTGAATTCAATTCAGGGAAGTCATATATTTTGTTTTACTGGAATGACAAGTGGATAGAAGCAGGTAAAAACATAGCCATAGATGAACCACTTGTTTTTAAAGCTGTTCCATCCAATGCCATATACTGGCTGGTAGAAGACGGATCGAGGAAAGAAGAGCGGATATTTACGGTTGATGATGATGGGAAGCAGGTTTGGTGGTAGAGACAAATCGCTCTGGGTTCCGGGTTCTGAGATCTGTGTTCAGGGTATTTTCAAAATTTATAACTGTTGATATACATTGGACTGCGTCTCAAAACAATCCCTATAATAACAATCGAAATAGTTAGGATGAAAATGTAAAGATGCTTTTGGGGGCAAAAATCGTAAGCAAAATACCGCGGCTGAGCATGAACAAAATCATAGCAAGCCAGAGCCCATGATTTCCCAAAGGGCCATTGAGTAAATAATAAGCCGGGATAAAAATGGCAAACGTCGAGATGAGCAACGTATTCCGCATGGCAACCGAAGCTGTGGCCCCGATATATACACCATCCCAGATAAATGCCGCGAAAGTAATAACCGGTACTATCCCGATCCAGAATAAATAAGGAGATGCCGCCTGAATAACATCCTTATTGTCGGTAAGCAGGTAAAGCAAAAGATCGCCTCCGACAAAATAAGTAATGGTGAACGGGATACTGATAATAACGCCCCACATAAAAAGTAATTTAATGGCTTTTTTCAGGTTGGTTAAATTTTTTGAACCGGTATATTGACCAACCAAAGCCTCGGCAGCATAGGCAAAGCCATCCGTTAAATAGGAAAATACAAATAAATATTGTAAAAGAACAGTGTTCACAGCTAAGATGGTATCATCAATTTTCGCGGATTGGGCTGTGAAAAATGCAAACGTAAAGATCAGGCAGAGTGTTCGGATGATAATATCGGTGTTGACTTTGAAAAACTTCCTCAGCCTGGCTGCATTGAAAAATTCGATACGAACCCAGAAACTGAATAAGCTTTTATATTTTTTTTGGAAAAGAGAAAAACTCAGAATCAATCCTGCATATTGTGCAATGAGCGTACCCCAGGCTACACCATCCGATTTCATCCCTAATTCATAAACAAAAACAAGGCTTGCCCCGATGTTTATGATATTAATGAATATGGCCACATACATGGGATACCTGGAATTTTGCATACCGATAAACCAGCCCGAAATGGCCATTATACCCAGCGATGCCGGAGCTGCATAAATCCTGATATAAAAATATTCCCTGGCTAACGATTCAACTTCTGTGGAACCATCGAGTAAATAAAAACTCAGCATGTCGATGGGGTACTGAAGCATGATGATCAGCAAACCGCCGACAAGAGCAAATAGCATGGATCGGCCAAACATCAGAATGATCTCAATGTTATTTTTTTCACCGTAGGCCTGGGCTGTAAAACCGCTTGTACCCATTCGGAGGAAACTGAAAAAAGCATAGATGAAATTAAAGATCATTCCACCAAGGGCTATGGCCCCAATGTAAATTTCAGATTCGAGATGACCCATAATCGCCAGGTCGACCATGCCAAGCAATGGCACTGTAATATTGCTGATAATGTTGGGGATGGCCAGGCGGAGAATCTGTTTGTTCATATCTTCAGTTTCAGATGCGAAAATATAAATTGTTGAGTTGTGTTCAGAAAAATGATCGTGAACAAGTTTCCATTCTCATCTGTTTTATTAGCGAAAAATCAAATACAATGAAAAGATCACTTTTGATATTAATTTCAGTTTTGTTTTTATCTGCTATTGAAATGAATGCACAGGAAAAAACTTTCTACGATTTTACAGTAAAGTCAATTGACGGCAAGGATATTTCCCTTTCAACCTTTGAAGGCAAAAAGATACTGGTTGTAAATACCGCTTCCAAATGCGGCAATACACCGCAATACAAGGATCTGGAAGAATTATTCGAAGAATACGGGGATAATGGTTTTACCATTATTGGTTTTCCGGCGAACAATTTCGGTCGTCAGGAACCGGGAACCAATGAGGAAATCAAAGAATTTTGTGAAGTAAATTATGGCGTTACTTTTCCCATGATGGCTAAAATATCGGTAAAGGGCGATGATATGCATCCGTTATATCAATGGTTGACTTCGAAATCGGAAAATGGTGTTATGGATTCGGAAGTGACATGGAATTTCCAGAAATATATGATCGATGAGCAAGGCCACCTCGTTGGTTATGTGAATCCACGCGAAAACCCAAAGAGTGATAAGATAATTGACTGGATAAAAGAATAAGTGAATAAAAATTTAGCGTAGTTCAAATTTTTTAACCAGGCTTTAAGAGTCTGGTTTTTTTATGAGAGATCCCAGTCAATGGTCCCCAATCCTTTTTGCTGAAGAAAATGATTGGTTTTAGAAAATGGTTTACTTCCGAAGAATCCCCTGTCAGCGGAAAACGGAGAAGGATGCGGAGATCGGATGATATAGTGTTTCGAAAGATCAATGAGGTCAATCTTTGCCTGTGCGTAATTGCCCCAAAGAACAAAAACCAGGTTTTCCTTTTCATCGGAGAGTTTCCTGATGGCTGCATCAGTAAAATTTTCCCAGCCTTTGTTTTGATGTGACCCGGCCTGTCCGGCCCTGACAGTTAGCGTAGCATTTAATAGAAGTACTCCTTGATGAGCCCATTTTTCAAGATTCCCATTGGTTGGTACAGGTATTCCCAAATCATCGTTTAATTCCTTTAATATATTTTTCAATGAAGGTGGTTTCGGAACACCATCCCTTACCGAAAAACATAATCCATTTGCCTGACCCTGCCCGTGGTACGGGTCCTGACCGAGGATCACCACCCGGACGTGATCGAAAGGTGTATAGTTAAAAGCAGCGAAAATCTCCGATCCCGGAGGATAAATGCGGTATTTTTTTTTCTCCTCTAAAAGAAAACTTTTTAATTCAATGAAGTAACCGGCATCAAACTCGCCAGAAAGCATTGTTTTCCAAGAGTTTTCAATAACCGGGTTGATGTTTGTTCCCATAATCAGTCCTTGTTTTGCTCAAATGGCAAAGGATTTGCAATAACCACCCCAAAAATAAGTTTATTAACGAAATCTTAATTTATAAAATAGTCGTATTTTTGTAAACCTTCTTAATGAAAAACTATGAAAAGAATTGTCATCATCATATTGGCGGTTATTACGATCGGGATTTTTATCAGTTCATGTAAATCTTCCGAAAGTTGTCCTGCATATGGTGAAGCTAAAAAATTTCAAATTGAACAGCGGTATTGATTCTTTTGCTCTGATAGCTTCATTTTCGAAATAATATATATTTATCGGATATCGTTTATTTGATAAATATTTTTTATTTTTATGGGCTCCTTTAATAATTCTTCATGCTGAATTACATTAAAAGCATCATTTTAGCCTTTTTCGTTATTTTGGGATTGAATACTTTTTCCCAGACCGAACCTGTAATTGATACGTCCAGTAATGTTCTTTTATTAAAGGAAATGAGTTTCGGGGTTATTTTTCATTCACAAGGCTGGGGAATAAAATTCAACAAAGGGTATAACAAAACTGCTTTTACAAAAAGGGTTCTTGAATTTGAGATGGTTGAAATACAATCGCCCAAGCAAATCAGAACCATCAACCCGTATTTTACCAATTCAAAAAGTTATATTTACGGAAAGTTAAATACCGTTTTTGTATTCCGGGGATCCTATGGCATGCATAAATTGCTTAACCGAAAACCGTACTGGGGAGGAGTTGAATTAAGGTTTTTTTATATGGGAGGAGCTTCTTTGGGAATAACCAAACCTATTTACCTGTATATCCTCAATGCTTCCCCTATTTTTTATGAATATACGATCACCGAAGAGAAATATGACCCGGAAAATCATTTTATCGACAATATTTTCGGAAGAGCTCCTTTTACCCGTGGGTTTAATGAACTGAGCGTTTATCCGGGGCTGAATGCCAAAGTAGGCCTGGATTTTGATTATGGTGTTTATCGGACTAAAGTAAAATCTCTTGAAATTGGTGCTATTTTCGAATTCTTTCCCAGGGCGGTTCCCATTATGGCTTTCAACGATCCCGAATATTTCTTCCTTACTTTTTACCTGAATTTTAATTTCGGTAAACGTTATAACAATTAATTTGCAATTTCTGCCGAAGGTAAATATACCATGACCCCTTCCTTTTGGTATTTATTCATCTCTTCATATAACCGAACTTCGTATTGCTATTTTCCTAAGTGAAGAATTTAGATGCTCAGGTATTAAAATTAAAAAGGCCGGTTTTAAAGGCCGGCCTTATATAAATTCTTTATGAAATTAAACTATTTTCTTATAATGAATTTCTTTGTAACAATGGCATCACCCGACTGAAGTCGGACAAAGTACAAACCGCCGTTGGTCTCCCTAAGATCAATCAATTCCGAATTTTTTCCTTGATTGAATGGTTTTTCAACTTTATAGATTTCTTCGCCAAGCAGGTTCAAAATGCAGATTTCAACATTCCTCGGTTCAAACACATTTACTTCTATGGTAAGTTCATCTTTTACCGGGTTCGGATAAATACTGATGTTGTCTTCACTCAGCACGAGGTCATCTACACCTTGTGAAAAAAGTGTAAAGTGCCAAACATCACTCCAGTTTGTTGTATCACCATCTTCAAAAGCCCTTACTCTCCAGTAATACGTCTGACCGGCTTCCAACTGGAATTGAACGCGATAGAAATCTTTATCCGATTCATATATTTCTACATTGGAAAAATCATTGGTTTCATTGTACTGAACTTCATAACCTGAAATTCCAGTCAGGGCATTATACATCAGTTTGGGTAACGGATCATCAATGGTATCACCGTTGCCCGGAGAACTTAAATAAACAGTATTAATTGTCTGAAAACTCCAGGTATTTGACCAATCGGTAGTGTCTTTAAAGTGAGCGGCTTTAACCCTCCAGTAATAAGTATTACCAAACATTAATCCTGCCGGTGAAACGGCAATGGTATCTGTGTAATTTACGCACGGAGTACTAAAATCAGGATCGGGGCATAATTCGTAAATATATTCGAACGAACCGGTCACATTCTTCCATTTCAAAAACACATTCAGCATTTGGTCTGTGGCATTGTTCAACGGTGCCTCTGTAACAACCTGCCCAATAGTCTTAAATGATCCGGTTGAAGACCATTTGGTCATATCCACATCATGTATTCCGCGAACCCTCCAGTAATATTTTTTTCCGAAATACAACTGGGATGCCCTTACAGAAGTACTGTCATCCAACGGCCGGCTGAAAATTTGAGCCGCCGGGCTGCTAAATCCATTCACATCTCTTTTGAGTATGGTCCCTGCATCACCTACTATCCAACTATTGCTATCGTCGAGTTTATATATTCCGTTTAAATTAACCTGAGTTCCTGAACTCATTTTAATCCATTCTTCGCCGTCAAACTGGACCATCACTCCCTCTTCACTTCCTGCATACCCTGATTCCGTATTTTCCATGGAAATGCAAAATAAATCATCACTGATGCTGCTTTCCTGTTCAACCCACTCTTCGCCGTTGTAGAAAAGGATGGTGCCCGATTTTCCGCACGTCCAACCATGTCCGGCATCAATAAAACTAACGGAATAAAGGTCACGGGTTACGGGTGTATCATGTTCAATCCATTCTGTTCCGTCAAATTGCACAATGGTTCCACCTGCTCCGGCAACCCAGATGTTCATTTCATCCAGGTAATAAATGTCGAATAAATCCTTGGTAGTAGGGCTATCTATTTCAGTCCATTCCGTTCCGTCGAAATATATTATTGTTCCGTCCTCGCCTACTGCATAACCGGTGGAATCAGCCATCATAAACACATCTGTCAGGTCGACATTTACCGGGCAATCCTGTTCCATCCATTCCAGGCCCATTGTATAAAGTATTGTCCCCCCGGTACCGACTACCCAACCTGTTGTATCCGAGATGAAGGAAACACCGTGCAAGTCTTCATTACTCTGGCTGTCCTGTTCTAACCAGCCATTCATGGTGTAACGTAAAATTGTTCCATTTTCACCCACTACATAGCCATTTTCGACACTGGTATAAAAAACATCCATTAGGTTATCATCAGTAACATTTTGGTGAACGCCATTCCAGAAGTTGGCGGTATCAACCTGTACCTGAATATAGGAAAGCCCTGAAAGGGGTTTCCCCCCGACTGTCGATTTCCAGGAAAGTTTCACATTCGGCATTTGGCCGGTATCGCCTTCATTCGGTCTGTTGAATTCCATCCTGTCGAATACCGTAAATGAGAAAGTTTCGGACCAATCACTTTCGCCATTGCTATCTGCAGCTTTTACTCTCCAGTAATAAGTGTTACCAAACAAAAGATTCTGCATCCTTACAGATGTAAAATTTGTTACAAAAACACCCGGATCAGTAAAATTCTCATCCAGGTCAATTTGCATGGTATAAGTGATTTCACCAATACCAGAAACAGCATACCAATCGAGTAAGGCGTCGGCAAACTGTTTTTCCGCTTCGTCGGCAGGTGTTACCAATTGGGGAGGTAAAATATCGGTTTGCGCTGCAAGCCAAAGGGTTGCTATTGTGAATATGGCTGTAAACAGTAAATTCTTCATCATTTTTACATTTATTTATTTGTAATATTTTTCAATTCCTTATTTAATAATTACAAGCTTTGTTGTTCTTATTTCATTTCCTGTGGCTACCTTAACAATGTAAGTTCCTTCCCTGACCGTGGCAAGATTAACCGGGACAGAATGTTCGCCACGGTTTAATCCCGTGAGGGTAGAAGAGTAAATTACTTTACCGGCCAGATCATAAATGCTAACCACTACATTTGATTTTGCTTGAAGGTCGATAGTGAAATTAACTGCATTGGATGCAGGATTTGGATAAACCATTAAATCATTACGCCGGTCTGTTTGATCAAAAGGCTGATCATCTATACCTTCCGGATAACCCATATCAACCTGGAAAATTCCCCTTCCATAAGTGGCTACGTAAACATAGCCCCTGTTATGAATACCGGGGTAAATTTCGTAAAATGGTTCATTCGTCACCGGATCATAATAAGTTAATACGAAAGTTGTTTTATATAATGTTTGCTGTTTGATATCCATTACAGGCACTTTACCGATATTGTTTGTTTGAGCGTACCATTCACCGGATGAAACATTATCCGAAACCCACACACCCTCTTCCGTGCCAATCATGGCGATATTGGTTTCATCATCCATTTCGAGCAATGAGGCATAAACCGGCATTTGTGGTAAATTACCCTGTACCGGACTAAATGTCGGACTATCTGAAGTAGCATTATTGGAGTAGTAAACATAATTTTCATTACCGTAGTTACCCAATGTAACTAAAACTTTATCCGGGTTGTCGGGGTCAACCGAAATGGATGTAACCACTTGTGAATTGCCCTCATACAATATTATTCTGGTAGAAGCAACCACACAATTGGGTGAAGCCACATCTGCACTGTTGTAATCCCAGGCATAAACCAGGTTAGATATTCTATAAACTCTGCCTTCAAGTGACCCCACATAAACATAATTACCATCGGTTGAATAGGCTATGCAGGTCGGATTACCTACGAATCCGGCCTTGGTTGAAGCTGAAATTTTGAACCATTCAGGTGTAACTGCAAAATCAAGAGCCTCTTTGGTCATCCAAATTTCATCGGTAGTTGCAACATACAATCTGGCAGCAAAAATATCCTGTACCATAAGTGAATCGCCAACATTCAACGAAACGGGTAAAGTATAATTAAAAGGATGATCAATGATATTGCTCCTGATAACTACATTTTCACCTGCTTCAAAGTTTTTCCCTGCAACAAATTTAATAGAGTCACGACTCATTTGGAAGTTATAATGTTCCCATAATGCCATCGGTGTCAGGAAATTATCATTTTCCATATCTTCATCCAGGAAATTACTCGAATAATCAAATCCTAATGATTCCGATCTTCTCATCCGGTTTGGGAGGGATTCATCCACCTTTGCAGGAAATGGGCCTTTGGCAAAAAATGTTGCGGGTAAAATTGTTACAGCCGGTGTTTGTCCACGAAATGTTGAGAAAGCAACGATGCCACCATCGGTTCCTTCCGGGTACAATGGTCCGCTATTTTGGTATTGCCAGAGGTCCTCTCCGTTTTGAGGTGAACTCCCTTCACCACTTATATAAATACTACCCATATCTTGTGCACCACCGATAACTTCTTTTATTTCTCCTGAAATTCCCACCGAATAAAATTGGGTAATATTTAAGTTTCTGTTTAATACCTGGTAGTTAAAATATCCTGATTCTAATTTCCCAAAATATATTCCTCCATTGGTTGCAACCAACACCTTGCTGCTGGTACCCGGGTCAAAAACATATTGATGATGGCCGAAATGGCAATAAAGAGGATCTAAAATACCCAGTCCCAGTGAAATGGCAACATCGCCCTGTGAGGCTAATCTCCATTGATAAAATCCGGTTTCACTAACCTTGTATCCATCCCACATGTTAACACTTCCAACTAAAATATGATATGGGTCATTGGGGTAAACAGCGATAGAGAGAGCTGCATCACCCGTGTAATAAACGGTTTCGTCACCGGCTTCATTATAAACCGTTGTACCCAGTATATTGATACTTTCTGCTCCGCCCGGGGCAATAATCCGCCAGGTTTCACCTGCATCTGCCGAAAGATAAATATTCAACAATGAGTTATTGCCTTTATCACTAACAACAGCGTAGACAATGTTAGGATCTGATGGCGCAATGGCAAATTCGGTCCTGCCTCCGTCTTCAGAATTCGGGAATCCTTTTTTACTTGAAACCAGCATGCCCCAGCTTCCCTCAATCGAATAAGTATGAGATTCCTGGTGCAAGAGATTTCCCAGGGTGTCGTACACAACGATATTTGATTTCTGGGTTTTCATATTTTTTCCTGAACCATCGGGATTTTCAGGATATATTGAACGGTTTACGAATTTATTGGGATCGCCGTCTGATGAAACGTAGATTTTATCATTGAATACGGCTATGATCCAACCTTCAGGGCTAACTTTAACATCGTAAATATTACCATAACCTTCACCAAAGGGTACCCATGACCTGTCGGTTTGGATATCGGTAGTGTCGTGGCGTAACGTGTCGATCGTGTAAACCGGATTCACAAATTGCAATTCCTCGTTTACGATCATGAAAGTATCACAAGTAACTATTGAATCTATTTCTATATCTTGAAAAAATAATATACTGTCAAGCGCGTGCATGCAATCCGATTGCCAGTTGTTCAAATTTGGTAAACCTGCATAATTCAAGCTGTTGTTTGTTGCCGCAAACAACCGGTTGTTTTTGGTATCAATTGCCAGTTCGTTGATATATCCCCAGTCGATGGAATCACCATGAAATACCGGTTGGGTTCCTTCTACCAGGTTAAACTGGTCGGATCCATCGGATTTAAATAAACCTTTTCCGACAAAACCGCTCTCGTAACCAAAGTCTTCAAGTCCTGAATAATTTTGAATATTAAAACCTTCACCGGTTCCAACATAAATGGTTCCATCGTCGGTTTGAACCATACAACTGACATTCAGGTTTGCATTACCACTATTTTGATTTACTTTTTTCCAAATCGAACCATAATTTGTGCTTTTAAAAATTCCACCTGAAACGCCGGCAGCATACAAGGTTTGGTTGTTAGGATCCCTGTTGTCGAAAATCAGAGTTCTGGTCCTTCCGGCAATATTATTTGGACCTATTTCAACCCAATCGATATTCAGTGCAGAACTGTTTTTATAATTTACCTGGCTTTCAGCTTGTCGCCTTGCCTTAATTACATCTTTGGGATTGAGCAGCCCGGTATGCTGGTTATTCCGGATTTTAGCCAAATACTCCCAGGCAGTGCTGATAGACTGCCCCCCGTCATTTTTATCCTTGGTAATTCCCTGATCGTCTATCAGATCAGCCGACATTAAAAACAAGGCCGCCAAACCAAAAATTAAAAAGGAAAATAATCCAAAAGGTAAAATTCTTTTTTTCATATCATTTTTATTTGATTATATATTTTATAAGATAACAACGCGCTTCAAAAAGAGTGGCACAAGTTACACCTTTTTTATTTATAAGCAAGTATGTTTTTTCTAAAAAAATTTCAACAAAATTAACACTAATTTAACATTCAACAGATTTAATCCTGATCATTTTTTAAGCTTCAGCATTACAAATATAGAAGATTTTTATTTGAAGGCAATTGGCAATCAGTTAACGGTTAAGAGAAATCAGTTATCGGCATGTGATAAGTTAAAATCGTTATAAATAAATCATTCGATTTCAAATCCCTATGAAGAATTATTTGTAATGAGCATAAAACCAATCGTTTAAAGGAAGTTATCTGATCCTTGTTTTCTTAATTTAGAATCATTATATCTTAGTGAAAATTGGAATCTCTTTTTTTGCCCATAATTTTTAAATTGTAATTTTGACCCTTTTATTTATTATTTGATAATAGTCGCTAAACCTTTAAAAATAAAATAAATATGGGAAAAAGAACGATCGTAAAAATGCCCGGTGACGGCATTGGAAAAGTTGTTTTGGACGAAGCAATTCGCGTACTCGACGCCGCCGGTTTTGAAGCCAGTTATGTAAACGGTGACATCGGTTGGGAATTTTGGTGCAATGAAGGGAATCCTTTGCCCGAAAGGACAATAAAATTGCTCAAAGAGCATAAAATTGGACTTTTCGGCGCAATAACTTCAAAACCCAAGGATGCTGCTACGGCAGAGCTTTCCCCTGCCCTTAAAGACAAGGGTCTTGTTTACTCCAGCCCGATCGTCGGATTGAGGCAGCATTTCGGACTCGATATTTGCATGAGGCCCTGCCATTCCTATAAAGGAAATCCGTTGAATTTTATCAGGCGGGGCCAGAATAACACCATTGAAGAACCCGAAGTGGATGTGGTTATTTTCAGGCAAAATACCGAAGGTCTTTATGGAGGGGTTGAGTGGAGCAATCCTCCGGATGACGTTTATAATGCACTGTTGACTCACCCGAAATTCAGAAAAAATTTTGAATGGTGCCCCAAGGAGGAACTTTCGGTTTCCACGCGGATTTTTACTAAAAAATTTACCGAAAGAATACTCAGGGCTGCTTTTGAACATGCCAAAAAGTATGGTTACAAATCGGTTACCGTTTGTGAAAAACCCAATGTGATCAGGGAAACTTCCGGTATGATGTACCAAATGGCAAAAGCTATCCAAAAAGCAGATTATCCCGGTATCGAATTGTGGAATACCAATATCGATGCTCAAATGATGTGGCTCACCAAAAACCCTGAAGATTACGGCGTGATCGTGGCAGGTAACATGTTTGGCGATATTGTTTCCGACGGATTTGCAGGGTTGATCGGTGGATTGGGATTTGCCTGCAGTGCTCAGTTCAATCCCGATACTGGCATAGGTGTTTTCGAACCGACCCATGGATCGGCTCCAAAATATGCCGATTATCCGGTTTCAATTGTCAATCCGATTGCGATGATCGAATCGGCCTGTATGATGCTGGATTTTATAGATGAAAATGCCATAGCTGCCAAAATCCGAAAAGCTGTTGCCGAAGTCATCGCCGAAGGAAAAGTGCGGACATATGATATGATGAAAATGGCCGGACGCCCTGATGTTGTGGAAAAAGGAGCTGCCTCAACCAGGCAAATGGCTGATGCAATCATTGTTAAATTATAGCACAAAAAAATCAATAAATATGAATAAAAACATATTGGCCCTCTGGCCAGAACTCAATTGGATCGAAAATGAGGATCTTCGTGAAAAGACAGCCAAAACCTGGGAAATTGCCCTTGAAAGAAGTGTGTTAACAGCGGAAGACCTGAACCGCATACCGTTTACCTTGCTGTGCGGACCCGATCTGAAAGTGACTTTCATGGACCATAAGCGGTCGGTTGTTCATATTGCACGCGATGCGGGTCAGAAAATCAATGATATGTACCACGGTGAACTCACCTGCGACATGGATGTACTGATTGCGGGGGCAATCCTCGCTGATGTAGGAAAATTGCTGGAATATGTTCTGGATGGAAACGGCAAAGCGGTTCAGGGAACGTATGGAAAATATTTACGTCATCCTTTCAGTGGGGTTTCCCTTGCTGAGGAATGTGGTGTTCCACCCGCAGTTTGCCATATTATTGCAGCCCATGCCGACGAAGGCAACATGATCAAGCGGACAACCGAAGCCTATGTGGTTCATCACTCCGATTTTATGACCTTTCTTCCTTTCAAGGAAAGGCTGATGGTTTGAAACTGATCGAAGATTTATAAAAAACTGTAACTTTAACCTGAATTAAAAGACAAATGGGTACATTGCAGCCAGACTTGCTTGCCATTTCTTTGGCTCCTGTCATCGTCATCCTGGTTTATATTTTTATCAGGGATAAATACGAAAAGGAACCCATCGGGTTATTATTGAAAGCCTTACTGTCCGGCGGTTTAATTACCATTCCGGTGATGCTCGTCAACGGTTTGCTGACGAAATTTACTTCATTGTTTTCAGGATATATTCAGGTAGGATATGTTGCCTTTGTTGTAGCAGGTTTAACGGAAGAGGCATTCAAATTTCTGGCACTTTACTTACTGATATGGAAAAACAGGGCTTTTAATGAAAGGTTCGACGGTATTGTATATGGAGTATTTGTATCATTGGGTTTTGCTGCTGTTGAAAACCTCATGTATGTTTACCATTACGGGCATCAAACCGGGATTATCCGAGCCCTGACTGCTGTTCCTGCCCATGCAATTTTTGGGATCGCCATGGGTTATTATTTTGGTTTGGCCAGGCTGGAAAAGGATAAAAGATATCATTATATGATCAGGGCATTGTGGATTCCTGTTTTATTACATGGGATTTACGATTTTATACTGATGTCGCAGCATCCGTTGTATCTTTTAATTTTTATCCCATTTTTATTTTATTTGTGGAAGTCGGGATTTAAGAAAATGAGAATACTAAATGAAAAATCAATTTTTAAAAACCGATCCTAAATTTGAATAAAGCGTATAATTTTGAAAAAATTTAAACTTATTGCGATGACAATCATTGAAAAAATAATTGCAAATCATTCCAAGTTCGAAACGGTTAAGGCCGGAGATATTGTTGATGTATTTATTGATGCACGTGTTGCACGTGACTTCGGTGGAGCAAATGTCGTAAAGCATTTGGAGGAAAATAACCTGGATATTGATGATGTGAACCGGACATTCTTCACATTCGACACCAATCCTACCGGATCGGATCAAAAATATGCACAGAACCAACAGGTCATCCGGTTATTTGCCCGAAAGCATGGAATCAAGGTATTCGATATCGATAACGGGATCGGCACTCATACCCTGATGGCTGAAGGGCTGGCCTATCCCGATTCCACTGCTTTAACAACCGATTCTCATGCCAACATTCTCGGTGCCATAGGTGCATTCGGGCAGGGGATGGGAGATAAGGATATAGCCGCAGCCTTCAACAAAGGAAAAATTTGGTTCAAGGTTCCTCCTTCCGTAAAGATAAATTTGAACGGTAAGAGGCCCGCCGGTATCACGGCTAAGGACATTGTGCTGAATCTGCTGAACCGATTCGGAGCCAATTCATTGTTGGGATATTCGGTTGAAATTTATGGTGAAGAGGTTGATAAATTTACCCTTGACGAAAGAATCACCATTTCATCCATGGGAACCGAAATGGGAACCATTATCATCCTGTTCACACCCAATAAGGAGGTAATGGATTACTGTGAAACGCGCACAGGCCGCAAATTGGAGGTGATCAGGGCAGATGCAAGCGCTGAATATGACGATGTATTCGATGTAGAAATCAGTTCATTTGTCCCTATGGTTTCATTGCCTGGAAAACCGCATGATGCCGTGAATATTTTGAGGGCTAAAAAAGTCAAGATCGACTCTGCTTTTGTCGGAAGCTGTACCAATGGAAGAATGGAAGATTTAAAAACCGTGGCCAATATTTTGAAGGGTAAAAAAGTAGCACCGGGCGTTGTTTTGAAAATAGTTCCAGCTACCAACGAAATATGGGATCAATGCCTCGAAGAAGGTTTGATCAAAATATTCAAGGATGCAGGTGCATTGGTTTCCAACGCCGGATGTGCCGGTTGCGCAGCAGGACAGGTGGGGCAAAATGGTCCGGGTGAAGTGACCATAAGTACCGGTAACCGTAATTTCCCGGGTAAGCAGGGAAAAGGGAGTGTTTACCTGGCATCGCCGGAAACGGTTGCTGCTTCGGCAATTGCCGGGTACATTACAACGATGGATGACATTCCGGCTGAGCCTGCCGTATTTACGGTGGAAGAGAGATCGGACAGGATCGAAAAGGCCAAAAAGGAAAAAATATCAGAAAAGAAACCTACTGCCATTGAGGGAAGGGTTTGGTACATCAGGGAAGATAACATTGATACCGATATGATCTTCCACAACCGCTATTTGACAATTACCGACATCAACGAAATGGGACAATATACTTTCGATAACCTGGCGGGACATGAAGATTTTGCCAAAAAGGCCAAACCGGGTGATATTGTTTTAGTTCAAAAAAACTTTGGTAGCGGAAGTTCCAGGCAGCAGGCAGTGGATTGTTTCAAATCCCTGGGTGTCCAGGCTGTTTTGGCCGAATCATTCGGAGCGATTTATGAACGCAATGCCATCAATGCCGCTTTCCCCATTTTGACTTATTCTTCGGTTGAAGGGCTTGATCTAAATGATGGAGATACCATCAGGGTTGATTTTGAGACCGGTGAAATCACCAATCTTAAAAACAGTAAATCGGTCATGGGAAGTCCATTTTCTGAAGTGCAACTGGAAATTTTTCAAAACGGAGGGTTATTCTAATCTTCTTTGCAAGATCCGTAAACGTTATCCCATTTTTGAAATTGAAATAGAAATCTAAAATGGGCTGTATCAAAAGTGAATTATCGTCAGTGCGATCCTGCTTTTTCAGGGGGAAAAGCTTATCTGCCGACAGGCAGGCAATCTCATAACATCCTGGCAATAATAAGATTGCTTCGTCGCCTGATAGCTTTCGGGATCCTAGAAATGACGCCTTTATTTAGGCTTTTGAGACAGCCTCTTTAATTATTTCTAACTTTGGGGCGGTTATCGCGTTAAAAGTATTCAGGAGGCTTTAGCAGCATTATGAACGGCAGTTTTACCGAAAGAAAGTACATCATCATCGGGATTTTCCTGCTTGTGGGGATAATATTCGTTTTCCGCCTTTTTTATTTACAGGTGCTGGATACGACCTACATGCTTTCAGCTGAAAACAACGTATTGCGTAAGGTCACCATGTATCCGAACCGTGGTTTGATTTATGATCGTAACCATAAATTAATGGTATACGACGAAGCCGCCTATGACCTCATGGTCATCCCCAGGCAGGTGGATGTGATGGATACTGCTGAATTTTGTTCATTACTGAACATTACTGATTCGACTTTCCGGGCAAAACTGAGAAAAGCTAAGAAATATTCCCAATATAAACCCACAACTTTTGTATCACAGATTTCAAAGGAGGAATTCGGATATATTGAAGAAAAGCTTTATAAATTCCCTGGATTTTATGTCCAATCGCGTTCCTTGCGAAAATATCCCTATCCTGTTGCCGCCCACTTATTGGGATATATTGGCGAAGTCAACAACCTGGAAATGGAGGCGGATTCATATTATACCATGGGTGATTATATTGGCAAGAGCGGCCTTGAAAAATTTTACGAACCGGAATTAAGAGGGAAAAAAGGTATTGAAGTGGTTATGGTGGATGTCCACAACAGGGAGCAGGGAAGTTACCGGGGTGGGAGGTATGATACCCTTTCGGAGCCGGGGAAAAATCTATATATGTCTCTGGATGCCGACCTGCAGATTTATGGGGAACAATTGATGGTTAATAAAATCGGCAGCATTGTTGCAATTGATCCTTCTTCCGGAGAAATTCTGGCTTTTGTGAGTAGCCCCACCTATGATCCGAATTTGCTGGTGGGCCGTGTTCGCAGTGAGAATTATCTGGCACTTTCACTGGATAGCCTGAAACCTTTGCTGAACCGGGCCATCATGGGTACTTATCCGCCAGGTTCAACCTTTAAAATAGTAAATGCCCTTGTAGGCCTTCAGGAAGGGGTGTTGGGAGAATACACCTCCTATTACTGCTATGGGCCTGCCACAACACCCATCCGTTGTACGCACAACCACGTTTCACCCCTTGAATTGCAGGAAGCCATTGAACAATCGTGCAATCCTTATTTCTGGAATGTGTTCCGCTCGATCATAAATAACAATAAGTACCAGGATTCGGAACAAGCATTTAATGCCTGGAGGTCGAAAGTTACAAGTATCGGTTTCGGGCAAAAATTTAATACGGACATCCCATTTGAAGTGAACGGCAATATCCCGACTTCCGATTATTACAACCAGGTTTATCAAAAAGGGCATTGGAATGCACTGACCATCCGATCGCTTGCAATCGGACAGGGGGAAATACTGGTAACACCGCTTCAATTGGCCAATCTGGCAGTTGTGATCGCCAACAAAGGATTTTACTATCCGCCTCATTTGGTTTCGGCTATTGGAAATGAAAATAATCTGATCGAGGAATTTAATACACGGAAAGAAACATCCATTGATCCCAAACAATTCAGGGTTGTCCGGGAAGCCATGCTGGAGGTATTTGAGGGTGATCATGGAACCGCCCGGTGGGCCAGGCTCCCGGGTGTTCAGATTTGCGGTAAAACAGGTACGGTGCAAAATCCCCATGGCAAGGACCATTCGTTGTTTATTGCGTTTGCACCCAAAGATGATCCTAAAATTGCCATGTCGGTCATTGTTGAAAATTCAGGATACGGATCTACCTGGGCGGCACCCATTGCTTCGCTGATGATCGAAAAATACCTGAACGATACCATCAGCCGGCCATTGATCGAAAAAAGAATACTCGAAGGAAATTTAATTCCAGGAAAATGAGAGAACGAAAGAGTATATATCAGAATATCGACTGGATAACCGTCCTTTTGTACCTGGTTTTGGTTTTGATTGGCTGGGTGAATATCTATGCAGCGGTTTACAATGAAAACCACAGCAGTATCCTGGATATGTCGCAAAACTACGGTAAGCAACTGATCTGGATCGGAACCTCGGTTTTCCTGGCTATGGTCATTTTGCTCATCGATGCCAAGTTTTTTTCCACATTCGCTAATATATTTTATTTGATCATCATTTTCATGTTGGTTGCAGTATTGTTGTTTGGAAAAGAAATTGCAGGCTCCAAATCATGGTTTCAGATAGGCGGATTTTCATTACAGCCGGCAGAGTTTGCCAAATTCGGCACCTCACTTGCCCTCGCCAGGTACCTGAGCAAACTCGATTTGAATATCCAAAAATTGGGTACCAGAATCACCGCTGCTGTAATAATTATTTTTCCGGCAGCATTGATCCTGTTGCAGCATGATACCGGCTCGGCATTGGTTTTCTCAGCTTTGATCCTCGTTTTATTCAGGGAGGGACTTTCAGGCAATTTATTACTTTTCGGACTGTTTGTAGCTTTGCTTTTTCTCCTGGCTTTATTGATCAACAAATTTATGCTGATCGGATTGCTGGCCGTCAATGCGGCGTTGATTTTCTTTTTGTACAAAAACATCAGGAAAAAGTGGTTTTGGGTCGCAGGTGTCTTTTTAATTGCTTCAGCCTATGTATTTAGCGTAGACTATGCATTTGAAAACGTCCTGGAGCCCCACCAAAAAAAGCGGATCAACGTTTTGTTAGGCAAGGAAACGGACCTTAGGGGAGCCGGATACAATGTCAATCAATCGAAAATTGCCATTGGTTCTGGCGGATTTATCGGTAAAGGTTTTTTAAAAGGAACCCAAACAAAGTTTGATTTTGTGCCCGAACAAAGTACTGATTTTATTTTTTGCACCATTGGAGAAGAATGGGGTTTTGTTGGCAGTTTTATTGTAATTGTATTATTCCTTGCACTGCTTTCAAGATTGATAATCATTGCCGAACGACAGCGATCCAAATTCAGCCGGATTTACGGATATGGTGTTGCTTCCATCATATTTTTCCATTTTGCCATCAACATCGGGATGACCATCGGACTGTTTCCTGTCATCGGAATACCGCTGCCGTTTATTTCCTATGGCGGTTCTTCCCTTTGGGGTTTTACGATTTTATTGTTCATTTTTATTAAGCAGGACTCTGTCAGGCTTGAATTACTATAGAACCGGGAATTATTTTTTCCTTTCGATGGTGAAGTCAACGAGCTGTTTCAAGGCAGTTCTGGCATCCGAATCGGGAAAACCGGATAAAATATCCAATGCTCTTTCATGATAAAAACTCATCTTTTCCCGTGCGTATGAAATTCCTCCGCTTTCATTTACCATTTTAATGACCTTGCCCACTTTTTCCGGGTTGTTGTTGTGATTTTTTACGATATTGATGATCTTTCTTTTTTCCAGGTAAGGCGAGTTATTTAACAAGTAAATAAGCGGTAAAGTCATTTTTTGTTCCTTGATATCGATGCCGTTTGGCTTGCCCGTTTTATTGGAAGATTCATAATCAAATAGGTCATCTTTTATCTGGAAAGCAATCCCGACATTTTCTCCAAACAACTTCATTTTGTTCACCAATTGTTTGTCAGCTTTTGCCGATGTTGCGCCGGCTGCACAGCAGGAAGCGATCAGGGAAGCGGTTTTTTTCCGGATGATCTCAAAATATATATCCTCGCTGATGTCGAGTTTACGTGCTTTTTCAATCTGCAGCAGTTCGCCTTCGCTCATCTCACGGGTAGCTTCCGAAACGATTTTCAGCAATTGGAATTCGTCATTATCCAGTGAAAGCAGTAATCCTTTCGATAACAGGAAGTCGCCGACAAGAACGGCTACTTTATTTTTCCACAAGGCATTGATCGAAAAGAAACCCCGCCTTTCGTTGGAATCGTCCACCACATCGTCATGTACAAGTGTGGCTGTGTGCAGCAATTCAATGAGAGAGGCAGCGATATAAGTAGAATCATTGATATTGCCAAGGAGCTTTGCGCTCAGAAAAACAAACATCGGACGCATTTGCTTGCCCTTACGTTTAATGATATAGCGGGTAATGATATCGAGCAAGGGGACACTGCTTTTCATGGAATTTTTAAAGCGTTTTTCAAATTCCTGCAGTTCCGACTCAATTGGCCTTTTTATTTCATCCAGTGATACCATAGTAAAGATTGTTCCAAAATTAAGGGAAAATATCCCACCCTCTAACTTTGGATTTCATTTAATTTATAAATTGAAAGCTTCCTGTTGTTTTTAATGACGATAAATATAACTTTGCACTTACCTTAATGGATGGAAGATGAGTACCATTTTGTTTGATCGCATTGTTTTTGGCCCGGTTAAAAGTCGCCGGTTCGGGGTTTCACTGGGAATTAACCTGTTACAAATCGGTTATAAATATTGCACTTTCAACTGTATTTATTGCGAATGCGGCTGGACTTTCAAGCAAAATAAGGTAAAAGAAAAACTTCCAAAACGATTGGAAGTGAAAAACGCGCTGGAAGAAAGACTGACCCAGCTAATTGAACAGGCGATCATTCCGGACAACATCACATTTGCAGGAAATGGTGAACCAACCATCCACCCTGAGTTTGCAGGAATTATTGAAGATACCATTAAATTGAGGAATGAGTTCTTCCCGGAAGCTGAAATTTCTGTACTGTCAAATGCATCAATGCTTCACAAAAGGCCGGTTTTCGATGCTTTGAACAAGGTGAACAACAATGTTTTAAAACTGGATACAGTGATCGAATCGACTTTTCAACTGATCAACAAGCCGGCTCCCAATATTTCCCTTTTATCAATTATTGAAAACATTAAAAAATTTGATGGGAACCAGATCATTCAAACCCTGTTCATTCGAGGGAAATATAACAGCCATATTGTGGATAATACGACGGAATATGAAGTGAAGGAATGGATTGAAGTTCTAAAGCAAATTCAACCCAAATATGTAATGATTTATCCGATTGAAAGGGATACTGCTGCTAAAGGGCTCGAGAAATTACCTGAACAGGAACTGAAAAAAATTGCAGCGCAGGTAGAAAAGGCAGGGATTAAAACAAAAATCTACTATTAGCGTTGATTTTACATAACTATAAATCAAAATTCGAAATTTGTTTTGCAAACAGGTCAACTCACAGAATATCCGGCTAAGATTTTAATCGCATTTGGTGAAGCCATTAATGGAAATGAAATGATTTTTGATTGGCTTTTGAAAAACGGATATTCCGAACTCGCAGCCCTTGCCAAAGCCATCCGGGGCAGCGACGAAGCTTTCCAGTGGCTTATGAAAAACGGCTATCCGCAATTTGCAGCCCTGGATATGGCGATTGTGAATGATAAAAAGGCCTATGAATGGCTTGAAAAATATAAATTTCATTTATTGATAGTGATTGCCGATGCCAGCCGGGGAGAGAAAAAGGCTATCCGCTGGCTGGCTGTCCACGACCTCCAGATTTTTATCCGATTAGCCAGGATCATTAAAAATTTCACCGATAACCAAAAATTCGATTACCATAAGTTGCATTTCTGATTTTTATTAAATTTGAAGAGAAATCTAATTAATCATTCCAATGTTGAAAAGGAATTTAATTTTTGCATTTTCTCCTTTCTTAATATTGATATTCCTTCATTCTTCCTTATTGTTTTCCCAGGAATATAGTTACCGCCATTATACTGTAAAAGACGGCCTTGTACAAAATCAGGTAATAACAATGTTCCAGGACAGCAAGGGATACATTTGGCTGTGTACCAAAGGTGGCGTAAGCCGGTTTGATGGAAATAAATTCAAAAATTTAACCGTAAACGATGGCTTGCTTTCAAATCAAATAGTCCGGATATTGGAAGATTCAGAAGGGGGAATCAATTTTTCCTCCATCATTGGTATTTCGAGATTATATCAGGGTAAGATTACAACAGTTTTATTGACTGATACCATCAAGTCGAAGAAAAATAATTTGGTGCTTCAAAATTTTATTACCAAGGATATTTGTTTTCTTAGTTCTAGTAATCTACCCATATACATTGGCCCGGTCAATTCAAGAATTTCAAGACTTTTTAATGACTTAGACTCAATAATGGTGTCATATTTTATTTTGGAAGATAATTATAATAAATTATGGCTTCGGACCTTTGATTACGGTTTGTATTGTATTACAAATGACACCTTACTATGCTATGCTGATGGTCTAAAAGGAATTCTTATCAAGGATAAAACAGGGAAAGTATTGTTTTGTGCGGATAATTGTTTATATGTTCCTGATACCTTAGTCCACAAATTAAATAAAATATATTGTTTTGAGGGTGAAGAAGTTTATATATTAAATGACTTTGACCCGGAGAATCATGCGTTATTTCAAGTTGAACAAAAATATATAGTTGAGTTTGACGGGCAGGAAGAGAAAAAATATTTAAAGAAATTTAACTACATCAATATCCTGTTGACCGATAATGAGGATAACCTTTGGATAGCAACAGAAACAGGATTATACAGAAAGATCAGTGATGCATTTGAAAATTTCACAACCGAAACAGGGGCCAATGAATATGTATGGAGCATTGTGGAAGATGACCAGAAAAATATTTGGTTTGCGTCCTATGGCGATGGGCTTTGCAAATGGGATGGGGAAAATATTTCGAGGATAACCGAATACACTGATACTTATTCCTCTGTGCCTACTAACTATTTTTACACAGGAGCAATTTTAGCTTCCAATCGAAATCTATATTTCCCGATAAAAGAAAACGGGATACTTCAATATAATAGCAGAGATTTCTCAGTACTACAGGGTTTGCCCAAGGGTTCAGTGTTGGATGTGTATGAAGATTCGTCGAATCATTGCCTGCTGGTTGCTTCAACTGCCGGATTGATTGTTTTGAAAGAAAATAAATTGCCTGTATTGTACGAGAAAGATTTCCTTCAAACCAGGAAATTTATAAAAACTATAGCCCAGGATAAATTCGGCCGGTATTGGTTGGGTGGAGAATACTTGTTAAATATTTTTGATGGTAATGAGTTCATTGAGTACCCGAATGAACAATTTGAATATAATCATGGTGCCATTTCCATTTTTAAAGATCACAATGAAAACCTTTGGCTGGGAACTATGG
>JAFGBL010000079.1 GCA_016933115.1 Bacteroidales bacterium | reverse complement strand
GGATAGCTGGTAGTCGATTGAGGTATTGACAGATACAACTTTTTGACCTGCTGAAATCTGGTTGAGATCAGTGTCAATACTCCTTAACACAGTTTTATTATCCCGAATTGAAAAATCGGCCTTAAGATTCAGATCACTCTTGAATGTCCGGCCTCCTCCTCCCATGGAGCCGAAGGTCAGCGGCACCTCCTTAAACCGGTATCCAAGCCCCACGACAATTTCCTTTCCGTTGACTTCGGTAAGCTGGTTATTGGCAAAGCTAAGTGATAAATTTCGAGATTTTTTATACTCAATTTTGGCCAGTAAGCTGTTTTGAAGTGTCATATCGATATTCAACAATGGGCTGAATTGCTCTGTAATGGTTACAACTCCGATTTCATATATGGGGTAAAAATCCCCGCTGGGGTTGTAATTGTCTTCATCCAATGAAGGATATATCTTACCGTTTATAGTATCTCCTCTAAACTTAACATTGGTAGTAAAGGAACCTACACTATAAGTTGAACGGTAAGCATGGTTCAGGGTAACACTTTTAAATACAGTTTGAAGGAAAGGAATCTTTGATAATCCACTGTAAGAAACTCGCCAGTTTGGCAAGGGTATATCAGGAAATGGATTGAGCCCGACACTTTCAGGGTTTTTACCGCTATAAGCCGCCATGAAAGAGGGTAACAGTACATACTGCGAAGAAGGCCCATAACCCTTAGGATAGCCGGTAGTATCGACTATCTCGATATTACGCGGATCTTCATTGGCTAGTCTGTTAGCAATATCATCCCTGTAATCCTTCAGGTCCTCAAAATATTTCGAGCGTTCGTTTGAAAGTGAACCCCCAAATGCTGTTCCCCAGGTAATGTAGGACATGGTGAAGGTTCCCATTTCCATCCTGCTGTTTTCTACAAACTGGTTCGAAATCGTATCCCAAACATAGTATGATGTAAGATTATTGGAAATGGCCCTGTCTGCTGTAATTTCTATTTTAAAATCTTTAAAAGGTTCGAGCGATGCCCGGATGTTGAAGTTTTTATTCCCCATTTGTGAAAATGCCGTATTTAACCGGGGGCTGGTGGTGATCCACTCCTTGAAATAATCGGGGCTATCGGGTTGGTAACCGAAAATAAATTCCAACCCGGGTGCATTGTTGTTCCAGTTGTTTCCTATAGATTGCGGCTCATAAATAAATCCGGGCATTGTTGTACCGTTATTCACCGAGTATTGGACTGTGATCTTTTTAACACTCATTAAAATTTTTAAAAATGTTTCATATGCGATCTTTCCAATATTGACTCTTGGTTTTTCTGTTTTTGTCGAGTCATCAGGGTTTTCGGGTTTTTGTTGCTTCTGTTGCTTCTGTTGCTTTTGCTGCGGTTTTCGCGGAGGTTGGTTAATATTTTTCAGGAATTTACTTTTATTATATAATTTGTTAAAATCAACATTTCCGTTGATATTCCAGTTTTTATTGTTGGCGATGGTATTCCCCAATTCACTTTGAACCGACCGTGGAGAGGCTGTCCAGTTATATGCAACCTGGTATCCGAATTGGGCAGTAACCCAATCCAGCAGGGGTAACTTGTTAATCGGGATATTATAATTGAGGCTGGCATTTTGTGAGTACCTGCTTTTTGTTCCACCCTTTAAAATTTCATTCTTGACCCTTTCTTTTTTCTGGTCCACGGTAATGGCTGTATCTTTTCCTTCATAGATACCTTTATAAAGAATGTCATTGGCCCCGGGTAACTCGTCGATGAAACTCTGTGCATTTGCATTAAAGCTGAAAGTAAGCGACTGGGCCAGGTCGAATTTAAGGTCGTAAATCCGGTTCCAGTTCCAGGTTTTATTATAAGTTGTATTGGTTATAATATCACCTGGTCCTTTGTTTCGCAGTTTTCTTTCGCCATACATCCGGTTCATATCCGTACGGAAGGAGAACATTTTAGGCATGTAATAGAAATTGAAATCCTTGATGAACTGCAATGCTTTCGTTTTTGAAATAAATCCGATTTTTTCAAATGGTTTTACATTCTTTGGGCTGGTACTGAAGTTATAACCCAAACCGCCCATATAATTTTGCTCAAGGGCATATTCAATGTCGGTGTTTCGATGATACAGTTCGGAATAAGAATATGATAGGTCGAAATTTTCAATATCGTAAACCCTCGATTTTTTTTGAGCACCCACCTTATCCTTCCTCACATTGATAAAGTTGATGTTTTTTCTTTGTGTATAATCGATCGTAAGCGCTTTAATAGAATCCTGTGATGTCTCGAGGTTGTATGAATCAATGACGTCGTCCAGGATCAGGTCGGGATCAAGCGGATTATATTTGGGTTTGATCCGGGTTTCACCATAGTCGAAATGCATGGGAATCCTTACACCCGATTTTTCCGGGAAGAATTTACCCAATTCCAGGTTAGTGGCAATGTCGAACTGTGTAACAGCATCCAGTTGAATTTCTGTAATTTTTTTATCAATGCTGGCAAACCAGGGCGAACTGTATGTTCCCGATACTGCAAAATTACCTAAATCGGCCAGGTTCATGGTAACCCTGCCTGTTGTAGCCCATCCGCTTTTTTTGTTAAAATTGGTTAGCCTCAACTCATTTACCCAAATCTCCGCACATTTGGTATCTCCGTCGTCATCCGGGTTGCTTTCGGTTTTTTTCGGGTTCCGGATACCAATCATCATGGCTGTTACATCACTTATCGTAGGCGAACCCAATACCGTTACACGGTGATTACCATCGTATGCAACGTAAGGGAAACTAAGCGTAACATTGGAACCCGGTTCACGCATGGCTTTGTTTCGTTCTAGTTTGAACGAAGTTAGTTTTTCCAGGTCGATATCCACATCATTCGATTCCGGCCAGATGGCATCCGGGTCGGAGGTGCCCCAGGGGGTAAACGAAAGCGGCACTTCATATTCATAATAGTTTTGGGTAAAATCGGACCCGATCCGGATAAAAATGGTCAGATCTCCCGGTTTATAGGTGTTGCCTGCTGGATCCTCACTTTGTTCGGCATGTACGTACATGCGTAATCGTTTGAATTGCCTGAAATCAAAATCAGCAGTTTTGTAGGCTGCTGCAACTGCACCATCCACCAATTCACAAACATCCATTACCATCGATTGCTCGTTTAATTGGGTCAACTCGGTGGTTCCTACATTGATTTCCCTTTCAATCCCCGGAGGTGTTCTGTAGGGGATAGGTGTACGGAGGCTGTTTTCCTCAATATTAACTGCTGAAATATCAAATTTAGTTGCATTGGACGAACTGGAAGGAATGTACTCGCCGGGTGCCAGTAATTCTTCACTGGCAGGGTAACGTCGCCATTCGCCACGAACAAGGTCAAGGGTTGCAAAACGCAAAACCACGGGAGCCGTAAATTCCTTAAAAAACATACGCATGAACCGGATCGATTTGAAATCGGTTATATTCCCTACAACCCTGTCGGGATCCCTTACAGGAACTTTAAACTGGTACCATTTTACACTTCCTGTTTTTCCATTGGCAAGCTTTACATCTACAGCATTTAATACATCGGTAATATAGTTTTGACCCACTTCCATTTTTGTTGGATCCAATTCGATTTCATACTGGAAATAGCGTTCACTTTCACTGAGTGTGTTATCTTCGTTCAGGTCCTCAGAGTTGGGTTCGCGGGTATTACCGTCGTAAACACCTCCGCTAACATTTTCCGGTGAATTGCCATCGGGACCCGTGTACTGTTTGTACCTTTCCAAAATACTACTGTATAAAGGGTTTGAATCATAATCATCTCCCCGGTAATTGTGGAAGTTATCGGCAGAGGGATCATTTATGGCGCTGTTATAGGCTGGAGAATTGGGCCCCAGTTGCGCATTATTTGCAATGTCATCAAGGTAAGCAGAACTTTGGTCGGGAAATGGATTGTTGTTACTGAAAAAACTCACCTCATCTACATCCCTGAGCCCGTCGTAACCCACATCCTGAAATTCCCTGGCCCCGGATTCATTGGAGAAGGATTGAACAAGGTCCAGCTTGTTGGGAACACGGCCCCACCAGGTCGGGGTCACCTCATTTTCGGGAAAGGTTTCTGAAATCGGTAATCCATGCTCATAACTTTTTCTTGAGTCCTTTAAAATATCTTCAGAAATATCACCCAGGTCGATAAATAACCTGCCGCCCATGCTATCGTTGATGGTTCCCTCTGCAAAAGGGTCCATCATCCAGAATTCAATATACTCGATATTGGCTGCCTCGAAATCTGGAGTCTCTATTTTACGCATCATACCACCCCATCTTGTAGCGGGTTCCTTTAACGAACCATCCTGGTTCAAACCTGCCGATATGCCCGCTACTCCTTCTACATCATAGTTGTAAGGTCCGCGATCTTCGGGATAATAAGCCACATTTAAAACGCCAATGTTGGTAGGCGTTCCACTCGGAAGATCTCTGTTCGGGAATACCTCTGTTTCCAGTACCTGACGCACAAAATGGTTGGATAATTCATCATTGTCAATATTGGGTGGTTTGATGTTGCTATTACGGTCGTAAAATACGCTCGGGTCGATGATGTACCAGGAAAGTTTTGCCCGGTTGTATCCGTAACTGACATTATCATATTTGGCTTCGGGGAAGAGGTCGTTCTGGTGCTGTGGCGTACTGGCCAGAAACCAGGTTCCATAATTTCTCAAATCAATGGTTGATTTTGTTCCTTCAAAATCATCGATATAGGAAACACCTTCTTTACCCACAACTTTGGCATGACCCGGAATAAAGTGGGCAAATTCACCATCGATGGCTATGTTGGAAACTGCGCTGGTACTGATGAATGGTAATTTATCAACGAGCCTGGTTATGAACCTCGACTCAGTTTGGTAGCTGTAATCCAGGCCCCAAATGGTGTTGGATATGGGGTCGTCTCCATAATTTACCTTTTGGGTCAATGGTCGTTCATGCAGGTTCAAAATAGTTCCCCCGATATGAAAATCGCGGCTGATATCGTAGTCGATATGTGCACCCATCAGCCGTTTGGTTTGTATACTAAAGAGTGTATTGCTTTCCAGTTTGATATTAATGGGTGTCCCTGAATTTAATATCCCTTCATTGATGATGCGGACCCTACCCAGCGTATAGTCAACCGTGTAATCAACATTTTCGGTAAGGGGTACACCTCCTGCGGTAACGGTAACAGATCCCTGAGGAACATTGAGTGCATTTAAGGATATTTCAGAACCTGACTGAGATTTGTAGTACCCGGCAATTAAAAATTTATTCTTGTCGGCATATTGTTCGGCTCCTGTCTTCGTGAGGGTGTAAAGTGAATCGTAGCCATACTTGTCTGCCAAATCCTGGTAACCCAATATATCCAGAGTGTCACTTAAGTAAGAACCAAATGGTTCCAGAACGGTAAAGAAAATTCTTCCATTGGCCGAATTGATAGTCCCGGCTTGTGTTGCGGCATTATCAATAAAATCGAAGACACCGTCGGGTACCGGATTGAGCTGCGCATCCAGGTTATCAAGGTTAAATACCTGTACCAGCGGCGTACCCTGGAAAGGACCCTCATTAAAATAACCTGTCGGGACTCCATGTTCATCACCCGAATAAAGAATATTCAATGTAAAATCTTCCCGGTTCACCTGGTAAGCACTGAGTGAATAAATGTTTTTCATCATCAGGTCCCACATGGGATTCCTGATGTTGACATAAGTGCTTTTCAACAGTTTTACGATCAGGCAGTTTTGCCCTGTAATCCCTTCGTCGGAAAATTCACCTACCTGGTAAACAGTAGAATCTCCAATTCTTTGGTATTGAAGAGCAACAGCAAGTGTCTGGTCAGAGTTGAGTGTAGAATTGAGCGAAATAAACCCCAGTTTACTATTGTATGTATATTCCGACTGGGTTAATTTTCTTGCCAAAGCAATTTTTTCATAATCATCACCCGGATCCAGCCCCAAACTTTGCAAATAACTGTTTACGGTATTGATATCCCTCACCAGGTTAATATCCTGCACCAGGTCGAATAGTGTGTTGGCATCATTCCGGGGCAACTTCTCAAGGTAGAGTGGTAGCCCTGTACCTGAATTAGGATAAATTTTATCACTTTGGATTTCGGAATACTCGCCGAGGTCGGTGAATGCAACGATATTCCTGTTCTCGGTAACAGCAGCTCCTATATTGGTCACCCACACTTCCAGTTTTGTAATGTTAATCCCCGAAGTTACGATGGGTAAATCCTTCAGGGCAGGTTCGTAATTATCCCGGAAATAATGTGATAGGAAAAAGTGTTTGTTCTCCTCGTATTCATCCGCCTTGATCTCGAATTCATTGGTTTGAGCACCTCCCTGCACGGTAATGGTAGATGATTCACTCTCCTGTTCCGAGTACAATGCAGTTACCGTTGTTTTCCCGAATTTAAGTTTGGTTTTGATCCCGAACAGGCTTTGGCTACCGGTAATCAATGTGCTGTTGAGGGGCAAACTTACATCTCCGGCTTCCACCAATTGGATAATTTCATCCTCATCCCCTTCGTATCTCAGGTTGAGTTTGTTTTCGAAGTCAAACGTAGCTTCCGTATTATAATTGGTTTTAAACTCAATTTTATCGCCTATTTTGGCGATGACATTCATTTGAATTTTTTCCTGAAAGTCGAAATTGACCTGCCTTCTTTGCTTTACATCGAGGGTTGGGTCATCCCTGCTGTTGCCCAATACCTGGAAGATCAGTTCCACCGATCCGGAGGGCCTGATATCAATGGTACTGCCGCCAAATATCCGGTCGAAGGCTTTTCCTCCTATATATATTGATGGAATGATTCCGCTTCGTGTTCCCACTCCGGCCGCTTTAGCCCGCTCGCGCCAGTAATCCTTCACTGAATTATTCAGATCGTAATTCTTATATTCCTCTAATGACATATACCTGGGTGGCCTATAATCAAGGTCACCCATTTTTTGCTTAAGTATATATTGCCCTGTTTCAGGATCATACTCAACTTCAGATTGAATGTTGGAGGGATCTTTTAAAAAAAGCGGGTTGGTATTTTCCTGGCCGGTGTAAGGATATTTTTCCTCTTCAAATTCATAAGGAAGGTTCTTTGTGCTGTCATTCCCAGGAATTGAATCGGGAGGGTACAGAAATTTATCAATGGTATGATGGTTATCGGTAGATTTCGTGATCTTACTGCTATAACTCCTCCCGGAGTAGATAGCAATAATCACAACAGTCAACACCAAACTATATCTTAAATACCGCTCCAAATAAAAAGTCTTTTCTAAAATCAAAAAACTTTGAAAAACCTCTATTTTTAATTTTTATCAGTCTTTCAAAGCATTCAGTTAGCCTGCAAAAGGTTTATAGTATTTTTAACGCTTCCTTAATCAATATTTCAATCGGTAGATCATATCCCTGCTGATCCATGATTTTTTTCAAAGCTTTTTCTGCTGCTGCTTTATGGAATCCCAACACAGTTAAACCAGATAACGCTTCTTCTTTATTCGTATTGTGTCCGCCGGATACAATTTCCTGCGGAAGTTTTCCTTTTTCAAATTTATCTTTCAGGTCAATAACAATCCTTTGGGCCGATTTGGCGCCGATTCCCTTGACGGATTGAAGCAGTCCCGCATTATTGGTTAGAATGGCATCCACCAATTGGCCCGGTGATAGTGAAGATAACATAAGCATAGCAGTGTTGTTTCCAATACCTGAAACGGAAATCAGGTGGCGAAACAATTGCCGCTCGTGTTCTTCGGCAAAGCCAAACATGACAAATCCTACCGGGGTCGTTGCTTCGTTTTTTATGGCTAAATGGACATAGATTCTACACCGATCCAAATCCTTAACCTGGGAATAGGTGTTTAATGAAATGTTTAAAATGTATCCAACTCCCTGGCAATCGATAACCACAAAAGCAGGATTTTTTTCAACCAGTTTACCCTCAATGTAATTGTACATAAATCAATCTTCCAAATTCGAATTTCTTATCAGAGAAGTTGGCCGCTAATTTAGGAATTTAATCAAAAGTATATTTTGACATTCCAATTATTTGTAAACAATTTGAATTATATAAAATTCTTAAAAATTATAATGATATCCTGAACAAAATGACTAGATTTGCGCATTTGTTAATTAAATCACAATTAAACATTTATGCAATGGATACGCTGTTCAGAAAAGATGCATTTGAATACCATGCCAAAGGACGGCCTGGTAAACTTGAGGTGATTCCTTCGAAACCATATTCCACCCAACGCGATTTGTCACTTGCCTATACACCGGGAGTTGCCGATCCCTGCCTGGCAATTAAAGATAATCGGGATGATGTTTATAAATACACTATTAAAGGTAATTTGGTAGCGGTTATTTCAAACGGTACTGCGGTGCTCGGCCTTGGCGATATTGGGCCGGAAGCGGGAAAACCCGTTATGGAAGGAAAGGGATTACTGTTTAAAGTATTTGCAGATATTGACGTGTTCGACATCGAAGTCAATGAAAAGAACATTGATAAGTTTGTTGAAACCGTTGTTGCCATTGCACCCACCTTTGGAGGCATTAACCTGGAAGACATTAAAGCTCCCGAATGCTTTGAAATCGAGGACCGTATCAAAGAGGCACTTGATATTCCGGTAATGCATGATGACCAGCATGGAACGGCTATCATCACGTCTGCCGGTTTGCTGAATGCCCTCGAAATCAACGGAAAACAAATCGATAAGATCAAAATTGTTGTGAATGGGGCCGGAGCCTCAGCAGTATCTTGTACCAGGCTCTATATAAAATTGGGTGTAAACCCAAAAAATATTATCATGCTCGACAGCAAGGGTGTTATCCATAAGGACCGGAAGGATTTGAATCCGATCAAAATGGAGTTTGTAACGGATAAACCCGTTCATACTCTGGAAGAGGCCATTGAAGGGGCAGATATGTTTTTGGGATTATCGGCTGCTGGTGCACTTAAAAAGGAGTTATTGGTTAAAATGGCTCCAGATCCTATCATTTTTGCACTTGCCAACCCTGTACCTGAAATTTTACCTGAAGAGGCTTTCAGTGTAAGGGATGATATTATCATGGCCACCGGACGATCCGATTATCCAAATCAAATCAACAATGTGCTTGGATTCCCTTTTATTTTCAGGGGAGCACTGGATGTCAGATCCACAGCCATTAATGATGAAATGAAGCTGGCCGCATCAAAGGCGCTTGCTGAATTGGCCAAACTACCGGTACCAGAGGAGGTGAATGTTGCTTTCCATACAACCAACCTGAAATTCGGTAAGGACTATATCATACCCAAACCAACTGATCCCAGGTTAATTGTGAATGTAGCCCCTGCAGTTGCCAAAGCAGCAATGGAAAGTGGTGTTGCCCGCAAACCGATTACCGACTGGGATAAATACAATGAAGAATTGATCAAACGTTTAGGTATCAGCAATCCGCTTATCAGGCAAATAAAATCTACCGCCAAAAGGGATCCGAAACGGGTAGTTTTTGCAGAGGCCGAAAACTATAAAATGCTGAAAGCAGCCGAAATTGTGATGAATGAAAATTTAGCTATTCCAATTCTTTTGGGAAATAAGGAGATGATTCGCAAATTAATCAGGGAAAATGAATTAGAACTGGACGGTGTTGAAATAAAGGATCCAAAATCTAAGGAAGAAAAACAAAACCGGATAAAATTTGCCGAATTATATTGGCATAAAAGACAGAGAAAAGGAGTAACCCTTACCTCCGCCCAGGACGTAATGCTTCACCGGAATTATTTCAGCCCTATGTTGGTTGAAACCGGATATGCCGATGCCATGATCTCAGGCCTGACACGCAATTACCCCGATACATTACGCCCTGCCATTGAAATAATCGGTAAAAAAGAAGGAGCAAATATTGTCTCCGGAATGTACATTATAAATACCAAAGAGGGGCCTTACTTCCTGGCGGATTGCACGGTTAATAAAAATCCCACTGTTGAAAATATGGTTGAAATTACTCTTCAGATAGCTTTTGCAATTAAACAATTTAAAATTCAACCCAGGATTGCATTTGTTTCATATTCCAATTTTGGCTCCAATGACGGAAATATCCCTCAAAAACAAAGGGAAGCAGTCAGTATATTGCACCGCGACTACCCCGATCTGATTGTTGATGGTGAAATGCAGGTGAATGTTGCACTTGATGAGGATATTATGAAAGAAGCTTTCCCATTTTCCAAACTTGTAGGCGCAAAAGCAAATACATTAATATTCCCTTACTTAACAGCAGGAAATATAGCTTACAAGTTATTGCAGACAATGGGTAAATTTGAGGTGATCGGGCCCATTATCAATGGATTAAGTAAGTCGGTGCATGTTTTGCAAATCGGATCCAGTGTGTCAGAAATAGTGAATATGGTGATGATCGCTGTGTTGGATGCCCAATGTGTGAAGAAAAGAAACGAAAATAAAGATTGTTTTTAATATCTTAAGGTAAATAATATTATATAGCATAACCATGAGGGATCAGCCTCCAGTTGATCCCTTTTTTATTTTGAGGCAACTTTCGACAGTGGATACTTTTACAATCAATGTCTTTGAAATGTTAAATTTTTCAAAAATGTCCATTATTTTTGTCTGTTTAGAAATTTGTTTATAAATTTAGCCCTTTTAAAAGTTAGGTCTTTGGATTCATTTGGAGCGGATATCACCGGAAACGATACCTACAGAACGATCAAAGGTACATCAGAAGGATTATACAAAGAAAAAGGAAGTAAGTTTATTGCATTTGCATTTCCCGTTTCATCTGACAATGAGGTAAAATTCAGGCTTGAAGAATTAAGGAAGAAATATCATGATGCCCGACACCATGCATATGCATACAGGATTGGCATTGAAAACCCGACCTGGCGAATGAATGATGACGGTGAACCCTCAAATACAGCGGGTAAACCGATTTACGGCCAAATTCTATCATTAGACCTGACCGATATTTTGATTGTTGTAATTCGCTACTTTGGTGGTGTAAAGCTGGGTGTGGGCGGATTGATCGGAGCATACAAAACGGCAGCCCATGATGCCCTTGACAAGGCAGAAATAATTACCAAAACAATTCATGATGTTTTTGAAATACATTTTCAGTATGAACAAATGAAAGAAGTAATGAAAATCTTAAGGGAAGAAAACCTGAAACAAATTACTCAAAGTTTTTCAATGGATTGTAAAATAATTCTGGAAATCAGAAAGCAAAAATCTGATAATATTGTAAATAAGTTTACCAAAATAAAAAATTTAAAAATAAAACATTTACAAACTGCTTAAATGCTGAAATATAGCGTTACGCTATATGTTCTCAGATACGACAAATATTTTAGAAAATCAAGTGATAATTTATTTTTTTTTAAACTTTTTTTAATTCAATTTTGTTGGCGATTCCATGAACTTAGCAGGTAGCTTATCGTGTTTAGTGAAAACAAATTATTAAACTAATCTTTTTATTTGAATGTTAATTGCTTAATACAATTGGTTGCGAATGAAAAAAAATTGTAAAGCAGTTTGGGAGAACTGTCTGGAGGTAATAAAAGATAATATTAGTCATCAAAGTTTTAAAACCTGGTTTGAACCAATCAAACCAGTAAAATTGGAGGATAATGTATTAACAATTCAAGTACCCAGTCAATTTTTTTATGAATGGTTGGAAGAACATTACATCACTTTACTGAAAAAGATTATTAAAAAGGAACTGGGAGTCGAGGGCCGGCTTGAGTATAGCATAATCATGGAGCATTCCTATAATGCACCTCCCTATACGATCAAGTTTCCGGCATCCAATAAAATGGCCACTTCCAATCCTTCTGTTAACATGCCAATCGATTTGAATAAAGGTTCCTCCAAGGAAATACCAAATCCTTTTATCATACCTGGCCTGAAAAAAATAAAAGTCAATTCACAGCTGAACGAAAATTACTCCTTCGAAAATTTTATTGAAGGTGACTGCAATCGACTGGCACGCTCTGCTGGATTTGCCGTCGCCAGCAATCCTGGTAAAACAGCTTTTAATCCCTTGCTCATATATAGTAATGTAGGATTGGGTAAAACACATTTGGCCCATGCGATCGGATTGGAAGTTAAAAATAATTATCCCGAAAAAACGGTGCTTTACGTTACATCGGAACAATTTACAAATCAGTATATCGATGCGGTTAAAAATAACAGCCAAAACGATTTTGTGCACTTTTACCAGATGATCGATGTACTGATCATAGACGATATTCAATTTTTAATTAAAAAAGAAAAAACCCAGGAAGTATATTTTCACATTTTTAATCACCTCCATCAAAACAACAAGCAGCTGATTATTACTTCAGATAAACCGCCTGTCGAAATGGAAGGCATGAATGCCCGGCTATTATCCAGGTTTAAGTGGGGTTTGTCTGCCGATCTTCAGGTTCCCGATCTGGAAACCAGGATTGCCATTATCGAAAAGAAATTGTATAAAGATGGTGTTGAAATGCCAAAGGATGTTGTCGAGTACCTTGCATACAGTATCACCACCAATATCAGGGAATTGGAAGGCGCCCTGATTTCGATCCTTGCCCAATCTTCACTCAATAAAAAGGCCATAAATCTGGAATTGGCCAAGAAGATGATCGATAAATTCGTCAAAAATACATCACGTGAAATCTCGATCGATTATATTCAAAAAGTAGTTTGCGATTATTTTGGTTTGCCTCTTGAAGCAATTCATTCCAAAACAAGAAAAAGGGAAATAGTCCAGGCCCGGCAACTGGCCATGTATTTCTCTAAAAAGCTAACCAAGGCCTCACTTGCAACCATTGGGTTGCACTGTGGCAATAAGGATCATGCAACGGTTTTACATGCCTGTCGAACCGTTAATAACCTGATTGAAACGGATAAGCAATTCAGGAATTACGTTGAAGAGCTTGATAAGAAAATCACCTTGTAAATAAAAACAACTTTTGTTGATTTTGTGAGCAATTTTTACTAAATTTAGCCAGTTTATTAATTGGTTACTAATTCTATGATAAAGCAAAGTTAAATTAAAATGAAAATCCTGTTTTTATGTAATTCGAATTTATGCAGATCACCACTTGCCGAAGGTGTGATGAAACTCATTCTGAAAAATCGCAATATAGAAGCGACCGTAGATTCTGCAGGATTTGAAGCTTTTCATATAAATGAATCACCGGAAGCCAGGGCTGTCATGACCGCAAAAAAATATGGAATCGATATTTCTTCCAAAAGAGCCAGGTTGTTCAATTCTGATGATTTTGACCGTTTCGATAAAATTTTTGTAATGGATACTTTCACGTACAGGAATGCCATTGATTTTGCCCGAAACGAGAATGATATTGCCAAAATCGACTTCCTGATGAACCTGGTAAGGCCCGGCAGAAACGAGTCAATTCCCGATCCTTTCTATCGGAAACTTGAAGCTTGTCAGGAAACTTACCTGATGATGGAACAAGCCTGTAATAAAATTGCTGACAGCATGTCGAGTCAAATTTTACATTAAAAAACCCTTTGCAATCCTTTTAATTTGAAAAAGCTTCCGGATCTTGATTCAATATTGAAAGCTTCTAAGCGGATTGAAAAATATATACACAGAACTCCTGTTCTTACTTCCGAAAATATTGATCAACTCACGAACTCAAGGCTTTTTTTTAAATGCGAAAACTTTCAGAAAGCAGGAGCATTTAAATCCCGGGGTGCCTTAAATGCCGTTTTTTCTTTGACAGTTGAAGAACTGAACCGTGGAGTTTGTACCCATTCCTCCGGCAATCATGCTGCTGCTTTGGCTCGTGCTGCAGGATTAAGAAATACAAAGGCTTTTATCGTCATGCCAAACAACTCTTCCAAGGTTAAAATTAATGCAGTAAAACACTATGGTGGAGAAATAACCTTTTGCGAATCCAATTTGCAATCGCGTGAATCTTCATTGCTGAAAATAAAAGAAAAAACAAACGCTTTGGAAATTCATCCCTACAATGATTACCGGATCATTGCCGGCCAGGCCACAGCAGCCAGGGAATTATTCGAACAGGCCGGTTTCCTTGACATCATTATGGCACCTGTTGGAGGTGGAGGATTGATGAGCGGTACAGCACTGGTAACTCATTACATGTCACCAGAAATTTTAATTTTTGGTGCTGAACCCAAAGGTGCGGATGATGCTTTTCGGTCTTTGGTCGAAGGTAAACTAATTCCATCAGTCAATCCGAAAACAATAGCAGATGGCTTATTAACTTCTCTGGGATCCCTTACATTTCCAATCATTCAGGAGTATGTTGACAGGATTTATACTGTTACTGAAACCGGAATTTTGAAGGCAATGAAACTCGTTTGGGAAAGGATGAAAATGATCATCGAACCGTCATCAGCAGTTCCTTTAGCTGCAGTTCTTGAATATCCTGAGGATTTCAGGAATAAAAGGGTTGGTATAATTATTTCCGGAGGGAATGTGGACCTGGACAAAATCCCCTGGTTAACCTGAAAAAATATAAATTCAATGTCTGGTAAGCTTTATCTTATACCCACATTCATGGCAGATTCGGAAATTGGTGAAGTATTCCCCGAAAACAACCGGTCAATCATATTCAGTCTGAATGAATTTATTGTTGAGGAACTCAAAACCGCGCGGAGATTTTTAAGAAAAATCGGATATCAAAAACCATTTGAGGAAGTAAAATTCAATATTTTAAATGAGCACACCGATTTAACCGAAATTGGAGCATACCTGAAGAATCTGATAAATGATAGCAGTATAGGACTGCTTTCCGAAGCAGGATCACCATGCATTGCCGATCCGGGGTCGGAATTGGTAAAATTGGCACATCAAAACGGAATCCGCGTGATTCCTTTGGTCGGGCCATCTTCCATACTCATGGCATTAATAGCCTCGGGTTTTAATGGACAAAATTTTGTTTTTCACGGTTATCTTCCTATCGATAAAAAACAAAGGATTCAGAAATTGACTGAACTTGAGCGAAACATTTATAAACTGGATCAGACCCAGATTTTTATCGAAACCCCTTACCGCAATAACCGGATGGTGGAAGCTATCCTTTCGGCATGCTCCCGCGAAACGGCATTATGCATTGCAAGCAATATTACTGCGAAGGACGAAATTATAACTTCCAAAAAAATATCAGAATGGAGAAAATCCCCCGGTGATTGGAATAAAAGGCCCGTGGTTTTTTTATTATTTAAATAGCTTTAAAAACTCAAGAGCGGTAAAAATAAATTTTACCGCTCTTGCATCGCTGTTTAGTGTACTAAGGTAACACATACAATAACCTATTTCGAAAATCTTTTATTGTAAAAAAGTAAAATTTATTGTTATGATAATTTTGTTATCTCCCTCAAAACGGTTGGATTTCAATGCTAAACGGGTTATTGAACATTTTACTATACCCCAATTCATGGAAGAATCATCCGTGATAATGGAAACTTTGAGAAAATACTCTCCTGCTAAACTCGTAAAACTGATGTCAATCAATTCCGGGCTGGCCCGTGAGAATTATGATCGGTTTCAAAGCTGGAATCTGCCATTTGAACCGAATAATTCAATACCTGCCATTTTCGCTTTCAAGGGTGAGGTATACCATGGCCTGGTTTCCGAAACACTGAAGAACTCAGATTTGGAATATGCCCAGGAAAAGCTTCGCATTTTATCAGGATTGCATGGAATTTTAAAGCCTTTTGACCTGATACGGCCATACCGCCTTGAGATGGGAACTAAATTGAAAGTTGGAAGGAATAGAAACCTGTACACATATTGGGCGACTAAAATAACAGAATCAATAAATAATGATCTGGCACAGGATGGCTCAAATATCCTTGTTAACCTTGCTTCCGTTGAATATTTTATGGCTGTTGATACAAATAAGCTGAACGCTGAAATTATCACACCGCAATTTTTGGACTTTAAGAATGGCAGCTATAAATTTTTAACTGTTTATGGTAAAAAGGCAAGAGGACGCATGGCGAGGTTTATTATTGAAAACAGGATCAGCAAACCCGAAGAACTAAAGTTGTTTGACGCGGATGGTTATTATTACAATTTCAATCTAAGCAAAGACAATTCTTGGGTTTTCACGAGGGGTTAAAATTCTATTAATTATAAAAAAAATTGCCGGTATTCGCCGGCATTTGCGGAGAGTGAGGGATTCGAACCCCCGGAGGTATTACCCTCAACGGTTTTCAAGACCGCCGCAATCGACCACTCTGCCAACTCTCCGCTGCAAAAATACAATATTTTTCGAATTCCCAAGAAATTTTGAAGTGATGTAAAAGAAGTATGTAAAATTCATGATATTACTGAAAATTGCCTTTGTTTACCGGAAATTTGTAGCAAAAAATTATTTTGAAAAAAGATTTTTTCAACACTGCTTTGCATTATTTCATACAATCCTTTTCGAATTTTTAATTCATGTTCCACTAAAACAAAATTTTATAAAAACCGTACATCGATTGTTTACAAAAGTTTGTCTTAAAATATATTAATTTCATATATTTAATTGTACGAACTGTAATTCAATTTTATACTTTTGCATCAACAGTGGATTTTTTATATATATCATGAAGTTTAACAGGAGGGTTGTATTACTTATCATTTTGGTTTGTTTAGTTATTATTTTGTTCCTTCCTATTAAGGTTCATTATAGTATTCAGGCAACTGCATTGATTTATCCGGCAAAGGAATGGTATTTAATGAAAGGTGCGGACGACAGTTATGTAAGTGAGTTGAAGGATTTTGAAACCAATACCATGAGTCATTTAAAGGGCTATAAATTTGAAAGGGGAGATGTGGCAGAGGTATTTGTTAATCCGGAATTACAGGCCGACGACTATGTAACTGTCTATGATACAATTGCATACATACATTCATTTTATGTTGAAAATGAATTGATCAGGTTAAAGAACCTGAAGGATATTGAACAAGCATCCTTAGCTGTAAACCTGACCGGAGAGAAAAAGGAGCTTATTGAGGGAGCTGAGCAACAATACGAATTTGCCAAACAACAGTTGGATTTGGAGGAGAAAAATTTCAAACGACAGAAGGTTTTATTTAATGACAGCATCATTTCAAAAGCTGAATTCGAGTTAGCGGAAAATAACATTAACCTTGCAAAGATCAATGTACAAATTGCACTGGATGGTTTGAATTCGCTAAAATCAGGACAAAAATCGGAAGCGATTAATTTAATTCAAAAACAAATTGAAGCTTATCAGCGGGAGATTGACAAACTCGAACAATTGGAAAAACAGTACTATATCCAGTCACCTATCAATGGAATATTAAAGTTCAATACCGTTGTTGACGGGATTTGTACCGTTAGCGATACCAGTAAGTTTTTACTCAGGATACCCGTTAAGGTTTATAATATTCAGTATATTAGCAGAATTTCAGGGATACGGTTTTCGATACCGGGTTATAATGATAAGATTGATGCTACTTTTGTTGAATTAGAGAGTAACATCAATATGTTTTCAAACCAGCAGATGGTAATGGCAAGGGCAGAAATAAGCACCAATCTCAGCAAAGTATATCCTGGTATGGCTGTTCAGTGCAGGGTTATTTGCGATGAAATCACTTTGTTTAATTTTATGAAAAGAGGAATTCAACCGAGGATTTAATGAGGTATGAATTTAAATATATTGTCCCGGAAAATAAATTGGACCAGCTCAGGAGAATGATTATTCCTTTTCTGGATGTAGACCAATTTGCTGAGGTTGAAGGATACAACCAATATACCGTCAGATCAATTTATTTTGACTCGCCCAGGTATGATTTTTATTTTGAGAAAATCGAGGGGATCAAAAACCGAAAGAAAGTTCGGTTGAGGGGATACAATGAATGTCAGCCCGAAAATATCGTATTTCTTGAGATCAAACGTAAATACGATGTGCCTATTATCAAATACCGGGCTCCGGTAAAATTTGAAGATGCAATGGAAATGTTCCATGAAAAAAACATCAACGGACAGATATTATCAGATATTCTTCCACAGGGAACGGAAAATTCAAAAAGGTTTTTTTACCAGATTTTCAGTAAGACATTGCGTCCGGTTATTTTGGTCGTATATGACAGAGAGGCTTACCTTAGCAAGTTTGATAAAACCGTAAGGATAACCCTGGATAAAAACCTGAGGGGAAAGCCGTACCCGGCAATTGACGATTTATACGAGGAAAACGGATTAACACGCTCATTGTCCGGTAGCCTGATTATGGAGGTTAAATTCAATAAAATATTTCCGGGATGGATGAATCCTGTTATTTCGAGCCTTGGATTAAAGCGTCAATCTGCTTCGAAATATGTAATAACTATGGATACAAACCGGGTAGTAAAACAGTTTACAAAAACCACAGTGCTTACGCGGTCGAGGTGGAATTAATTTGGTTGATGACTTATGACTGTATAAATTTATGTTTGAACAATTTCAGAATTTAGAATTATTCCCTGTAACGGTTTTTGATGTCATGGCAAACCTGGGCGCTGCCTTGGTTTGCGGGATCATCATTGCCCTCGTTTACAGGTTTATTTACAAAGGACCCAGCTATTCGGTTACCTATGTAAATTCGTTGGTACTTCTAACATTAATAACTTCCATTGTAATTCTGGTTATCGGGAACAATCTCGCAAGGGCTTTTGGCTTGGTTGGAGCCATGTCGATTATCCGTTTTAGAACGGCTGTGAGAGATGTACAGGATATTGTATTTATATTTTTCGCCCTTTCGGTAGGGATGGCTGCCGGTGTCGGATTACATGTTATTGCGTTGACGGGTACAATCATCATCAGCTTTATTGCCATTGTGCTGGTAACATTTAATTTTGGAGCTCCCAGAAAAAGAGAATACCTGCTTCAAATAACTTATACTACTTCTGAAGAGAATGAAAAGGCCATTGATGCTATTTTGAAAAAATATGTACGCAAGTTAAGGCTGATCAATATGAAAAATCTGGGAGGAAGTAATGTAGAGGTTTTTTACCAGGTTGATCATAAGGTAAAAGAAAAAAGTGGTGAATTGCTAAGGGAATTGAACGCAAATGATCAGATTATTAATGCCTCAATTTTCTTTGATGAAGATGATACCGACCAGGCATATTAAACCATATACTTTGTATCTTGTTTATTATGGGTAAATCATTAGGATAAAATGTCAAAAACCCTTTGTAAGAAAAAAAATAAGCCAAAAGATATTAAAAAACATAGGTTTTCATGTGCCAATTGTGGCTTGTCTTCAGAAAAGAAAAAGGATTTATGTAAACCTGTGAAAACTTAAAACAACCCTCATGAAAGCAATGATTTTTGCAGCCGGCTTGGGAACGAGGTTGACTCCCCTTACCGATACAACTCCTAAAGCTCTCGTGAAAATTAAAGATCAAACCCTCCTTGAAATATTGATCAACAGATTAATTAATGCAGGTTTCAACCAAATTATAATCAATGTTCACCACTTTGCTGATCAAGTAATCACCTATCTTGGAAAAAAAAAATATTTTGGTATCCGTATTGAAATTTCCGATGAAACGGATTTATTGCTAGATACCGGGGGAGGGTTGATAAAAGCCCAATGGTTTTTCGATACCGATGAGCCATTCCTTTTGCATAACGTTGATGTAATAAGCGATATCGACCTCATAAAAATGAGAGATTTTCACCTGAATCAACGGTCTTTCGCAACACTTGCAGTAATGAGAAGGAATTCTTCCAGGTATTTGCTGGTCGACAGCAGCAATTTGCTGTGTGGCTGGGTAAATACGAAAACAGGTGAAAAGAAAATTGCCAGGAAAACTGAGCTCTTAACTGAGTTTGCCTTTAGTGGAATACAATGGGTTAACCCTGATATCTTTCCCTTGATTATTGAAGAAGGCCGTTTCTCCATTATTGACCTCTATTTACGATTGGCCGAAACAAATAAAATCAGCGTTTATGATCATTCCAATACAAACTGGCTCGATGTAGGTTCACTTGAAAATTTAGACGAAGCCTCATCCAGGTTCCTCCATAATAATTAGCCCCGGTATTTATAAAATTTATATTTTCACCAATTGATTAAGTCAAAAGCCATTTAATTTGCGGACAAACAGTCGATAATAATGCAAACATTCCTTGACGAAGTCGCAGCCCACATATTCAGCAATTATTCCAGTGATTTGGGCCGAATTGCAGTTGTACTTCCCAACCGCCGGGCGGGATTGTTTTTGAAAAAAAACCTGGCTAAACTGGCCGGTAAAACGATATGGGCCCCATCCATTTTTTCTGTTGAAGATTTTATCACTGAACTTTCTGGTTATAACATCATCGATCCTGTTTTTCTGCAACTTGAACTTTATGAGGTTCACCGGAAAGTGGAAGGCGCCTCTGCTCAGGGTTTCGAGGAATTTTTAAAGTGGGGAGGAGTATTGCTTGCCGACTTTAATGAAGTGGACATGTACCTGGCAGATCACAGGGATTTATTCAATTATCTTACTGATGCAAAAGCCATTGCTCTATGGAACCCGGAACATACAAAACTCACTGATTTTGAAATCCGGTATTTGAGGTTTTATCAATCTCTTGATTCTTACTACAAGGAGCTAAGAAACAGGTTGGAATTTAAAAAGCAAGTTTACCAGGGCCTGGCATACAGAATTGTAAGCGAAAAACTGGATAAATTATTAGAAACCCTTCCCTGGGTAAAAATCATATTTGCTGGATTTAATGCCCTGACTGCTGCTGAAGAAAAGATCATGATGTATTTGCAAAATGCAGGCAGAGCTGATGTAATTTGGGATTCCGATGAGTATTATTTGAATGATCCGATGCAGGAAGCCGGTACTTTTCTGAGGCAAAATTTGAAAACCATTAAACCGATCGAATTTAATGCTACAATAAATAATTTCGAGTCTAAAGAAAAACAGATTACTGTTTTGGGAGTCCCTAAAAATATCGGTCAGGTAAAAATTACGGGACAACTGTTGGATGCCTTGCTGGCATCAAATAAAAATGCCGGAAGTATTGCCATTGTGCTGAATAATGAGAGACTTATGGTACCGCTTCTCAACTCGATTCCGGACTCAGTTCAGGAATTTAACCTCACGATGGGATTATCACTGAAGGATACACCCTTATTCAGGTTGATTGATGCAGCCTTCAACCTTCAGCAAAATATACTGAATTTTTCCAAGGGAAATCCTGGCAATTTGAGGATTTACCACCGGGATATTCTGAGGTTGCTTGAGCATCCATACATTCGATTGATGTTTGAACATGTCGAACCGAATATTCAAGCCGTAATTGATGAAATAAAAAATTCAAACCGGGTATTTTTTAAACCGGAAAACCTGCTAAAAGATTATTTCCAACAAACAAAGGATGAAATCAACACGCTGCATTGCCTTTTCAATCCATGGAATAACAATGCTTCCAATGCTATTCAAAGCCTGGTAAATGTATTGAAAGATCTAAAAATATTTTTTATAAAACGGAACGCTGATGCTGGCAACCTCCTTCCGGAATTGTTACTTGAAATTGAGTATGTTT
>JAFGBL010000078.1 GCA_016933115.1 Bacteroidales bacterium | reverse complement strand
ATGAATGCCACTTCCTCAATTTTTATCCCGGATTTAAAAATATCGACAATCAAATTCAGGTTAAAAGTCACACCTTCAAGAACTGACCTGAGAAGATCTTCCCTTTTATTGGTCAGTTTAATTCCAACAAAAGCTCCTTTTGCATTTGGATTCCAATGGGGCGATCGCTCACCTAATAAATACGGCAAAAATATTATCCCATTTGACCCGGCAGCGGTTTGTTCGATTTTTTCGTTTATGATCTCATATGGGCTTTTGTTCAGGTCATTTGACTCTTTTGTTTCGGTCTGGCAAATCTCGTTCTTCAGCCATTGATAGCATGTACCTGCCGCCTGCATAGAACCGGTGGAATGATAAAGGTCAGGAATTGCATGTGCCCAGGTCATTGTGCGCATTTTTTCATCAAGGAAAGGCTCCTCGGTCGCGGTTCCTACCCAAGCCGATGACCCCAGATAAGTATAAGCCGATCCCGGCTTAATGCATCCAACCCCAACAGCCGCCGCGCTGCCATCACCCGCGCCAATTACGACAGGAGTACCGCTTTTCAATCCTGTCTTCTCAGCCGCGTCTTTGGTCACTTCACCGGCTACAAAGGTTGATTCATGTATGGCCGGTAATTTCTCAGGTGCAATACTTGAAAAATCAAGAATTTCCTCAGACCACTCTTTTTTATTAATATCATAAGCGTTTGTTCCTGATGCATCGCTATGATCAGTGGCATACTCTCCTGTCAATTTAAAGACAATATAGTCTTTTGCATTTAGCATCTTGTACGTTTCTTTGTAGATTTCTGGATGCATATCCCTGACCCACATTAGCTTTTCAAGCGCGTATACTGAGCTTAAGCGGTGCCCGCAAATTCGATATAACTCCTCTAAAGATATTTTCTTTAGTAATTCCTCTGACTGTTTTTGCGCCCTCTGGTCGCAATAGATGATTGAATTTCTATGGGGCATTCCATGCCTGTCGACACATAAACAACCCATCATTTGGCCGCTGAAGGATATGGATACAATATCCCCCGGGTCAATATTTTTAATTAATTGTTTTGTTGAACTGCAGACTGCATTCCACCAGTCATCGGGGTTCTGCTCAGCCCAGGAATCATTAAAGTAATTTGTTTCATACGGATGGGTTGAACTTTCAACCATATCGCCATCAACTGTGAACAGCGTTGCTTTATTCCCGGACGTTCCAATATCGTGTGCTAATAGGTATTTCGCCATTTTGAATTCCTCTCGTAACTAGAATTGTTTTAACAATCATACATACGTTGAAATTAATTTCAGTTTACATGAATATAAAGTTCATCCACATATTCATATTAAAACTACCTTTTTTCTGTTATGCCGATCTCGAGCTTGAACTCCTTTTTCTCCATGGGTTCAATGGTGCTAAATTGATTGGTCTCGAGCGCTGTTTGCCTTCCTTCAACAAAATTCGTGGCAGGCGCAAAACCGCAAACATATTCCCGGCTGCGCATCATTTTCCATTCAATAAAAACAGGCAGCTGTTCCGTGCTGTATTTCAGATATACTCCCATCCCATGCTCACCGAGGTTTGGATTGAATAGAGTAATTTTTGCCTGCTTATCCGGCGTATCAAATTCATGATAAAAACATTCCTCCTCAATTCCATCCACCGGTTCAATAAATGTATTAAAAGTCGGTATCCCTTTTTCAGCTGAGGGAGTTCTGGCACGCGTATTTTTCAACTTCGGAGTAATTAGCTTCGATTGTGAATCTAAAAATGGGAATCCCAAATTGATGTGATACAGGAGCATCATCGGAATACGGTTAAAGTCTCTATTTTCAATTGTGTCAGTGATTGTTATTTTATTGGATCCAAGGCTGGTGGAAATCTTTCTTTCCAGCACCAAATCTTCCGCATAAAATCGCGAGTGCCTTACTATTCCAGAAATTTCGAAGAAAAGCTCGTCTTTATCCCAGTATTCTTTTACGGCGACCAATTCTGCCGGTATATTTGCAATCTCCCCATGCACCCCATAATCCCGGCCATCCACCGTGCAATCATTTCCGATATTATTCAAACCACAAGTAGTTAATAATCCTCCATAGAAACTATCTAAATAACCAATCGCTTTTTTCTCATGAAAATACTGGGGCGCACGCAAACCTGATTTAGAAATATACCCAAACGGATGCCCTTTAAACGAAACCTGGCCGACATCAAGGCAGCGGGATTTTAAGACGGTGAACTGCAAATCTCCCGCATTCACATCAATGGCGTCTACTCCCTTAGCCCTTCCCGAATTAAATATGTATTCTTTTATTCCGGCAACCTGCGAAAGATTCCCGGTTTTTTTAAGCAGTTCCTGTTTTGTGTATTCTTTTTCAAATAACTTTGCCATTTAGTAATCCTCCTGACCGTTTTATTCGACCTGTTAGTATTTCTCTTAGAAATCTTATTCGATCAACCTGTTCATTGATTATATATCATCTGTAAAATATACCTTTACCTCACAATCAAAAGCCACCTATTCTGAAAAATATTTTCCACTATTACCGAAGCTTTTTGCATCCTCTCCTATCCTTATAAAATTATTTTT
>JAFGBL010000077.1 GCA_016933115.1 Bacteroidales bacterium | reverse complement strand
TTAAACGTTTAAAAAAACGGGTATCGGTTTTGCCGGGTTTGTTAACATCCGTCTTGTTTTGAAGGCTAAGATAAATAAAGTTATCGTTATGTAAAAAAATTACCCTGTAAAAATAAATAACTCCGTTTCAAAAAACCGGGAATCCGGCTATTGAACAATTATTAAACTCCTGGCCGTTTATCATCACCGGATAACGGTGATCTTTTGAGTAATGTTCCCAATATGGGTACTAACAGTGCAGAAATATATCCCCGGCTGCAGATCTATATCAATACTCAATGCTTCACCTGTTCCCTGATTGGGTTCCGATTGATAAACCGGTTTTCCACTCAGATCATAAATGATCACCTGGTTTATGGCTATTGCCTGTTCTGCCGTTTCAATATAGATTTTTCCACTTGTAGGGTTGGGATAAACTCTAAAGGGATTTGCAACCGATGATAATTGTTCAAATCCCGTGGTGCCCGGAATATGCATTTCGGCATAATGTCCACTGGCGGTAAAAGTGGAAGCATAAAAAACCCAGGTTTCATCCAAATCTTCATAAGGTTTTGAAAAGCCGGTAATATAGGTGGCCGGCAAACCTTCATTAACCGCATCCCAGCTTAATCCTGCGTCGGAAGTGAAATAGACCCCTTCCTGGGTGGTGGCAGCATATACATCCTCACCGTTGAGCGGGCTGACCAGAATATCGCTGATCTTGCAATAGGTTCCGAGTGAAATTCCGGTTTGTGTCCAGGAATCCCCCGCATCATCGGAAATGTAAACGGTTCCTCCGATCCCGCCATAACCGCCAATTCCACCATACAACCTTGATGAATTTTGCGGATCGCAAACAATGGCACCGCCCCATTTGGCTGAACCCGGTAAACCGACGTTGATGCCGCTCCAGGTGTCGCCTCCATCAACCGATTTCAGGAACCCGCCATGGGTATCGGAACTGTAGGCTGCATAAACTATTTGATTATCCGAATTGGGATCGATGAAAATAAATTTAAAGCTGTCGTAAACCGGGCCCATATAAACGTTATCCCAGTTGGCGCCTCCGTCGGTGGTTTTATAGATCATGGATTCCCATCCATTGGCTCCGAAATTATTTCCAGCAATAAAGATTAGATCGGGATCGGTTTGTGAAACATCCAGCCCGAAAATCTGGGTTTCGAACACGCTGCCGATATCTGGGCCTGTGTTTTCCCAGGTTTCACCACCGTCGGTGGATTTGTATACCCCTTCGGAAGCCACAGTGGTCGGGCCATTGGACCAGGCATACATGGTACCGTCAGGGCCAATAGTCACCTGGGAAAACCGCGTTCCCGGCAAGCCTTCAATCAGGTTCCACAATCCTTCAACCGGGTCAAACAGATAACATCCGCCCGAGTTTTCCGCTTCAAAAGCAGCCAGTTTAATTTCCGGGTTATTTGGATCGATTTCAATATCATTCAGTGCCAGGGCCGAAATTCCGTGGTTGGCGAGGGTCCATGAAGCACCTGTGTTTTCTGTGTAGCAAACTGCCAGGCTTAAAAATCCTGCAAAAATCTTATCCTGATTTTCAGGATGCATGACCAGGCTTCTTGCCGAAGCGTTGTTGCCGGCACCGGAAGTCCCGTAGTTCCATGAAGTTCCACCGTTGAGGCTGTAATAAACACCGTCGCCTTCGGTAGCAACAAACATATGATCGGTATTTTCCGGATCAATCAAGATGTCATTGGTAACCTTATTTGGAAAACTGCCTGAAATATTTTGCCATGTATTACCATAATCGGTGCTTTTGTACAACCCCATGACATTGCCTCCGAAAAGCTGCCCGCCACCGACATACACTACATTGCCGGCAATCGTTACCGTGTTAAATGGCTTGTTCAATGGCAGATTGGAGGTTTTGTCCTCCCATGTAAGGCCGCCATCGAAACTGGCTGCACATTTGGCTTCACTGAAACTTTGACGGGCAACCGTAAAAATTGTCTGTGGGTCATCGGGATCAATTACCACATCGACTACAGAAAAACCTACAGGCAACACGCTGGTGAGGTCAAACGCCGACCAGGTGACACCTGCATCTTCCGATTTGATGATCACTTTATTTTGGGAAGCACTGGTATTGGATATCAATCCCATGTAAACAACTTCCGGGTTTGAAGGGTCGATGGCAAAACTGGTTCCTCCCGAGGCCACTGAAAAAATTTTCTGTTCCCAGGTTACACCGCCATCCGGCGACCGGTAAACCTTACCATAATTATAAGGGCCGGCTGCATATAACATGCCGTTACTGCCGGCTTCCACGGTTTCGATGGTATTGATGCCCAATACAATCAACGCATCAAGCTCATCCCAGTTTTGGGCACCATCGGTCGAGATGTAGGGAACTCCGGCTGCAGCTATCACCACATCGTTATTATCATAATGTACGGCAATGTCGAACACATCACCGCCAAACGGTCCTGCAGGGAACCATTCGCTACCGGCTTTGGTATTTGGGGAAGGAATTTTAAGATCTATCTTGGCAATATAATTATCAGGCATTCTACCTTTTTGATCAAGGTTCATGCTACTCATCTGTCCTGAGACAAAACTGAAAATCAATACCATTGCGATTAAAAGTGAAAATGTTTTCATAATAGGGAGATTTATAAATTTATACACGCCTTCAAATATATACATAATAATTATGTCGACAAGGGCAGGGATGATATAATTATTGCCAATTTACAGGTTTTTCCCAACAAAACCTTTGTTTTATCTTTGCGTTAAACGAGTGTGAAAATGCGATTGACGATCCGGATTTTGACGGTTGTAATTATCCTGTTGCCGTTGACTGAATTATTTTTTGTCAGCTATGCCACATTTGTCGATTTGTCGAATGAGTGGAGAACCATTCGGATCAAAGAAGGCAACCATTCCTACTACCCGTCGGTGGAATTTATTTATCACCTTGACGAAACCGAATTTTATTTCAGGCCGAATGATTCGTGGTATTATAATGAGCCGGAAAGAAACGGATGGAACAAAATACGCGGGTTTTCCAAGGGGATGCATCACGATAACGCTTCGGCCCGCCTGGTTTACAAATGTGTGGATGATACCCTGCTTCTGATCGGCAGTTATTGCTACGTAAACGGTGTTCATCCCAATGAGGGCATGGGGCAGCAGGCAATCCTCGACACGATCAGGCCCAACCGGGTTTACCACTGCCTGATCCGCTATGAAGACGAGAAATTCAAATTTTATTTTGAAGATAAATACTGGGAATGCTTTGCCGGGGAGAACCCTTCCTGGGGATATATGCTAAATCCGTTCATCGGTGGTGTGTTTACACTGGATCATGACTGGAGCATCGACATCCTCGACATCAACCGAGCGGAACAGGCTGCATCACTTCAATCCCTCGAACCAAACCTTTAACTGGGCCACCTTGTCGCGGCTGACAATGATCTCTTTCTCAAAATCGTGATGAAATAAAATCTGCAGGCGGCTGTTGGAATAAACCACCACATCCTGTATGGCATTGATGTTGACGATAAAAGACCTGTTGGGCCTGAAAAACACCTGGGGATCGAGCGTTTTTTCAAGGTCTTCCAACTTAAAATCGATGATATACTTATTTTGCTTTGAAGTAATGATGTAAACCGTGCGCCCTTCGGCGTAAAAAAGCTGGATGTTCTCTGCCTTCACCGATTTGATGTGATCGCCAACCCTGACAAGGAAGCGGGTTTTGTAAACCTTGTTCATTTGCAGCAGTGCCCGGCTAAGTTCTTCATATTGCAGTTTTTCACGGCCTGCCGGGAGGTTTTCACGGAGTATTTTTATTTTTTCCATGCTCCGGTAAAGATCATCGTAATTGAGCGGTTTCAGCAGGTAATCGATGCTGTTTACCCGAAAAGCCTGTATCGCATGCTCACTGTAGGCTGTGATAAAAATTACGGGCTTGTTTACTTCAATCCGGTCGAAAATTTCAAAACTGTTCCCATCGGTCAGCCGGATGTCCAGGAAAATAAGGTCGGGGTTATTTGCAGGTTCGGTAAGCCATTTAACGGTTTTTTCCACCGAACCCAGCCTGGCCAGAATGTCAATCTCAGAATCGTACATTTTCAGCATGGATTCCAGCTTTTCAACAGCAGGTATTTCGTCTTCGACAATCAATACTTTCATGTTCAAATTTTTTATTCTTCTTCAATTTCAATCAAAGGCACTTTAAAAATCCTGTACCCGTTTTCCGAACCGGCCGTCAACCCTTCTTCCGAATATATAGCATAGGTTTTTTTAAAAGTTTCCAGTCGTTCCAGCAGCGGATCATCCATCCTGAGTTTTCTGTTATCGGGATATTCGACGATTAACCTGCGGTCATCTTTTGAAATCCTCAAAGATAGAGAAAGGGCAGGGGAGATGATATTATCCGTCAGAGCCATCTCAGTGAGCATTTTTAAAGTACCGGGAACCAGGTTTACGCCATTCAGGTTTGCATCATTCATTTTCAATTCAATACTGAACTGCCCGGGGTATTTGGCCTGGAAAATTTTCTCCACCGGGTCCAACGATTCAAGTTCACTTTTAAGCGGAACCAGTTCGTCCTGTTTATGATCCAAAATGTAGCGGTAGGTTTTGGCCAGGTTATCGATCAGGTCATCGGCTTTCTTTTTGTTGCCTTGCAATTCCGATATGATGATTTCCAGCGTTTCGAACAGAAACCCTGGATTTATCTGGTTTTTAAAAGAAATGTATTCGCCTTCAATGCTTTGCCTTAATGCATTTTCTTTTTGGATCCTGCTTTCATTTTGCCTTGACAGCAGGATGATCGAGAAGTAGTAGAGGTGATAAAATATGGCGGTGAAAATATATAATCCGTTAAAGGTGATGAGTTCGGTACGGATGGTTGTGAACCCTTCCACGATGGTGAAATAAGCCCATAAAGCACTGGAAATTGCTGCTATGGTCACCAAAAAAGATAATAAATATTGTGCAACGAGGCGGCCTTTTATCGAAACGGATTCAGGATAAAAGTAGTTCAACATGACAATGGCCAGCCTGTTAAGTTCGAAAAACAGAAAGGTCAGCCCGATCACAAACATCACTTCACGGCTGAAGAAATTATCGGCCAGCGACTCTACCGAATCGAAGAACATCAATACCAGCAGGTAGATGACAACGCCCACAAGCACCGGGGCGGAAAGCCTGAACGCCATGCTGTTATAAAATATTTTACGATCCATAAGTTCTTGTTATTACCGGCAGTTTTACCGTAAAATGGTCATCTACCTTCACATCAATATTTTTATCGGTAAGGTAATTGTACCTTTTCCTGATGTTTTCCAACCCGATTTTATGGCTCTCACCGTTGCGGGGCCGGTCGACCAGGTTATTCCCGATCTTCAGCAATTCCGATTTTTGGATCATGTTGTTGCTGACAACAATGAATTTTTGATTTTCATCAGCGACCGAAATCCTTAATACCCTGCCCTCACAGATGAGGTTGTGCTTGAGCGCATTTTCAACCAGCATTTGCAGGGCCAGGGGAGGAATAAAGGTTTTTTTCAATTCCTCATCAATTCTGATATCCATTTCGATACAATCGCCGTATTTGATTTTTTGCATAAAAAAGAAACTGTTAGTGATCGCAAGTTCCTCCTGCAAACTGACCAACCGCTTATTTTCTGATTTTAATATATGCTGAAATGAAATGGCCAGTTGCCTGATGAATTTTTCGGCCAGCTTTTGATCCTGGTAAATAAGCGACGAAATGGTATTGAGCGCATTGAACAGGAAATGGGGGCTTAGCTGGCTTTTGAGCGCATCGAAACGGAGGTTGATCTGATCCCGCTCCATCCGCATCGTTTCAATCTGATAAACGGAATATCGGTTGTATGAGAAAATGGTAAAATTGATCAATATATAAACAAACAATAAAACCAGTGAAAAAATACCGAACTTCACTGCAACATCCCAGTTATCCTGCCAAAAAGAAGTTTCCGATCCGGCCATCAGGAATTTTTCGGCATAAAAATGAAGGTAAAGCCAGGCAAGAATTGCAATGAGCAAAAGGCCGGTACCCAGTTCGGCAGCAAACCTTCCTGTCAGATTTAGATTCCACGGAAGTATCTTATTCAGCTTTTTGTTGATCCGGTACATGGATGCTCCTAAAATAATGGCCAACACAACTGCAATGAGGTAAGCCGGCCAATAGTCTGGTATATCTGCAAACTGGCCTGTTTCACTATAGAAAATGAAAAGAAACACCCCGGTCACGAGCAACGTGCTGATTATGATATTTCGCAAAATCAAGAGCATACAAACAAGGCAATTAAGTATTTCGATTGTATGAACATATTTCTGAAATTTCCTGGATTGGATTTACGAATTTACAAAACAAATTCATAGGCTTATAACAAGCCCGGTACTGAAGTTATTTTATTGAACCAGTTTATCGATTACCCTCCGGTATTCCGAATCGGTAGAAATGGTTTTGGCCGCAGCCACATACGCATCCTTCACTTCGGTATCGGCGATGAAAGGAGTATCGGCCACTTTTCGCAAGACGACTGATTTTTCAGTATTGGATGTCATTCTGCCGGCACATTCGATCAGCCCGATGGTAGCATATTTATCCAGCTTCTGGTTCTCAACCATCTCCTGCAATACCCTGCTTTTTTCCGTGTTGCTAACGATATGGTCAGCCGCATCATAAAAGGCATCAATAACCGGTTTAACAAATGGCATTTTGCCAATGGCATCCTGCATCACAATCGACATTTCGGTACTGGAAGAAAGCTTACTGACCGCAATAAACATCTTATTCCAGGAATCCATGTTCAAATTAAAATTTTTAATGGCATAGCGCAATACACTTCCGGCTTCCGTATTGCTCGACATGCTGTTCACAGCGAGGAAGTATGCTTCATTCACCCGATCGTTTTCCAAATTCAGTCGATCGATCGATCTTAAAACACTTCCCATTTCGGTGTTGCTCGACAATTTTTTTACACTGCCCAGAAGCCTGACATAGATTTCATCATTCATGGTATAGTTCCTGATGAGCGAACGCATGGTGTTACCTGCCTCGGTATTGCTGCTCATTTGGTCGATGGCATCAAAATATGCCGATAGTATCTCAGGATTGCTCAGGTTCAGTTTATCCAGCGAACGCAATACCGCTCCCATCTCGGTATTAGAGCTCAGCTTATTCACACTCATCAGCAAACGGCAATAGGCATTTTCGCTTAAATTTTGAGTCTGTTCCACGTATCTCATCACACTTCCGGCCTCGGAGTTGCTCGACAGTCTATCGATACAGCCGAAATATGCTTCGGTCACCTGCGGGTCGTTGAAATCAATTTCCTTTGAAATCTTCCTGAGCACAGAGCCCCGCTCAGAATTGGAAGAAAGTTTTGATACATTATTGAAATAGACGGTTGTGGTTTGATTGGTCGACATAAAAATATCGCTGTATTCGCGGAATAACTCTCCTCTTTCGGAATTGGACGACATCTTGTCGGCAATGGCCGAACCGGTTAGGTTGATTTCGTTTTCGGCCAATTTAAAATTATCGAGAAGGGCTTCGAAATAAAGAGACATTACGGAGTTGGAACTAATTTCATCCATTTCACCTAAAAATCCGTGTATGCCAAGCTGATTGTAGATTCTTTTTGTCCGGCCTTCAGCATCAATTCCAGTGATCCTGATGACATCCAGCAAAACTTCACTCAACCATTTTTTCCCTTCAGGGTCATAGGGTACTTCATTTCTTCCTTCATAATATTTATAGTTCAACTGACCGGAGGCATCGCTTTCGATGATGATCGACCTGTTGTTGCCAAAGGTCTTTTTACTGATCTTCAGGTAACCGCCGGGCGAAATACTTGTGATCCGCTTGTCATCATCGCTCACCGCAATATCTCCTTTCACCTGAACTTCGTAGTCGGTAAACGAATCAGAGTATCTGTATTGCCGTTTTCCGTTGTCGGCATCCGAGTTATAGGAAAAAGTCTGACCTATTCCCATAACAGTAATTAAAATTAAAGAAATGGTTAGAAACCCGTATTTTGGGTTTGAACAAATAGTTTTCATGGTTTAAATTGTTTAAATGTGCAAGCAAAATAAAGTATAACCATGGTTTAAAAAAAGTGAAAGGAATCGAACCGTGGAATGGATGTATTGAATTGTAAAATACATGTATCAAATCCTCAGGGATAAAATCCGCAGACCCCTGTTATAGGAAGCTTTAAAAATTTATTATTCAAAAAATAGCAGGGTATGACAATTTTTTAGATTATCTTTGCAAACAATTTTAAATTTTAACTTTTATATTACAATGAAAACAGGCAAAGTAAAATTCTTTAATGAATCCAAAGGATTCGGATTTATTATTGATGACGAAAGTGGCAAAGACTATTTTGTACACGTTTCCGGATTAATTGATTCAATCAAAAGTGATGATGAAGTAACTTATGAGCTCAAAGAAGGGAAAAAAGGCTTAAATGCGGTAGATGTGAAATTGGCTTAAATTAGTTATATATTCAATTAAGACCTAAAGCCCGGATTTGATCCGGGCTTTCTGTTTTTATAACCTTTCCGGGAGCATTAATTAATTCACCGCCCCATATTCCCGATTTCGGCAACATTTTATTTTGATGTGCTGAAGTGAAATAATTCTGAATTTTAATGCACTAATCTTTAATTTCACACGAGAATAATCTGTTAG
>JAFGBL010000076.1 GCA_016933115.1 Bacteroidales bacterium | reverse complement strand
GCCGTTTGTAAGCATTTCAATTTCGTTAAACGTTTAAAAAAACGGGTATCGGTTTTGCCGGGTTCGTTAACATCCGTCTTGTTTTGAAGGCTAAGATAAATAAAGTTATCGTTATGTAAAAAAATTACCCTGTAAAAATGAGTAACTAAAATTGATCGCTCATGTTAACGCCTGAGAAAATCAGCGGGGAATATGACCCTGAGATCCCGCTACACTGCGTTATCGGGATCCCTGCCTGCACTGACAGTTTTGGCGGGCAGGAGTTCGACTTTGTTATTTCAGTTCACTATCGTTTCTGAAATATCAGTCTCACTGATTTAAATAAATTCTCACATCATTCAGAATATGAAAAAATTTTTATCCTATCAAACAATTCATAATCCCAATGAATGAAATAAAGGAAAAGATGGCTTCGCATTGCGTTGCCGGAGGGACAAAAAGATGAAGATCATTTCATCGAACGATAAGCTCAACGATGTCCCCTTCGATCCCTCAACCCGCTCTTACGGCAGCCTCTGCCCTGTCGGCATACAAGCGGACGCTGGCGCCATGAAGTTTTCATAGAATTAACAGTAAACAATCTTCAAGCGGGACGCTTGAAGCAGATATGGTTTATCCCAAATTACACATTAGAAAATGCGGGAGACTGATTTGATCATTTTAAAAGCTGTCCGATGATATGCTCAACACTGATCCCTTCCGCTTCAGCCTTGTAGTTGCGTATGATCCGGTGCCGGAGTACCGTATTGGCCACCGCCTGCACATCCTCGATATCGGGAGAATATTTCCCGTGCAGAGCACCATGGCATTTCGCTCCGATGATCAGGTACTGAGAGGCTCTGGGGCCTGCTCCCCAGGTAAGGTAATCGGTGGCCAACTGATGCGATCCGTTGGCATTCGGGCGGGTCTTAGCAACAAGCTGTACGGCATAATTAAATACGTTGTCAGCAACAGGAATTTTCCTGATCAGGTTCTGAAAAAAAAGTATTTCATCCGCTCGCAATATTACCTGTGGGGTCGGATTGAACCCGGAGGTTGTTGTTTTGACCACATTGATTTCCTCTTCAAATGAAGGATAATCAAGCCAGATATTGAACATGAAGCGATCGAGCTGAGCTTCAGGCAGTGGGTAGGTTCCTTCCTGCTCAATCGGATTTTGAGTTGCCAAAACAAAAAACGGTTCCTCCAAAATATATCTCTGACCGGCAACAGTTACACCTTTTTCCTGCATGGCCTCAAGCAATGCCGATTGAGTTTTCGGCGGGGTACGGTTGATCTCATCGGCCAGGATGATGTTGGCAAAAACCGGTCCCTTGATAAACCTGAAGTGCCTGTTTTCATCCAGTATTTCAGTTCCCACAATATCGGAAGGCATCAGGTCGGGTGTAAATTGAATGCGGCTATAAGTCAAACCCAATACTTTGGAAATGGTATTGACGAGTAAGGTCTTTGCCAATCCGGGAACTCCGACCAATAGGCCGTGCCCCTTGCTGAAAATGGCAATGAGCACATCCTGCACCACCCGCTCCTGTCCTACTATCACTTTGGCAATTTCCTTTCTGAGTAAATGGTAATTTTCTACAAAGGCATCAATGGCTTCTACATCCGATTTATATTTGTCCATGGTAAGTTTATTCTTTCAACAATCAATTAATTTTCCCATTTATTCACAAAATCACAATTTTCAAAATCATCATTCACTTTTACATAGGTATTTTTTGATTTATCCTTCACCCATTTTGTTATCGTCTCCTGTTTTTTATTTTCAAGGGCCCACTCCTGGATCCGGTCGTAATCATCTTTCAGGTTGGCTTTATGGGGTTCTGTCCGTTTGCGCAGGAAAAGAATCCGGTAGGCATCCTTGCCTTCCTGTGTTTGAAACTGCACAGGGGCTGAAATATCACCCTCACTCAGTTTATCGATAACAAAAAATACTTTCGGATCCAATTGGTCCGATTCGAAAAGAGAAGTCCCGGTCATTGGATTCAATACCAAACCGCCATTGTTTTTGCTCGGGTCATCGGAGAATTTTTGCACCGCCTCTTCAAATGAATAAGTTCCTTTTTCAATGAGGTTCGCAATACTATCAAGCTCCAGTTTGGCCTTGACCAGGTCCATGGGAGAAACCTTAGGCCGGATGAGGATATGCCTCACATTGATATATTCGCCCCTGCGCTCGATGAGCTGAATGATGTGGTAACCGGCATCAGTTTTAACAATATCCGAAACTTCGTCACCTTTGAGCGCAAAAGACGCTGCTTCAAATTCTGGATACATTTCACCCCTGCCATATAATCCGAGCTCTCCTCCTTTTTTTGCGGAGCCGGGATCCTCCGAATAAAGGATGGCCAAAGTAGCGAAACTCTCACCATTCATCACCCGGTACCGGAGTTCCTGCAATTTGTTTTTAACCCGCTGGATTTCTTCTTCATTGATCGGTGGCATTTTGACGATTTGCGACATTTCAACCTCCGAATTGATAAATGGAATACTATCCAGTGGCATTTCCTTGTAAAAGTTCTTTACTTCGGTAGGTGTGATGTTTAAATTTTCAGTAATTGACATTTGTACTTTCTCCACCAGCATCATATCCTGAACCTGTTCTCTCAATTCATCCTTGAATTCGAGGGTTGATTTTTGATAGAACTCTTCAAATTTTTCCTGTGAGCCGAATAATGAAATATAATGCCTTAAACGGCGGTCCATTTCGGCTTCCACCTGCCCGTCGGAAACCGTTACGCTATCAAGTTCAGCTTGTGTAAGCATGAGTTTTTGAAAAAGCATCGATTCCAGCATGGCACATTTGATCTCATGTTCTTCACCGGTAGCTCCTTCCTGCATTTTATACTGAATGTACTGCGCATCCAGGTCGGATTGCAAAATGATATTTCCACCTACCACCGCAATCACCTGGTCGAGAACGATCCCTTCATCCTTAATATCTTGCGACACACCGGGCCGGAAAGCCAGGCAAAGTAACAGCGCCGATAATATGCTAAGTTTTATTTTCATTATATTCTTTTTATTCACACAATTCTTAGGTTTTTTGTTAGATAGTGGTTGCTTAAATAACCGTCATCGGTTTAAAATATTATTGAAGCATTAATAAATTTCAAAATCATTGTTTCTCAACCCCGATTCAAAAACTTCGTCCCGCATTTGATTGATGATACTCAGTTTTCGCTTATTGAGGATAATTTGCCTGATATTTTCCTTTTCGAAACTCAATGGTGAGACGCCTTCTTTGATTTTAAAATCGACAATATTCACCAGGTAGAGATAAGGTTCCTCAACAATTTCAATTTTGCGGTGGTTTTGCAAATAGGCTTCTTCATTGTAAGTTTGGATCGGAACATAGCGCAACAGATCCATGAACAATATCCAAACTTCGTCATTCAAATAATACAGATTGGAATATTTTTCGATATAAACATCCAGTGAATCACGGTATTCCGGTGAATCGGAGTAAAAAAACCCCCTTATTTTCCTGATCTCCGGCAATTCGGATTCAAAACGCGCATAATAGGTTTTGACAATGTTGTCCTTCAATTGAAAATTACCCAGATTGTCATTATAATACGATTCGATCTCTTCATCACTCACAACCGTATCCAGGTACTGGCTCACCAGTTTTGATTCATAGGTATAAATTACCAATGAATTCCTGTAGTCTTCAAGCTGCTTTTTGAACTGTTTGTCTTCCTCATGCAGGTTGGATTCTGCCTTATAGAGTATCAGTTTTTGCAAAATCCAGTTGTTGATGTAGTTCTGCACCACTGCCATACTATCCCTGGCATTGGTTCCCGGTAAAACAAGGTTTTTTATTTCCGATTGGTAAAGGTAATCATTATGCACCCGGGCAAGCACATTGTTTGAACCATCGTTCGAATTACCAAGGCAAGCCGTAAGAAAAAGAAAAACTGCAAAAATTAATTTTTTCAAATTTAACACCTTATTCATTGGTCAGAGATGAAAGCACCTCTTCATTGATTACAACCGGGTATTTGTTCCTTAGCTGTTTGATCCATTCGTCTTCCAGATACTCCTGGTAGCCGGCAGTAATCAGTCCCCTTGCTTCGTTAAATGATTTGGGCTCCGGAGCAATCTTATCATGAACCACAACAAACACTATTTTGTTGCCTTTTACAACATTATCGGTGATGCCCTTTTTCCATTTGATGGAGTCGATCAGATCGTTATCCTCGCGTTCGAATTTCTTATGCTCTACATTAACAATCTTCAAGGAATCATTGTGAATTTCTTTCAGAACCTGATCATCCGTCATTCCATTTTTCAGCATATCCCTCACAGATGAAACGTAAGATGTATCGTTAACGGTATAAATGGAAGCATCCAGCCGCTGATCCCACATAAAATCCTTTTTGTGCAGTTCATAATAATTTTTTAAACCGGCAGTGTCTTCGGTGGCATATGACCAAACTTTTTTATTCGTAAGTTCAAAAAGTAATATTCCATCCCTGTATTCTGTAACAATTGCCTTGAATTCGGGATATTTATCCTCCAGCCTGCTATCCTCATATTCCAGGCATTTATCATCTACATATTCTTTGAATTTTTTATTGATAAACTCATATTTACTTTCATCCTTGCCGATATTTTGTTTTTGTGCGATGAAAGCGGCAAAATCGGCCTGGGTATAACTTTTATCGCCCAATCTAAATACCGCTTCATTCAGGTCAACACCGGAGGGTACCGTCCATTTTCCTTCATAAATGGCAGAATCGACCAGCTCATAGATTTTTCCCAGCGCATCATTGTTGGCACGGAAGTTATATTCCTTCTGTATATCCCTGATGATCACTTCCCTGCTCTTTTGCGAACGGCTGTCCTTTTTGATCCTTTTTTCCAGTTCCTCCTTCATTTCGTCGAATGGTTTGATCCCCGATTTGGAATGCAACTTAATAATGTGCCAGCCATAAGATGTTAAAACCGGTTTTGAGATTTCACCTGAATCGTTCAATTGGCTGATCGCCCGGATAAATTCGGGAACCATCCTGTTCACCCTGAACTTGGGAAGCAAGCCGCCACGGCTGGCCGAACCTTTGTCGTCCGAATATTTATTTACCAGATCTTCAAATTTTTCACCTTGCCCGATCCGTTGATAAAGTGAATCGATCCGGCTTTTGATATATGCAGAATCATCTTTTGTTGCGTTTTCGGTCATTTTCAGGTACAGGTGTGCTGCTTCAATCTCGCCCTGGGCAGGAATGCGGTCGGTGAGTTTGATGAGGTGGTAGCCGAAGTTGGTCCGAACCGGCATGGATACATTACCCACTTTCAAATTATAAGCCCCGGTTTCGAATTGGTAAACCATATCGAATGCTGTAAAGTATCCCAGATCACCTTTGTTTCCCGGGATTGTGGTATTGTTTCGCTGTGATTCCCTGTCGCGCGCTGAAGGATCCTCAGAAATTTCTGCTGCAACCAGCCCAAAATCCTCACCGGAATCAATCCTGTTTTTTGCATCGAGTATTTTCATGTAGGCTTTCAGCGTATCTTCGGGCATGGCATCCGGATTGACCATAACCAGGATATGACTGGCCCTGAGGTCGTAATTCATTCTTTCATAAGCTTCCTTCACCAGGTCATCCAAAATCGATTCAT
>JAFGBL010000014.1 GCA_016933115.1 Bacteroidales bacterium | reverse complement strand
ATATCGATGAAAGTATCGGAGTTGGTCGAGCAGTTAGGTTTGGTTGTATTTTCGGGTAATGAAGGGCTTGGAAATAAAGTGAGTGGGGGTTATGTTTCCGACCTGCTAAGTGATGTTATGGGGCATGCCTCTGCAAGTCAGGTTTGGATAACATTACAAACACACCGGAATGTACTGGCCATAGCTTCTTTAAAGGATTTGGCAGCAGTTATCCTGGTAAAAAATTTACAACCCGACAATGAAACCATAAAGCACAGCAACGAAGAAAAAATCCCCGTTTTGGGGACTTCGTCGGATACATTTGAAATAAGCGGGCAACTGTATCAGATATTAAAAAAGTGATGGATTTTTTCAGGGCCGATTTACATATTCATACAGTTTTATCGCCCTGTGCCAGCCTTGAAATGAGCCCGGGAAGGATTGTGGAAGAAGCGGTTAATAAGCAAATTGATATTATTGGTATTACCGACCATAATTCTACAAAACATTGCGAACTGGTAAAAAAGCTGGGATATAAAAAAGGGCTTTTTGTTTTAAGTGGTGTTGAAATTACCACAAGGGAAGAGGTTCATTGCCTGGCGTTCTTTGAAGATATTGACAGCCTTTCTGAAATGCAGAAATTTATTGACAGGTACCTGCCCGTTATACAAAACGATGTTAACAGGTTTGGTTACCAGGTAATTGTCGATGAACATGAAAATATCCTGGAAATTGAAGAGCGTTTACTTATTGTTGCTCTCAATTCTGGAATTAAAAAAATTGAAGAAAAAGTGCATGAATTAAACGGGATTTTTATACCGGCTCATGTCGATCGTTTTTCAAACGGTATTTTCAGCCAACTTGGCTTTATTCCACCCGACCTGAATTTCGAGGCACTTGGAATAACAAGGAATGCAAGTGTCGATTCTGTAAGGGAGAGATTTAATATTCAGGAGGAAATAGCACTCATTAAAAATTCCGATGCTCATCAACCTGAAATAATAGGTAGTGGGTTTTCTGAGTTTTTTATCGAGGAGATCAGTTTCAGCGAAATAAAAATGGCTCTGGGAAAAAAGAGAGGACGTTATGTGAGGATTCTATGAAGACTATTGCGGACCATATTCTTGACATATGTCAGAATTCAATCAGGGCTGAATCTACATTGATTGAAGTCATGATAGAAGAAAATAAATATTCCGATATTTATAAAATAACGGTTTCCGATAATGGAAAAGGGATGGATGTACAAACTTTAAAAAAAGCAGAAGATCCTTTTTTTACATCAAGAAAAACAAGAAAAGTCGGTATGGGACTGGCACTTCTGAAACAAAATGCAGAGGCGAGCAATGGAAAAATAAAAATCGAAAGTCAACCAGGGAAAGGCACATTGGTAAAAGCAACTTTTGGAAGGTCGCATTTCGACCGTCCTCCGGCAGGTGAACTGGCAGATACTTTTATATTATTGATGATTGGTAATGAAAATTTAATGTTGAAGTTCAGCTATAAAACGGACCAGGGAACATTCGAAATCTCAAGCAGTGAAATCAGGGATACGCTTGGCGGCAATGTAGTTTTCAACAGAAACATCAGGCAGGGAATATCCGAATTAATAGAAAATAATTTGAATAAAATAGAAGCAGAAAAATAACCTTTAATATTAACAGATTTATTATGGGAAAAATAACATCACTATCCGACCTGAAAAGGATCAGGGAAGAAGTTCAGTCGCAGATTAAAATAAGGGAAAACAGCGACCATCCTGAACAAATGGTTCAGATAAAAGTGGGTATGGCTACCTGTGGTATAGCTTCGGGTGCTCGTGAAACCATGAATTATTTTATTGAAGAAACCGAACACCAGGCTATTGATGCAATAGTTACTCAAACAGGTTGTATGGGATATTGTTATGCCGAACCAACCGTTGAAGTGATTTTGCCGGGGAAAGAGCCCGTTGTTTTCGGGTATGTCAATAAAAAGAAAGCCGAAGAAATTATTGAAAAATATATTGTTCAGGGAGAACTAATTGACGGTATCATCCCACTGAGTTTTAAAACAATTGACGATTAAAAAACCATCAAATTATATTGACCTATTATGTCGAATTACAAAATGAATGTCCTGATTTGCGGTGGAACGGGCTGTAAAGCTGCCGAGTCGGCAAATATTCAGGCAAGGTTTAAAAACATTCTGGAGGAAAAAAGCCTCGAAGATGAAGTACAGGTTATAATGACCGGGTGCTTTGGATTTTGTGAGCAGGGGCCAATTGTGAAAATTCTTCCCGATAATACCTTTTATGTCAGAGTTACACCTTCCGATATTGAAGAAATAGTTATGGAGCACTTTATTAAAGGAAGGCCTGTTGAAAGATTGTTATATAAGGATCCGAAAACAAAGGAATCTGTTCCGGCAACAAAAGGAATGGATTTTTATAAAAAACAATTAAGGATTGCACTCCGGAATTGTGGATTTATAAATCCTGAAAGGATCGAAGAGTACATAGCCCGCGATGGTTACCTGGCTCTTGCAACATGCCTTACTGAAAAAACACCTGCTGAGGTGATTGGTGAAATAAAAGAATCCGGTTTAAGAGGCCGTGGTGGCGGTGGGTTCCCAACCGGTTTAAAATGGGAGTTAACTGCCAAATCGGTTTCCGATAAAAAATACGTGGTTTGTAATGCCGATGAAGGTGATCCGGGAGCTTTTATGGATCGGTCGATCCTTGAAGGTGACCCACATTCAGTTATCGAAGCAATGGCAATTTGTGGTTATTGTATCGGCGCCGATGAAGGAGTAGTTTACATCCGTGCTGAGTATCCGCTCGCAATAGAAAGGTTAAAAATTGCTATCAAACAGGCGCGTGAATCGGGTTTGCTTGGCAAAAATATTTTTGGTACTGAATTTAATTTTGATATTGAGTTGCGTTACGGAGCCGGAGCTTTTGTTTGTGGTGAAGAAACAGCCCTGATCCATTCAATGGAAGGATTAAGGGGGGAACCAACTTTTAAACCTCCGTTTCCATCGCAGGAAGGGTATATGAAAAAACCTACCAATGTGAATAATGTGGAAACCTTTGCAAACGTTCCGGTAATTATAAATAAAGGAGCTTCGTGGTTTAATAAAATAGGTACAGAAAAATCAAAAGGCACCAAGGTTTTTGCCCTTGCAGGAAAAATCAACAATGTTGGATTAATCGAAGTTCCAATGGGAACCACACTCCGTGAAGTGATTTATGAAATCGGAGGTGGAATTAAGGATGGCAAGGAATTCAAATCTGTACAGACCGGTGGCCCGTCAGGAGGCTGCCTGACCAAAAAATTTCTGGATACTCCTATTGATTACGATAACCTGATTGCTGCCGGTTCAATGATGGGCTCAGGTGGTATGATCGTAATGGATGAGGATGATTGTATGGTTTCAATTGCCAAATTCTACCTTGAATTTACTTTGGAAGAATCATGCGGGAAGTGTTCTCCCTGCAGAATAGGAAACAAACGATTACATGAGATACTTGATAAAATTACACAAGGAAAAGGGAAAGAAGAAGATATTGAACGATTGCAGGAATTAAGTCATGTAATTAAAGATACTTCTTTATGCGGATTAGGGCAAAGTTCTCCAAATCCTGTGCTTTCAACAATCCTGAATTTCAGGGATGAATACCTGGCACATGTAAAAGACGGGAAGTGTCCTGCCGGTCAGTGTAAAGCAATGTTAAAATACACCATTAACGAGGAAAATTGTACAGGTTGTACCTTATGTTTCAGGAATTGCCCGGTTGGAGCAATAACCGGCGAACGACGGGCTCCACATTTTATCGACCAGGCATTGTGTATCAAGTGTGGGGTGTGTTACGAGAAGTGTAAATTTGATGCAGTAAAACTGGCCTAAACTCAAAATAAATTTATAATGGAAACAGTAAATCTTACGATAGACAAAAAACAGCTTGTAGTAAATAAAGGAATTACCATACTGGAAGCTGCAAAAGGAATGGGTGTACAAATACCCACTTTATGTCACATGAAACTGGACGATCTGAATATTGAAAACCGTCCCGGAGGTTGCCGTGTTTGTGTGGTTGAAGTGGAGGGGAGAAAAAACCTTGCTCCTGCATGTTGCACCGAAGTTCAGGACGGCATGGTAATAAATACGCATAATATGCGTGTTATTAATGCCCGAAGGACGGTTGTTGAACTGATCCTTTCCGACCATCCTTTCGATTGCCTTGTCTGTGCAAAATCGGGAAACTGTGAATTGCAGGATATGGCTCATAATCTGGGAATTCGTGAAATACATTACCAGGGTGAACAATCGACATACCGCGAAGATACTTCACCTGCCATCATTCGCGATGTCGATAAATGTATTATGTGCCGCCGTTGTGAAATGATGTGTAACGAAGTGCAGACGGTTGGAGTGCTTTCTGCAATCAACCGTGGATTTAATTCAGTTGTTGCCCCGGCTTTTGAAATGAACCTCGATCATTCAGTTTGCACCTATTGTGGGCAATGCGTTGCCGTTTGCCCAACAGGAGCCCTGACCGAGGTGGATGAAACAGCCAAAGTAATCAGGGCATTATCCGATCCTGAAAAAACCGTGATTGTTCAAACAGCACCTGCCGTCAGAGCTGCATTGGGTGAAGAATTTGGAATGGAACCGGGGACATTGGTTACCGGGAAACTGGTTTCATCTTTAAAGCGTCTTGGTTTTGACCATGTTTTTGATACCGATTTTGCTGCAGACCTTACTATTATGGAGGAAGGTACTGAATTACTTGGTCGGTTGAATAAATTTCTTGGAGGAGACAAATCAGTTAAACTTCCGATTTTGACTTCCTGCTGCCCGGCATGGGTGAAATTCTTTGAACATCAGTTCTCTTCTTTAAAGGATATCCCTTCAACAGCACGTTCACCACAGCAAATGTTTGGTTCAATTGCCAAAACTTATTTTGCAGATAAACTCGGAATTAAAAGGGAAAACCTCGTTGTTGTTTCAATTATGCCTTGTGTGGCTAAAAAATATGAGCGTGGTCGTGATGAATTTAAAGTCAATGGTAATCCTGATGTAGATCACGTTTTAACAACCCGTGAATTGGCAGCCCTGATCAAATTATCAAATATCGATTTTAATTCGTTGCCAAATGACGATTTCGACCAGCCTTTGGGTGAATCAACCGGTGCAGCGGTAATTTTCGGGACAACAGGAGGTGTGATCGAAGCTGCCATAAGAACTGCTTACGAAATACAAACCGGAAAAGAACTGCCCCGCCTCGATTTTGAGGAACTTCGTGGAATGGAAGGAATCCGTAAAGCAACTATCGATTTTAATGGTTTGCCTGTGAACATCGGAATAGCACATGGGTTAGGTAATGCCAGGAAATTGCTGGAAGATATTCAGTCGGGGAAGAGTGAATTCCATGCAATAGAGATCATGTCTTGCCCTGGCGGTTGTATCGGTGGTGGTGGCCAGCCTTATCATCACGGGAATGCTGAAATCCTGAAAAAGCGCCAGAAAGCAATTTATCTGGAAGATAAAAATAAAACACTGCGGAAATCACATGAAAATCCATATATTAAAAAGTTGTATGAAGAGTTTCTGGGTAACCCAATGAGTGAGAAAGCACATCATTTACTGCATACTGAATATTTTGACAGAACAAAGTAGGAAATGGTCATTGGTCAATAGTCATAAGGAAAACTAAAAACTGAAAATAATGAAAGTTGAAGATTTAATTGTTTATCAAATGGCTTTAGAAATTGGCGATGAAATCTATAAAATTGTGGATAAATGGGAAAGTTTTGAGAAATGGACCACCGGGAAACAACTTCTTGAGGCTGCAGATTCTATAGCTGCTAATATTAGCGAAGGGTATGGAAGGTATTTTTATAAAGAAAACAGGCAGTTTCAGTATTATTCAAGAGGTTCTCAATCTGAAACCAAAACTTGGTTAACAAAAGCAAATAACCGGAATTTAATCAGCTCTGAAATATATAATGAATTGATGCAAAAATTGGAGATATTAGCTATTAAGCATAATGCTTATATTAATTCAATTGGTTCTAAACCCATTGACAAATGACCAATTAACTAATGACAAAAATTTAAAAATTATGCCAAAAATAAAATTATCAGAAAATACAATACAGATTATCAAGGATGCATGTAAGCAGTTTGATAATAAAGAAAGTGAACTGATCAATGTTCTTCACGCCGTCCAGGGGAAACTGGGTTATTTACCTGCTGAAGTTCAGGAAATAATAGCTTCGGAACTGAACATGTCGGTTGCCAAAATTTACGGAGTAGTGACTTTTTATTCTTTTTTCACTATGATCCCACAGGGAGAATTCCCCATTTCAATTTGCATGGGAACAGCCTGTTACGTAAGAGGTGCCGAGCAGGTTCTTGCTGAATTGAAACGCAGATTGAAAATAGAGGTTGGGCAAACAACACCTGATGGAAAATTTTCTTTGAGCAGCCTGCGCTGCGTCGGTGCCTGCGGTCTGGCTCCGGTTGTTATGGTTGGCGAAAAAGTGTATGGTAGGGTTTCACCTCAGCAGATCAAGGAAATAATTGAAGAATATCAGGAAGAAAAAGCATGTTGACCATGTAAAAACAAGTGTGTTAGTGATCCCGGCATTTTGTGCCGGGATTTTTTTGTAAATTGATCCAAATTCTTGATCAATGCAAAAGACAATTCTCTCAATTGATTGCGGGACCCAAAGTACACGTGCTATAATATTTTCTGTAAAGGGGGAAGTACTGGATAAAGAACAGGTATTTTATGAACCCTATTTCAGCCTTCAACCCGGATGGGCGGAACAAAATGCTGAAACCTACTGGCAAAGTTTGTGTAAAGCCAGTCTGGCAATAAAATCAAGAAATCGGAGATTATTTGAAAATATTGCCGGGGTAGGAGTGACAACCCTTCGCGATAGCATGGTTAATGTTGATAAACAGGGGAATGCACTACGTCCTTTAATGACATGGCTTGATCAAAGAAAAGCCAATTCGTTTTACAAACCCCGATTTCCTTTAAACCTGGCTTTAAAAGCAGTTGGAATGGATCAGACACTCCAAAAAATGCAACGCGAAGGGAAGTGCAACTGGATATGGCAAAATCAGCCTGAGATTTGGGAACACACCTATAAATTCATGCAGGTTTCGGGATTCCTGAATTATAAGCTGACAGGAGAATTTGCCGATTCAATTGCTTCACAAATAGGGCATATTCCTTTTGATTATAAAAAATTAAAATGGGGGAATCCCAAAAAGTTAATGGCATTCAGTTCGAAGATTTATCCTGTTGAAAAAGAAAAATTGCCGGAGTTGGTTGAGCCTGGAAAGGAAATCGGAAAGATCAGTAAAATTGCATCGGAACAAACAGGCTTAAAAATGGGAATCCCGGTAATTGCATGCGGTTCGGATAAAGGATGTGAAACCCTGGGAACCGGAGTTATCGATTCATCGATGGCAAGCCTGAGTTTCGGAACGACTGCCACGGTACAGACCACGGTAAACAAATACATGGAACCCATTCCATTTATGCCATCTTATCCGGCGGTGATACCTGGGAAATTTAATCCTGAATATGAAATTTTCAGGGGGTACTGGATGATCACATGGTTTAAAAATGAATTTGCGTATAAAGAAATTGAGGAGGCAGCAAAAAAAGGTGTATCGCCGGAAGAAGTATTAAATGGATTGCTGACTCAATCTCCACCGGGATCTATGGGGCTGGTTACTCAACCTTATTGGAGCCCGGGCCTTTCTGAACCTTTGGCAAAAGGGGCAATGATCGGTTTTGGCGCTGTTCATAAAAAAGCACATGTTTACAGGGCTGTACTGGAAGGATTGTCATTTGGCCTTTTGGAAGGATTACAGAAAATCGAAAAACGAGGGAAATTAAAATTTGAAAAACTGGCTGTTTCAGGCGGTGCTTCCCAAAGCGATGAAATTTGCCGGATCAGTGCCGATGTATTTAACCTTCCTATTGTCAGAGGAAAAACGCATGAATCTTCAGGATTGGGAGCAGCTATTATAACCGCATTTGGAACAGGAATTTATAATTCAATTGACGAAGCTGTGCAGAAAATGGTTGAATATAAGTTCACTTTTGAACCTAATCGAAAAAGCACAGAGCTTTACAAAAAATTGTATGTTGGAGTTTATAAAAAAATGTATAAAGCCCTTGAGCCATTATATAAGGAAATTCAGGAAATAACAGGATACCCTGAGAATTGAGAACTCTTCTTTTAACCGGAATGATCTTCTTTTTTATGGGTATAGTATCTGGTATATAAAATAGACACTGTAATGGAAATAATCGCCAACAGAAGGAAGACAAGAACCCTGTAACCAATATCAATCTTCGACATATCAAAAAATATCAATTTAACAGCTGCAGCTATAATAGTAATAATTGCCAGCCACCGGTATTTTATATTTTTAATGAGTGAACTCATTGCAAAAAACAGGATGGCAGCACCTATCCATGAAACAGTTATAAATGTTTTTGAGAAAGTAAAATAGCAAGCTACCAGAGTCATAATCAGCCCTTCAATTAAATACAGATTCCTGACTATTTCCGTTTTAATGTTTAGACGGTCTTTTTTCCAATTGATAATTCTGGCTGTGATAAAGGCAGTCAGCATAAATGAAAAATTGGTTATTGATGAAGATGGAGATTCAGTCAGGTAAATAATGATCAGAATGAGAAAAAGAATGCTGTTCATGATAACAATAAACCTTGAACGGAACCAAAGAGCCACAGATACAACCAGGAGGCTTTCATGCGAGAGCAACATAAATGCTTTTGGAAATCCATATAGTCCAAAAAATGCGACACTTAGCGAAAGAAAACCATACAAAGCATATATTGATGCTGTGATTTTTAAAGATGATCGTGATTGAAGAATGATGGAATAACCAATACAGAATACAGAAATGACTGTAAAAATAGTTACAAAATTTTGACTAAAGTAAGTAACTACAGTTAATACTAACAGAAATGTAAATCCCAGTCCGTTCCAGATTACAGTTGTAATTATAAAATCATCGGAGACTGTATCTTTTTTCTTAATTAATGCTATCATTGAAAATATAAATCCTGTAGCAATAAGAAATAAATAACCCATGCCTGGCGATTTAATAAACTCGGCCGGATTGCCCATTACAGGATTATTGATTAGCCAGATTATGTGTGTTATATAGGTGAGAAAGACGTAAATGAATATCAACCTGATCCAGCCAAAACGGTTATAAAGCAGAACAGTCAATAATGCTGTAAGAGATGTAAAAGCAGCATTGACAAGTGTTGAATTATAAATAACACCTGTTCCTAATACCAGTAAAAACACAATTCCTGAAAGAAATTGTGATTTATTTTTATATGCAATAAACAGTAAATAGCAAAGTACACTGGTTACAAGTACCAATCCTATAATTTTGTTTCCAATCAAAGGTATTTCCTGAAGAAAATGAAGACGCAATGTAAAATAGAAAAGCAATAAATGCCCGTTATAATTTAACAATTTTGATAAGAATGAATATGAATCTTTGGTTAGCCTGGAACAGAAATAAATAATTCCGGTTGCTGCATAGCCAATAATTGCTGCAATCAAAGCTCCTGTTGCATTATGAATGTAGTGAACCAGAAATGTTATACCAAACAGCAGAACAATATTACCCAGCCATGCCATCCCGTATTCTCCAAACCGAAATTCGATGGATCCATCAGAATTACCGGGAATTTTGATTTCAATATCCTTTTCTTCAAAAAGAGGTTCTGCCTTTCCGGTTTCTTTCTGAATAGCTTTTTCATTCAGTTTCTCTTCTACTTTTTCCAGCCTGATTTTAACACGTTCAAGATCATTTAGAATATCCTGTAAAACAAGAGAATTAGATTTATCTGTTTTCATAGCTCAGACTGATTTGGTTAAAATACCTGAAATGATATGTATTATGAAGCCGGCTCTTCTTCGTGCTTTTTCCACGGAGGTAACAACCACAATATAAAGGCCAGTATTAAAAATGGAAGTACTAACCAGAAAATTGTCATAAGAAATCCTTCCGATCCGATCAATCCCAGTTTAAAACTTGTAAAACCCAGGAAACTTTTTGAGAATAACTGCCCGCCGATTACAACATTCCAACGCATAAAGAATATGCCCATCAGAATCAGCAAACTAATTATCAGGTAAAAGGCTTTTCTGATTTTTGGTTTTGGTTTGTAAATCCTGAATATTCCCAGGGTTATCAGAGGTATAAGTGTACCAAGTAATCCCTGGAAAATAAAAAGTGTATAATTCAGCTTACCGTTAACAAGTAAATCAAGTATTTCAAATGATTCTTCTGCTTCATAAATCCGATGTATCTGATCGAGAGACTCCAGGGTAAAGTCAAGCACCAAAACATAAAAAAGGTATTTACCGACTTCATCCAGACAGGGCATATCAATTTTAACTTTTCTTATCCATGAAACCGCCATGTATAAAAACATAACCAGGGCAATACCTGAAACCATTGCCGAAAACAGGAAGATTACCGGCATTAAAACTGTTGACCACCAGGGATTTGCTTTTACAGAACCAAAGATAAAACCAACATAACCATGTAACAGGAATGCAGATGGAATTCCGATTACTGTAATAAAATAACCCAGCTTATCATCCCATGCAACTGTTTTAGGTGAAAGGTCGTTTACACCGAGAGTAAGTATTTTATATAACCTGCTTTTGAATCCTTTTTTTTCTTTCGACCATAGAACCATATCGCGGCGATAATCAAACCAGATTTCAAGTAAAAGTACAACCATCAGGTACCACAGGTATACAAATCCGAAAATAGCCATAGCAGAACTGAAATGAGGCGTTATCATAATTTCATAAAATCTGAATGGTTTCCCCAAATGAGAAACAAGAGGCATAACGGCAACAATCAGGAATGCAAGAGCAGTTAAAAGCGCAAGTTGATATGTTGGCCTCAGTACTTTTACTTTGAAAACCCTCTCAAGCGATGCAAGAATAAATGCACCTGCAACCAATCCGGTGATGTACGGGTAAAGTACAATCAGAATTCCCCAGTGAAGTTCAATTTCGTTTGAGTAGATGTATCCATCGACTTTGCTCAGCATTTCATATAAATGTTCCATTTTATCGTACCTCCGCGCTTAGTCCGTTATAATATAATTTTGATCCTGTATTTAAATTGGGTTTTAAAACCATACAATTGTGATTTTTCAGAAAATTATGCATAACACCGTCTTTTTCATTCAGATCGCCAAAAATTCTGGCTCCGGTAGGGCAGACTTCAAAACAGGCAGGTTTTAATCCTTTTTTTATTCTGTGGTAGCATAATGTACATTTATCAGCTGTTCCCTTGTCAGGATGGATATACCTGCAACCGTAGGGGCATGCCTGTATACAGTATCTGCACCCGATGCAATAGTTTTCATCCATCAGGGCAATTCCTTCGGGGCTTTCAAATGTTGCACCCACCGGGCATACCTGGGTACAAGGTGATTTCGCACAATGATTACACATTTTCGGGACAAAAAATGTTTTAAAAATTTCTTCATCAGGAACCGATTGTGTAAATCCGTCAATACCACCATTGGGCGATTCTACAACTATTTCACCATCGTTTTTAATGGTATATTGTTCAACCCAGTTCCTGAAATAGAAAGGTTCTTTTGGAACGTTATTTTCTTCTTTACAGGCTTTGGCACAATTACCACACCCGATACATTTTTCAATATCAATTCCGATACCGTACCAGGGCTTACTTTCATCGCTTTGTTCGGTAGCAAACAAGATGGCATTAAATGGTTTCAATGAAGAAGAAGCCAGAATTGTCCCTGTCAGTGCAGCTGTTTTTTTTATAAAACTGCGTCTTGAATTATTTATTCTTTTAGATCCCATACTGCATGTGGATTATGACAATCGATACAATTCTTCCTTTCCAAATGGTGTTCTTTGATATCGACCTGGTTAATTACTTCAATTCTTCTGGCAGGATGTATTTGATGGCAACTGCCACAAAATTCCCTGGTTCCCGGTTTTTCCAGTTTTATTTCAAAATCATCGGCATGTAAGGCACCCGGGCCATGGCATACTTCACAGCTAAGTCCGGAGTGTGCATCCGAGTCAAGAAGTGCAGCAATATCATCATGGCATTCGATACAAACGGCTTTACCAGCATAAAAAATCGGATGATCTGCATTCTCTTCCAGTGATTCCGCCCTGTAATGTCCGTTCTGACCAAATGAATCAGGTACCAGAAAGTGACGGATAATCAGAAAAGCAAGAATAAACAGGATAAACAGTGGCAACAATGTTTTTAACTGAACAGGCATATTTCCAGTTTTTGATGAGATTATCAAGTTATGGACTTACAAACCACAAGTCAAGAAAGAATGAATGACATTAATCAATTATAAAATAGACATTTAGTGTCTAAATGATT
>JAFGBL010000013.1 GCA_016933115.1 Bacteroidales bacterium | reverse complement strand
TCAACCCCTAATCGGACAATTAACTAAAAACTATACACTACGCTATGAAATCCAGGCAGTTATTTAACAAAGGATACACAGGCTGGATCGTTATTGCTCTGGCCATCGTTATGCTTTACCTGTCCTATTTCTTTATTTATATTCCGCAACAGGAGACCAAGCTGCAACAGAGGTCTTTCAGGATATTGAAGGAATACGGGAGTAACATGCACGATAAATATAACTACTATAAAAAACACGTTGAAAACTACAACATCTTTTATTTGATCTATTCTACCCTGAAGTACGGATCCAAAAGGGAAAGGGTGAAAAACATAAATAATTTCAAGTCAAAGTTCCCATCGATTTACAAAGTAATTGAAAGCCTGGACGAAGACGTTGTGAGTGAGCTTTATTTTACCGAAAAGGGCAAGCCTCTCCCATACGATTATGACAGTACCAGAAACCGGTATTATGTGAACTATTATTACGATTATTATACCCTGAGTGATATGTTTTACGAGGCTTACCAGCAAAGCAGCGAGTTTAAGAATTATATCGAAACCGATTCATTGTTCCTCGATAACCTTTTGTGGAAATGGGATACCATCGTACAAAAAGTACCCTTTTCCAACCTGATGGAGGGCCTCAAATTTGATAAATTGCTGGACAATATTTTGCTTTTCGACAGGGAATCGGTCATTTACAACACCAAGCTCGCTGTCGTGTTTGATATCACTGATCCGGGAACTTTGATAGATAGCACCAATTCATGGCGAAAACAAGGTGGTGTGTTTGAAACGATTGAAGTACAGGGCGAAAAGAAACATATCATGATTCTTCCGGTTAAATTCCTGGGCCGGCAAATGTACCTGGCTGGTTTGATAACCGACCAGGATTACAGGAAAAAAACCCGGGCAATCAACAACCAGTTACTGATCATTATTTCAGGGATTATACTTTTACTTCTGATCGGCATACCGGTCCTTAAGGTGATCCTCATCAACAGGCAGGAACGGTTGCATGCCGGAGATTCAACTTCCACGACCTTATCATTGCTAATAGGTGTGGGGTTATTGCTATTAATTGTCTTCAGTGCACTGAGGCATTTTATCATTGATCCCGAATTACTTAAATCCAGGATTGAAAAGGTATCAGATACGGTATATTCGAATTTTCACAAAGACATTGAATCTATCGTGAACCTCTATTCCTCCATAATAGATACCACCAATCCCAACTCCACGGAATTATCAAGATATGTTCATTATGAATTTATTCACGGAGAAAAATTCAGGGAAATTCCGGAAGAATATTTGAAAAGACAAATACCTGTGAATGAAATCCTGTTGATTGATTCAACGGGAGACGTTGCCAAGGCAGTTACTGAAACCGCATTTTCCGATCTGGTCCAAATCGACCTCAGTGAAAGGCTTTACTTTAAAAATGCATTTAATACAAAAAATGGATGGTACAATAAGGAAAAGAAAGAATGGTACTACATTGAATCCATCAAATCATACAATACCGGATACCAGGAGACAGCCGTTTCATTTCATTTGAGTGATTCGATGAAGAAAATATTCAATGCACCCGTATTGGCTATAACCTCTCCCATTCCATCGCTTTATCACCAGGTATTGAACCGTGATAACCAGTTTCTGATTATCAACGAACAGGGAAATGTGCTGTTTCACTCCGTTAAATCCAAGAACCTGCATGAGAATTTTCTGGATGAAAGTAACCGCAATCCGCAACTTGAAGGGGCAATAGAAAACAGGGTAGCCGAAACCATGGAAATTACTTATAATGAAAAACAATGGCTGGCCAGGGTCATACCGGTTCAGGATGCGCCGCTTTATCACATTACACTGATCGACCTGGATCAAACCAGGAATAAAAATGCCCGTATTTTCCTTTTTACCTTTTATCTTCTTGTTTTTACATTTTTATGTATCTACCTGGGGATTTTAATCATGCAGAAGATTAAACCAAGGGAAAGGTTCATTAAAATCAATTCCTGGTCGTTAAAATGGCTGTTCTACGATACACTAAACTATTTTCGCTACCGTGAATTGACGATCATTCAGTCCATCCTGTTGTTGCTCCAGCTTACGGGACTGTTACTTCATCTGAAACCTGTGACCATGATGGTTTACCAGCTTATTTTTATCGGTTATTCGGGTTATGCATCACTGGTGATTTTAGGAAATAATAAGAAACCGCTGCGCAATTTTTTAAGAAAATCGCATTTTTCTTCAATTTTAATCCTTGTTATCGTTGCCTTGTTGATCTTTCTGGCTGCCAAACTTCAGGACTTACAGGTCTTATTTATTATTATTGCAATCGCCGTGCTGACAATTGCAATTGAATTTTATAATCCGACTGATTATACGGAATCTTCAAAATCAGCAAAAATCAAGTATGTATATCAATTTTACATGTTTATCTGGCTGATCAGCCTGACGGTTGTTCCCGCTTTGCTTTCCTATAATTCAGTTAAGAACCAGGAGGAATACCTTTGGAGAAAAGACCGGTTGGAATATATTGCGTTTCAAAATCTGTTACTCAAAAAAGAATTCGGAGGGCAAAACAAGGGTGCATGGTACCATCGTATCCAGGGCAATGGAATTGACAGGTTGAAAATCAGTGATTGTACCTATGAGGATCTGATGGTAAACAACGCAGGTAATCAACTTACAATGGCTGACAGTATTTATGCCCGGTTCCGTGATCCGGTTACCGGGGGGGAGGATTTGAGCACTTTGATGAAAAAAGAAAGTTACAACCTGGAATGGGTATCAAAGGATTTTATGATCTATTATTCAAAAGCGGGAATCAACGGGTGTATTCAGGTTATTTCTGACGATGAGGAACATATCCATCCTGTGGGATTTATATTGTACCTGATTGTCCCGGTATTGCTGGTCATCCTTCTTGTATGGTTTTTATTCAGGTACCTTTCCGATTATATTCTCAATACCATTCAGCATATGTGGGTGGTCCCCGAGACGCCTTCATGGGAAACCCTGCTACAACAGCATGAAATCAACAGGGTGATCGTGAGTACATTCAATCCCGATAGGTATTTAAATGAAGCTAATGACTTGATTAAAGCAGGAAAGATTAAAAAAGCAAGCTCAAAATCTACCCTATTAATAATTGATGCCAGTCGGATTGCAAACGAAGACTTGAAATTAACCGATGCAGAGTTAAAGAATTCAGAAATTTTGTGGATCGTAGGTTTGGATAATTATTTACATCAGATCGACAACCATGAAAAAATCATCAGGAACCTGCAATTTATAAATCAAAAAGCTTATGGAAAAGTGATCATTGCTCTTCCATTCGAACTGGATTTGATCAGGGAGTTATATGATGATTTTATTGCAGATAATGAGGTTGATAAAGAAGAAAAAGCAAAAATTTATGCCCTGAAACGAAGCTTTAAACATACTTTCAAAAATTATCACAAATTCACCGGAAGTATCCATGCCGCCATGAAAGATGAAAGCCTGATCGAAAAGATCGGGCTGATCCATGCTGACCAGAAACATTCTTTTGATGATAAATCCGTTGATACATCCCTGGAGAACAATCATCTGGAAGAAATAAAAATCATCGTGTCGGAAAACCAGGTGCTCGGCATCCAGCATGAAATGGAGCTTCGTTATTATCACATCTGGAATAACCTGAGCAGTATGGAAAGACTGGTTTTGTACGATATCGCTGATGACGGTATGTTGAATATGAAGAATAAATACCTGATCAACCGGTTACTCCTGAAGGGACTCATTATTATGGAACCATATCCGAAGTTGTTTTCAGAGAGCTTCAATCATTTTATTAAATTTTCCATCAAAGTGGATGAAGCCAATTTGCTCGAACAAAAACTGGTTGGGAAGGGTAAATGGAAAAATATGCGTTACCTGATCCTTCTGATTCTTATGCCACTGGCTGCATTTATTTTTATTGCACAAGGCAGTTCAATCGAAAAGGTGATCGGTATTTTTACAGGTGCCCTGGCCCTCTTCTCAGGGTTGATGCGATTGTTTGATTCGGGTGTGACGAGGCAATCGGGATAAAGGATTTTACATTCGTTTGATATAAACGAGTTTATCGTCGCCATAATCATAAAAGTCCTCGTAGCGGCCTTTAAGGGTGTAACCGTTGCTGTAATAGAACTGTTGAGTCGATTTATATAAATCCTTCGATGAGGTTTCGATGACTACATTTTTCCCACCGCGGTTTTTGATATCCTCTTCGGTAAGTTTCAACAATGTTGCCCCGATCCCTTTTCCCTGGTATTCCCTTCGGGTTACAATCCAGTAAAGATCCCAGCTGAGCAAAGAGCAGGGAATTAAACCATAACATGTATATCCGACAAGGATATTATCAGTTTCGGCAAGGAAAAACAAATACCCGCTTTCCAAACTTTTTTCCAAACGTTCATCCACCAGCTCTACTGCAATTTCAATTTCATCCGTGCGAAAGAATCCTGTATCTGCCACCATCTTTCTGATTGCCTGTGAATCTTTTTTCACCGGTTCGGTACGAATATTTAATTGATGATTTTTAACCTGAATCGTTTTCATTTATATGCTGATTCAATGATATGCCCGATCATTTCTGTATAATCCATTCCAGCGTGCCGGCAGGCTGCGAAAAATCCTGCATCAGGCGACAGGCAAGGGTTGGCATTGATCTCCAGGATGGCCGGCCGGTTTTTTATGTCAACCCTGAAATCGACCCGGACATATCCCCTGAGCTTGAATAATTCAACACATTTCAGCGAAATTTCCTTGAGTTCGCTGATTAGTTTCCGGTCCTTTGCCCCGAAATCATAGGTTCGGGGCGTGCTTTTATATTCAAAACTTTCGTCAAACCACTTGGATTCATATCCCAGGATTTTGGGCTTGTCATCCGGGTAACCGACAAATAAAATTTCGGCTGGGGTAAACACCTTCCATCCCTCCCTGGTCTCTAACAAGGTAACATTAAATTCCCTGCCATCAATGTATTCCTCAAAAAACCATTCATTGATCCCTGATTGTAAAGCTTTTTCCAATGCCTGCTTGGCCGTTTGGAGCGAAACAACACTTTCATCCAAAATACCTACCGATGCATCTTCCCATACCGGTTTCAATATGTACTTTTTTGCTGAATGCAATTGTTTCCACTGGGCTGAAGGAAAATACCCGGGTGTTGGCAGACCTGCCTTCAGCATCTCCTCTTTTGCCATTATTTTCCCCGTGGTAATATTCAATCCATGTTGGCCGCTACCGGTGAATGGTACTTCCATAAACTCCAGCAAAGCCGCCACCAGGTAAATCAGCCTGCCCTGCCCGTCAAGCGTTTCAACCAGGTTTACAACAACATCAGGTTTGTCCTTCACGATTGTATTTTTCAACTGCTCAAGATTCAATGAAACAGGAATCAACCCTGACCGGTATCCCAGTTCCTTCAAGGCGTGTTTGATGGCCCGGGCTTGCTCAAGCACGTCCAGTTCGTCAGGAGGTGCGTCCGCTTTGAGTTTTTGATGCAGGATGAATGCTTTTTTCAACGCTTGTCAATTTTTTAAGTTCGTGGATATTCTAATCCGTAGCGTTCAGTAGCGCTTCGCATGATCCTTTCCATAAGGTTTGGATAGGAAATTCCATTCAGCGAACATAAAATGGGCAAATCGGAATGTTCGGGATGCAATCCGGCCAGCGGGTTGATTTCAATAAACTGTGGCCTGCTCAATGCATCGAGCCTGACGTCGACCCTGCCTGCATCCAGGCATTCCAAAACCCGGTATGCATTCAATGAAAGCTGAATTGCATCTTCGGCAATTTGTCCGGTAACGGAAACATATTCAACCAGGGATTCACATTCCTCTTTATTTTTATAGGAATAAACATCTTTTTCTGCCTCGTTTTTCAGCACTACCTCCATAATGCCGACTGCTTTGGCCTTGTTGCCCCATCCGGTGATTCCAACGGTAAACTCACGGCCAGGTAAAAATGATTCAACCAAAACAGGTTGCTGGTGCGAATTTAAAAGATGAACACAAATATTTTTGAGTTCCTTCTCATTGTTCAATACCGATTTGCCGTCGATTCCTTTACCGGTGCCTTCAGCCAGGGGTTTGGCAAACAATGGGAATGGCATCTGGATGTCAGCGATATCCTTTTCACTACTTACAACATAAAAATCAGGGGTTAAAATACCGGCATCCCTGACGACACGTTTGGTCAATGCTTTATGCAGGGTAAGTGAAAGGACAACCGGCCCCGAAAAAACATAAGGGATTTTAAAAGCCTCAAGCAATGCCGGAACCTGCGATTCCCTGCCGATTCCGAACATGCCCTCACAAATATTAAATACAATGTCCCATTTTTTACCTTGATTCAATTGCCCTGTCAATGCATAGATATTTCCTATCCTTTCCGTTTCAAAACCAAGCGATTGAATTGTTTTTTCAATGGCATCGATGGTGTCGTCGCGGTCAAATTCTGCTGTTTCCTGTTCCGAATAGCCCATTTTAAGGTAATCGGAGCGAAGATCGTATGTAAGGCCTACAACCATTTAGTTTCTATAATTTGAATCATTAAAATTCATCCGGATAGAAGTAGTTTTTTCCCTCAAAATTCCGAAGCAGGACTTTACCATCCTTTTTACCCTGGTAATATTCCGGTAACAATGGGATCTTCCCGCCACCACCCGGTGAATCGATCACATAATGCGGTACTGCCAAACCGGAGGTAAAACCCCTCAATCCCTGTATGATTTCCAAGCCTTTTTCAACCGGCGTCCTGAAGTGTGACGAACCGGGAATCGGATCGCATTGGTAGATATAATATGGCCGTACCCGTGCTTTCAGAAGTTCGTGCATAAGGCTTTTCATAGTATCCACAGAATCGTTGATGCCTTTCAGCAAAACCGTTTGGCTTCCCAACGGGATACCGGCATTGGCCAGCCTTGAGCATGCCATTTTGGTTTCAACCGTGAGTTCCGATGGGTGGGTAAAGTGAATATTGATAAATAATGGTTGGTATTTTCTTAAAATACGCATGAGTGAGGGGGTTATTCTTTGCGGCAGAACAACGGGTGTTTTCGTGCCGATCCTCACCATTTCAACATGAGGTATGGTGAATAAGCTATTGAGCAGGTAATCGATTGATGAATCGGGCATTGTTAAAGGATCGCCGCCAGATATGATCACATCTCTGATTTGTGGAGTATTTTGGATATATTCAATGGCCTGGTTCCACAAAGCCCTTGATATATGTGTTTTGGATTTTTCGGAAACCATATGGCTGCGTGTACAATACCTGCAATAAGATGCGCAAAATCCGGTTACCAGGAACAATGCCCTGTCAGGATACCTGTGTACCAATTGCGGCACGGGACTTTGGTTTTCCTCACCCAGCGGGTCAGAGATTTCGCAAGGAGAGATATACATTTCTTTCTCTACTGGGATCATTGTACGCCTGATCGGGTCCATTGGATTTTTCCGGTCCATGAGACTCATGTAATACGGTGTGATCCTTATGGGAAGTGATTTTGGCCTGTTGAGCAGAAAAAGTTCTTCGTCGCTGAGTTCAAAGAATCTTTGAAGGTCGTTGAGCGATTTGGCACTGTTCTTTAGTTGCCAGCTCCAGCTATTCCAGTCTTTAAAAGAGATACCGGGAAAATATTGATTAATAAATTCCTGTGTTTTTGTGTTGATCGGAAAAATTACCCGGGTATCGGTCGAAGGACTTTGCTGGTCAATTTTATTTTCCACTGCCACAGCAAGTGGGGGCTCGGAATCGGGTTCCTCAAATCCATTTGAAGTTACGCCCGTAATTGACGGTTTGTTCATCTTTTAAGCTAATGAAGAAGTAACATTTTAATTTCCAGCAATTTAATTAATAATTTTTGTTTCTAAAAAAGTCTGCAAGAATAAACTAATTTTAAATTTACCAGTACCTTGCAAAATAAAATTTTATTAACAGTTTTTCTTCAATTAAGAT
>JAFGBL010000075.1 GCA_016933115.1 Bacteroidales bacterium | reverse complement strand
ATCAATATCCTCAATAAGAATAGAAGTGCTGGAGTTACCGGAACAAGCACAGTAATGCTGGAACAATCCGATACCCCCGGTAGCGAATACCATTAGTAAAGAGAAAGTGATTACCGATATTTGTTTAATTACCCTCATTTCGTCAATTCATCAACAAAGTTATCTGTTTAACGCTTTTGAAAAAGATTAAGTTAATTTATATTGTTAAAAAAATGTTAAATTTTATAATTTAGTCGTGGTTTTTAAATGTTCGTTTCACTTCATAATTTCTCTATTAATCAGAATCAAACTAAATTGGTTCTGATAACTATTTAGTGTTATTAAATTTGCCTAAATTTGAAAACCTTATAAAATTTATAGTCTAATTAGCTTAAAGATATGGAATATAAAGTGCTGATTGTAAATGTTTCAGATGGTATTGTTGTTGTTACCATCAATCGTCCGGAGGCAATGAATGCCCTGAATACACGTTTTTTTCAGGAGATGGACGATATTATATCATCGGTTTCAAGCAATCCGGAAGCTAAAGTTATGATAGTTACCGGTAGTGGAAAGGCATTTGTTGCCGGAGCCGACATTGCGGAAATGGTGAACAAGAATCCTGAAGAAGGATCCGAATTTTCAAGAACCGGGCAACATACATTTCGCAGCCTGGAAAAATTGGAAATACCGGTAATTGCAGCAATCAATGGGTTTGCCCTTGGAGGAGGCCTCGAATTTGCCATGGGTTGTGATTTCAGGATTGCCAGTACCAAGGCCAAATTCGGCCAACCCGAAGTTAACCTTGGATTGATTCCCGGGTATGCAGCTACGCAACGGCTTTCGAGGCTGGTTGGCCTTGGCGATGCCCTTTATTTATTGATGACTGCTGAAATGATCGGATCAGAAGATGCACTCAGAATCGGCTTGGTTCAAAAAGTTGTGGAGCCAGAACTGTTGATGGAAGAAGCATTGAAAATTGCCCGAACAATTGCCTCAAAAGGACCACAGGCAATTAAAAAAGTAAAGTCCGTTACCAGGCAGGGATTTTTAATGGATTTTGAAAAAGGTTGTGAACTGGAGGCTGAGCAATTCGGAAGCCTTTTCGGAAAAGGAAGCGAAGGTGAGGAAGGAATGAAAGCATTCCTCGAAAAAAGAAAACCGAATTGGTAATCAGACAGAAAATTTTACCAACAATTAAATAATTTGAAAAATAAAATATTAATATGAATTACGACGAAAAATTGCAGAATGTAACGGTTCTGGGAGCAGCAGGGAAAATGGGCAGCGGTATATTGCTGTTGACCGCCGTGGAAATGGCTGACCTGAGTTTGAAACCGGAAAACAAAGGAAAAACTTTTTGCCTGAATGCAATGGACGTGTCACCCCAAGGTCTGGCTGGTTTGATGCGATACCTCAAGGTGCAGGTTCAGAAAATTGCTGAGAAGAAAACGGTTTATTTGCGTTCGCTTTATGCCGAAAGGGCCGACCTGATCGAAAATGAAGATATCATTAATGAGTACGTTTTTGATGTATTGAACATCGTTCGGCCGGTAACTACCCTTGAATCGGCTTATGAGTCAAACCTGATTTTTGAGGCCATCATTGAGAACCTCGATCTTAAAAACAAAATTTTATCACAGATAGATAAAAACAATACAAAAAAACCTTGGTTCTTTACCAATACTTCTTCCATCCCGATACATATCCTTGATGAAGGCGCCGGATTGAATGGTAGGATTCTGGGTTTTCATTTCTATAATCCACCGGCAGTACAACGTTTGGTTGAGGTGATCACAACGGATAAAAACAGCCGGGAAATGATCGATTTTGCAAATCAATATGCAAAAAATCTTAAGAAAATAGTTGTGCCTTCAAATGACAAGGCCGGATTCATAGGTAACGGCCACTTTATGCGTGATGCTTTACATGGTATCCATGAGGTAGAAAGACTAACCGAAGAGATGCCTTTTGTTGAGGCTGTTTATATGATCAACAAAGTTACGCAGGATTTTCTTGTAAGGCCGATGGGAATTTTTCAACTAATAGATTACGTTGGAGTTGATGTGGTAAAATTTATTATGCAGGTGATGAACCCACACCTGCCGGACGAAGATCTGCACAGTGATTTGCTGGATAGGTTGTATGATCAGGGAGTGAAGGGAGGTCAGAAATCGGATGGTTCCCAAAAGGACGGAATCCTCCGTTATGAAAAAGGTAAACCCATTGCTGTTTACAATCCTGATTTAAAAGATTATATAGATATTTCGCTTTTCGGTAAAAAAGTGGATGAACATTTGGGTAGTTTACCGGCTTCATGGCATCCCTGGAAAATAGTCAATTTCAGCAAAGGGGGAAAAGATTCTATGCTGGAGACTTATTTCAACGACCTGAGCAATTTAAAAACTTTGGGATCTCAGTTGGCACGCAAATACAATACACGGTCGAATGAAATCGGTAATTACCTGGTTAGCAGTAAAGTTGCCAACAAAGCTGAGGATGTAAATACCGTTATGCTAACGGGATTTTACCATGCTTATGGTCCTATTAATAATTATTTAAAAAGTTAAACTTGCATAAGTCGAAAATATCATGAGTAAATTAAGAAGAAAAGTATATATGGCAGCCGGTTACAACACCATTTCGATGGGAACCGGACGCAGTGAATTCAATCCTAAAAAAACCAGGCCGGGACTTGAACATTACATCAAAGAAGCCGGGCAGGGAACTTTAAAGCAAATCGGTGGAGCCAGGAATGTTGATGAAGGAGCCATCGGTAATTTTATGGCTCCCCGCTTCAACAAACAGGGTCATCTTGCAGGGTTCATTCCTTATATTGATGAAGATTTGCAATATAAACCTTGTATCAGGACCGAAGGGGCCTGTGCTTCCGGTGCCCTATCACTTGTTAGTGGCATAAAATCTGTTCTGGCAGAAAGTGCTGAAGTGGTACTGGCTGTGGGAGTCGAAGTTCAGAATACCATGAAAGCCATTTACGGTGCTGATGTATTGGCAGGAGCAGGTTGGTTCCAGAAAAGGAAAAATGGCCATGCATATTTTTTTCCCGGCCAGTTCAGCGACAGGGCCAAAGCTTATTACGAAAAATACGGAATGGAATATGCCCGAAAGGGAATGAAGCAGTGGTTTATAAATGCCATTGAAAATGCCCGGCTTTGTCCCACAGCACAGGAATATGAAAACAAGGTTGAAGACCTTGGAACACTTTACGATAAAATGGCACCCAACGGAAAGGCATTTGTCGATAGTTTGAATGTACTGGATTGTTCAAAAGTATCGGATGGTGCTTCCGGGATCGCCATTATGTCGGAAGAGGGGATGAAAAGATGTGGAATTCGCAGGGATCAAGCCGTTGAGGTGATCAGCTATGCACAGGTTGAACGAAATATAACCAACGATCCTCCTGATCGGACTGAGTTGACTGCGATCAAAAAGGCAGCTAAACAAGCGCTGGATTCGGCAGGAATTACGATAAATGATCTGGCAACTGCCGAAATTCATGATTGCTTTTCAATCGCTGGTATTCTCACCACAGAAGCACTTGGTTTTGCTGAACCCGGAAAAGGCGCACAGTTTGTCGCCGACAGGAATACTGCCCGTGATGGAAAAATCCCTATGAATACGACCGGAGGTTTGATCGGTTGGGGCCATCCCACCGGAGGGACCGGTGTTCACCAGGCAGTAACGATCTGGGAACAGCTGACCGGAAATGCCGGTTCGGCCCAAATTGAAATTTCAAAGGACCGGCCATATGGAATGACCATCAATATGGGTGGGGATGATGTAACCGTTGTTGCAATTATTTATAAAAGAGCAGATTCCTAGCTGCTCCAATTTATTGTCGCAAATAATAGCAAATGTCAATTAACGGGTAATTACCCTGCCAAGTTTGTTGTTGATTAATTTACTGATATTTTTCAATTCCTGCTGTCGTTTCAGGATTTCAGAAAGGATTTCGTAATTTTCAGATTGTTCGGCTTCCTTCAACTTTTGTTGGTTGCCGGCAATCAATTGCTCAATTTTTTTAGCTTTAAATGAGAGAATTGAACTTTCAACGGCTGCCTTTAACCGCCTGGTTTCGGTTAATACTTCAATCCGGGCCACTGTCTCCCAATTGTCGCTTAATTCATACGGGGATGTCAACAAATCAATAGCAGTTGAAGAAACCTTTTTGTTGGGGTGATTGATAAAATATCTTTCATTGGGCAGGATTTCTTCATTTTCTAGCAAATCAGCATAATCATCAAAAATTTTTTGATAAGTGGAATTACTAAAAGTGATCTCATCATGTTTTAGATCATTGGTAATTAAGCCTGCAACAGTCGTTTTAATCGTAATTAATGCCCCGTTCTCATCCTCCTGTTCCGCATCAATTTCATCATTTCCGTAGTTTAACAACAATCGGATTACGTCCCTTTCCTGGTATTCCGTATCATTGAGGTTAATGTCAACCTGTTTTTCAACTGTTGTTGAAGGGATTTCAATAAAATCCCCATCAAATTCCTGCAGGTTTTGCTGCCTTAATTTCTTCCTCAGCATTTTATTCAACTCGTTCATCAGAGTTTGCTCAGCCATTTCCATCATTACCGAACATTCCTTCACATAAACCGAGCGCATGATCTGATCCGGGATAACCGAAATGCTTTGTACTATTTCCTTGATCAACCCGGCTTTTTTTACCGGGTCATTTTTTGCATCCTGCAGGAGGATGTTGGTTTTGAATTGAATAAAATCCCTGGCACCCGAATGAAGGAACTCCTCCACTTCCATCGAACGGTGTGACCTGACGAACGAATCGGGATCTTCTCCCTGCGGAAACATAACAATTTTCACGTTCATGCCTTGTTCCAAGATCATGTCGATTCCACGGAAAGAGGCTTTGAGACCGGCTTCATCTCCATCGTACAAAATGGTAATATTGGGCGTGTATCTTTTGATCAGTCGGATTTGATCCGTAGTAAGGGATGTGCCGGATGAAGCTACCACATTTTCAAAACCAGCCTGGAAAAGCGAGATCACATCGGTATAGCCTTCCACCAGGAAACAATTGTCTTTTTTGATAATGGCGTTTTTGGCAAAATATAAACCGTACAATACCTGGCTTTTATTGTAAATATCCGATTCAGGGGAGTTGATGTACTTGGCTTTTTTCTCGTCCGATTTCAGGATACGGCCCCCAAACCCGATTACCCGGCCCGAAAGGTTATGAATGGGAAAGATCACCCTTGCATTGAACCGGTCGAATGTTTTACCGTTTTTTTCAATGCACATTCCTGATTTGACCAGGTAATCCTGTTTAAAGCCATTGTCAAATGCATGTCTTGTGAAGGCATCCCATGAATCGGGACTATATCCCAGTTGAAACTGTTCAATGGTATGTTCGCGTAAATCCCTGCTTTTAAAATAACTCAACCCGATTGCTTTCCCTTCCTCGGTATGGAACAACTGATCCGTGAAAAATTTCTGGGCAAAAGTTGAAACGGCGTACAAACTCTCTTTTTCATTCAGATCCTGTATTTGTTCAGGAGTTTGCTCTTCTTCTTCAATTTCAATATTGTATTTGCGGGCAATATACCTCAAGGCTTCGGGATAGGTGTAATGTTCATGCTCCATGACAAAATTTACGGCATTACCCGCTTTTCCGCAACCAAAACATTTGAAAATCCCTTTTGGTGGAGAAACTGTGAATGAAGGTGTCTTTTCGTTGTGGAAGGGGCACAACCCAATCATATTGACACCCCTTTTACGCAAGTTGACAAATTCTCCTACAACCTCTTCCACGCGGGCGGTTTCCAAAATGGTTTGTATGGTATCTCTTGATATCAAATTGAAATTTGTTTGGACGAAATTAGTAAAAATCGATCCTGAAATTACAATGGCCTGATAGGTTTTTTAGCAATCCGACAGGCCATTGATTAATGAATAAATAAATACTAAAGTTATTCGACGATCATTTTCCTTGTCACTGATGATTCTCCGGCTTTTACCGTATAAAAATACACTCCCGGTAGTAGTAGGTTTTTCGCATTGATTTCAATAGTATTGATTCCCTTTTTTGATTTCCTGACGGGGGTTTCATAAACTTTTTGTCCGGCCACTGTCCTGATTTCAAGGTTGAGGTTCACGATTTGTTTCAAGTTAATGTTTACAACAGTTCTGTCTTTAAAAGGATTGGGGAAATTCTGGCTGACATCAGAAATGGTTATTATATGTTCCGGTTCTTCAATTCCCGTGGTAATTGCCGGAATTTTAATGTAGGAAACCAAATTCTCTTCATAAGGATGTTGATTGCCCCATGTGGCGGTTCCGGGAGATTGATCAAACTGGTAAATAAGGTGAACATAGTCATTCGTCTTGGGTGCGCATGCAGGGTATACGCATTCGTCAATAACGTGTAAAAGGTCGGCAGTCAGATCTGTAAATTCACCCCATCCACCGGCATTTGGGTCATAGTGTCGGGTCCAGATATGCCTGTAGTTTAATGCTCCGTTGTCAAAACCTTCCGTCACAGAAGAATAAACCAAATACATATTTTCGTTTGCATCCATTACCAGTTGAGGCATGCTGGATAATCCCAACCAATAGAGCCCGATATCATCCATAAGATCAAGTTGGCCATTGTTGTTAACATCCTGCGACCATCCGACCAGTGTCACATCCTCTTCCAATTCGGAATCGGGATGGCCGTATGGGTTTAAAGCATTTAGATTACCGGAAAATTCCGGCATCGATTCATTCCAGTATCCGATCCCGTCATAAACCGGATACCAATATGAAAAATCAGCATCTGCCGAAACCCTGGTAATACCAAAAGCTACATGAACCATTCCTTCGTTGTCGATTACCGCACTCATGGCACCGTCTACACAGTAAAAAGTATCAGCCTGCATCCCGAGTTCCCACAATGGATAAGGATTTTCCCAAATTACCGTCTGATCAAATGATTCTCCCCCATCTTCCGATTTCATCAGGAACATATCGTACCAGGGGCCGCCGACAACAAAGGCTACAATGTCGTCTTTTGGTTCGGCAAAAGTATAGCAGTCGGCATCAAATCCTACATAATCGCCGGCATCCATGCCATCCAGGATTTCATTTTCAATGTCCCAGGTATTTCCCCCATCGGTTGATAAGGAATAAAGAATTGCTCCGTCAATTCCAAGATAAGGTGTGCCTCCGTGAGATGATGGCAGGGTCATGGCCAACAAATGTATTCGGCTTCGGTCGGAGCCGCTGGTCATTACTCGGTTCCACAACAAATAATCGAATCCGTCGGGTCCGTGAAATTCCGAATATTGCCAGTCACCTGTTCCCTTTTCCGGACGGTTAGCAATATACAATCCGTCCCCGCTGGTATGTGTTACCGCGATCTCACCATTTTCACCCCAGGGAGCATAGCTTGGCCGGTGTACTTTAATATCCTCGATGCGCCCATCCGGCCAATCATCCCATGATTCACCGTCAAAATAATTATATCCCGTACCCCTGTCGTTGAACATACCGTCATCCATACTTCTGGTCCAGGTAGCTGCAATGGTACCGTCGTTATAAAGGTAAATCCTGTTGGGAATACTTGCGTTGGACTGGTTATCGTAAAGGGTATTCCCAATTTGTTCTTCTTCGAAATAGCTTTTAGGCGGATTTACATATGGATTATATGGTTGTTCATACGGCTGATTTTCAAGATATGAAAGATGATATGGAATTGCAATATTCCTGAGATGCCGGGGTGGTTCAACCCTCTTTTGTGCAGTAAGACCTATAAAAAAACTGAGGATCAAAATGAGTATTGTAAACTTTTTCATAAGTT
>JAFGBL010000074.1 GCA_016933115.1 Bacteroidales bacterium | reverse complement strand
TGGTGTTCTTCAAATACCCCAACCTCCTTTTTTCAGGTTGGAAAGAAAACTGGTTATGGGTCAAACCATGGTTTGCGGGCAACCCGGTCTGGGCCCCGTAAGGCTGGAGCAAAATCCTGATCAACTGGCATTGCTGGGCGATCTCCTTGCCCCGGTCACCGGAGAAGTAAATAACTTTGGGGTTTACGGAGCTAAAACAGTACACCTGCTGGCTCCAGGATATGGTAATGAACAGGGACTCTATGCAGTACCTCCAACAGCTAATCCATATTTTGTTAGGTTTGCCAGTAGCCCATCAACAACCATACTTGCTGATGCAATGGCTAAAAACCCAACCTTTTTCACATTATGGATTGGTAATAATGATGTTTTGGGTTATGCTCTTACGGGAGGCCTTGGCGACACCATTACGTCACCTCAATGGTTTCAGGCTTACCTCGGTATGATTTTGCAAACGCTGACAAGTAACGGAGCCAAAGGAGCCATTGCCAATATTCCATCGGTCACCAGTATTCCATTTTTCAATACTGTTCCGTACAACGGACTGGTATTGAGCAGCCAGGCGCAGGTAGACGGATTGAATGCTGCATACAGCCAACTCGGGATCACTTTTAACCTGGGTCAAAATCCATTTATTATTGCCGATGCAACTTCACCGGCAGGATTAAGACAAATCAAAAATACCGAACTAATTTCTCTCGCTGTTTCACAGGATTCCCTTACCTGCGGAGGTTGGGGCAGCATGAAGCCCATACCCGAGCAATACACATTAAACGAATCCGAGATTAACAATATCAGTAGTGCCATACAGTCGTATAACCAAATCATCAGTGATTTTGCAAATCAAATGGGACTGGCCTATGTCGATGTTTACAGCGAGTTGATACTTGCAGAAAACGGTATTGTTATCGACGGGGTTTCTTTATCTACCGAGTTAGTTACCGGAAATACATTTTCCCTGGATGGCGTTCATCTCACTCCGGTTGGAAATGCTTATGTTGCGAACCTGTTCATCAGGGCGATCAACGAAAAGTTCGGAGCTACTTTGCCTTTGGTTAACATCACGGAATACGACGCTGTGATCCTGCCTTAGGTATGAAATATTAATTTGAAAGAGACTGTCTAAAAAAGTAGGTTTTTCGCCCCTGCGAGCGTACCGCTGCAATCTCAATGCCAATAAAATCAAAAAGATTGCTTCGTCGTCTTGATGACTATCTGGATCCTCGCAATGAACGGTTCCTTCAGGCTTTTGGACAGCCTCTTTTTTAATTATCACAAAATGACTGAAATCGTATTTGCAACGAATAACCTACATAAGCTTGAAGAAATAAGGCATGCCGTAGGCAGGGAGATCAAAATCCTGTCGCTGACAGATATCGGTTGCTTCGATGAAATTCCTGAAGATGCAGACACTATTGAAAAAAATGCTTCCCAAAAATCACTTTATATCTACCATAAATATGGCAGGCATTGTTTTGCGGATGATACGGGCCTTGAAATTGAAGCCCTCGATGGCAGGCCGGGTGTTTTTTCGGCAAGGTATGCCGGTCGGGGGCATGATCACCAAAAAAACATGTATAAAGTGCTCAGGGAAATGGAACATATTGATAACCGCAACGCCCGGTTCAGAACAGTGATTTCCTTGATCCTGGACGGAACAGAAACCTTGTTCGAAGGGGTCGTTTCCGGAAAAATCCTTAATGAAAGGAAAGGTACCCTAGGATTCGGCTACGACCCGATCTTTCAGCCGGATGGTTACCAGGTTTCTTTCGCTCAAATGGACCTGGATTTAAAAAACAAGATCAGCCACAGGGGACTGGCTATTCGGAAGCTTTTGGATTTTTTGAGATCCTTTCAATAGAAAAATCGTATTCCCAATTTCATAATTTTGCCCGGGAACTTATACCTGACTAATTTTTCAGAATATGCTTCAATATTTTCTGTAGTTCATCCGGATGAAACCACATTATTTCATTATCACGCTTAAACCAGGTCAACTGCCGTTTGGCATACCGGCGGGTATTTATTTTGATTTTTTCAATGGCAAGATCAAGAGTCCAATCCCCATCCAGATATTTGAAAATTTCTTTGTAACCAACGGTATTCAATGCGTTCAAGTGGCGAAATTGTTGTAAATTCTTCACTTCAGCCTCAAGCCCCTGTTTAATCATCATATCCACCCGGTTTTCGATGAGGGAAAACAATTCCGATCTGGGTCTATCCAATCCAATTTTGATAATTTCAAAATTCCTTTTCCGCGGTTTATTTTTTCTCAGCTTGCTGTAGGGTTCCCCTGTTATCATACAAACTTCAAGTGCCCTCAGTAACCTGTTCGGATTATCCAGGTCGACAATCCCATAATAATCCGGATCCAGCTCCTTCAACCGGATTCTCAATGGTTCCAGCCCTTTATCTGCTGTCATATCTTTCAACTTTTCCCTCAATTCGGGATCAGGATCGGGCAGGGCATCAATTCCCTTGCATACTGCGTCGATGTACAAACCGGAACCGCCCACCATTACTACATATTCGTATTTTTCAAAAAGCATCTTGAGCAACTTCAGTACATCCTGTTCGAACCGGGAAACATTATAATAATCGGTAACGGACAAATGTCGTATAAAATAGTGTTTTACCTCTGACAACTGAGCTTTTGAAGGTGCAGCTACACCGATGTTCAATTCCTTGTAAAACTGCCTCGAATCTGCAGAAATGATTTCGGTATGAAGCGTTTTGGCTGTTTCAATGGAGAGAGAGGTTTTTCCAACAGCAGTAGGCCCGGAAATGACTATGAGCTTTTGTTTCAAAAATTACGGTGAATATGGATTTTTAAATATGTATATGATCATTCAGGTTTAAGACAATTCGGTGTTTTCATTGTCGCTTTTAAAATCGAATGTATCGTCGAGCAATTCATCAAAATCATCCAGCAATTCAATAGATAATCCTTCTTCTTCATCCAAATCCGGCAACATCGGGGCTTTTTCTTCCTTGATTTCCCCTTTTGCAAGCACACATCTGGGGTATTTTATGGATTCATCCCTTTGCTTATGGACACTTAACAATTCGATAAAAAGGGTATTCATATTCAGAAAATCGTATTCATATAACAACCGTTGATGCGGCTCATCGATAAAATCCTTTACTTTTGATTCTTTCATGATGGATGTTTCCATAACCGACATTTTTTCTTCAGTCTGCGCTTCTCCATCCAGCATATCGATGAGGGTTATTTCCCTGAGTTTATTCCATTTCTGGTCGCAGATATGAAAAGAAGCCAGATCCTTTCCATTTAGATTTGCGCATTCAACAATCAATTTATGGAAATTTTCGAATGTCTGTGTTGCCTGGATTTCAATATCTCTCACAAAATCATCGTGTATGTCTGATAACAATCTGAATTTATAAATATGCATATTACCAAAGTTTGAATCCTGCAATAAAAATAATAAAAGTATAAATTTTTTCGAATATAAAAAACCATATAAATATAAATCGCACCATGATCTTCAAGCTTTTTTCACCAACCCCAGTTCACCGGCCTTCTGGAGCATGAACCGGTACGCATCATCGTAATTATTACCAATTTTTCCGTCCAAAATAGCTTCCCTGATGGCCACTTTTATTTCTCCTACTATCTTTGAAGGTTTTAATCCAAAGGTTTCCATAATCAATTCGCCGGAAATCGGAGGTTGCCAGTTTCTGATCCGGTCCTTTTCTTCAATTTCCTTTAATTTTTGCCGGACTAGCTGGAAATTTTTCAAATACCGTTCAACCTTCTGCCTGTTTTTAGAAGTAATGTCGGCTTCGCACAATTGCATCAGGTCGTCAATTTCATCACCTGCTTCGAACAACAGCCTCCTGACTGCCGAATCGGTTACATGGTCTTCGGCCAGGATAATGGGACGAAGATGAAGCAATACCAATTTCTGAACATATTTCATCTTATCGTTCAGTGGCAGCTTCAACTCAGCAAATATTTTTGGAACCATTTTGGCTCCTATGAACTCGTGGCCATGAAAAGTCCATCCCAGTTCGGGATCGAACTTTTTCGTAATCGGTTTGGCAATATCGTGAAGCAATGCAGCCCACCGAAGCCATAAATTTTCAGTATTTGCTGACAGGTTATCAAGTACCTTAAGGGTGTGGTTAAAATTATCCTTGTGACCTTTGCCATCAATCATCTGGGCTCCTTTCAAATCAACCAGTTTGGGAAAAATCAGTACGAGTAATCCTGATTTATCCAGCAAGTTAATTCCGAAGGATGGTTTTTTGGCAAGCAACATTTTATTGAATTCATCGATGATCCTCTCTTTTGAGACGATACGGATACGCCTGGCATTGCGGCAAATTGCATTAAAAGTTCCGGGTTCAATTTCAAATTTCAATTGAGTTGCAAACCTGATGGCTCGCATCATGCGCAACGGATCGTCGGAAAAAGTAATGTCGGGATCGAGTGGTGTTTTGATCAACCGCTTATCAATGTCCATGATGCCGCCGAATGGATCGATCAATTCTCCGAAGTTTTCCTTTTGCAAACTGATGGCCAGTGCATTGATGGTAAAATCGCGGCGGTTCTGGTCATCTTCCAAAGTCCCATTTTCAACGATCGGTTTCCTGGAATCCTTCCTGTAAGATTCTTTTCGTGCTCCTACAAATTCAATTTGCCACTCCACTTCCTTTTCATAACGGACCATGGCCGTTCCGAAATTTTTGAAAACATTCACCTTATTCGGTATACCTAATTTTCGGGCAAAATGCCTGGCTAAAGCAATTCCGCTACCTTCTCCAATGGCTACCACATCAATATCGGTGCATTCGCGGCCCATGAATTTATCACGAACGAAACCGCCTACCACATAAGCAGGCAGGCCAAGTTCATCAGCCGCTTCGGCTATTTTTTCAAAAACCGGTTCTTCAATAAATTGCTTCAAATGGTCAGATTTTTTGCAAAATTATTAAAATCTGCATTGCTGTCGGGTATAGCTCAGTTCAAACCTGCAATTGGAAATAAAATTGTATAGATTGATGTTTACTTCTGGATACAGTTTTTTTCTTTTTCATAAATACGCCACATGGCATTATTGCGTAACGTATGGTCCATGGATACGCCCATCGTGTCGGATTTTACTTTTAATTGTTTGTATACCGCTGCATCTATTAAGGCTAATCTTTCGTGTAAGTACAAGTAATCCTTATAATACTGCAAGTGATAATCAAAGAAATTTTTATCAGTAGGCCCAACATCCACATTGCCATAGCGCTCACCGCTAAAAATCTGTTCCTTTCTTAAATCGTCATTTTGCCTTCGTTCCTCTAACTTTGCAGGGGAAGCCAAAACCACCCTTTTCATCTCTTCTGCAATCAAAGTATTGAAATAGGTCGTCGGGTGCCCGTCTTCACCCAGAATATATTTTGAAATATCGAATTTATCGAAGGTCGTATCGTTCAGAATCAGGTCGCGGGTCCAGATGTACGGTACTTTGTTTTCTTCGAGAAAATTTTTCAGGAAAACATTTCTCCAATCGTTTTCTTCTTCCGCTGTATAGTTATCGCGGTCATATTGCAGGGTATGGAAAATAACAAACACAAATTCGATATTATTTTCCCTCAATTCATTGAGCGTTTTGAGTAAAATTTTTTCATTTACTTCTATTTTTTTCCTGGTATATCGATTGGTTCCCTTGAGTTTGTCGACCGTTTTTTTAGGGAGAAAATTTTCTTTGCTATACAAAAATTTACGCCACAAGTAGGAAATGGTTCTTGTCGGATTTGCATCCAAATATTCTTCGGGATTGGAATTGATAGGAACACCTTTTAACACAAGCGAATCGTCCTCAACTTCAAAAAAAGGTTTTTGCCCTGTCCTGAAATGCAGTATACTTCTGTCGAGATCAAAGGTGAGGAGGCTAAAAATAACGAATGGTTTTTCAAAACTTTTATACGTTTTATCGAAAAGCAGGTAAATCTGGTCCACACCGTATCCGCCGACTCCGTAATTGTACAAGTAATTCTGCTGTGAAAATGCACTATCGTCGTTTAAAATCGTTTGAAAACAAGTAGATAAACCGGAGCATATGGCAAAAGAATCGCCGTACAATAAAACCGGGCGTTTACTTTCAAAACTGTCGAATCTCCAATGCATCAGGCTGTGCCGGGAAAAATCGCCGATCCAGCCAAGCAGTGGATGCGGGCATTCGGGTGGTTTATAAACTCCAATCCACCGGGTATATAATTTCCAAAACAGGTCTTCCGAATCCATATCTGCATAAGCCCAGGGATCGCGGAATTTTTTGAATGCTTCTTTGTCGCTGAAGATCATTGCCCGAAAAGCGTATTCGATACCAATCAACCCGAGTAAAAAAACCAGAAGGAAAATAGAAATGTTTGTAACAACTTTTTTCGAATTCATAATTCAATAATACCTAATTTTTGGGTTAAAATTATTTTAAGTATCCATTAACCTGAAAAATTTATAAATTTCATGAATTAATCAGTGAAAATTCTATTCTATAATAATTTTTTGAAAACCCGGCCCCTTTTCAGTTTTGATTTTTAGCATGTAAACGCCGGGTTTTATATTTACCATATCTATTTTACAATTAAAATCATCAGTGTTTTTATTCAAAATTGTTTGCCCGAATGTGTCAAATAAAGTGACCTCCAAAATCCTTGTTTGCGATTCAATTTGCAAATAATCCTTTGCCGGATTGGGGTAGATGCTAACTTGGGACGATCCTGGTTCACCAACACCCAGGTTCCACTCAACCAGGGCAATATTGGACGGAAATGACTCACCAACACTGTAATCTGCTGTTATATAATAATTATAGGAACCGCTTTGGGGCAATTCTTCAGTCCATTCAGGGTAAGCTGTAATTCCTATCCACTCGTCATTCCGGTAAATGTTGAAATTCCTGTAATACGAAATTTTCGGTTCATAACCCGAAGTTGATTCCGTACCGCTGAATTCGGCAGAACCATTAGCATTTTCATCCCACATGGTTACGCCTGCATAGCCAGGATAAGGGATATCTACATTCCAGTCTCCTACTGAATTTCCATTGATGTAAAAACTTGCCGTATTGTCTGATAAATCAACTTTCAGTGTATTTACAACATTATAGCCCATATTGATATAGTCGCTTTGGGTCCAATCCTGCCAAACGTTGAATCCTTCGGTAGTTTGTTCGCCTATGGTAAAACTCTGCTGGCCTTCGGTATTTGAAATGAGGAAAACCACTCCGGTATTCCAGAAACCGTCGTCATAAGTCGGCCAGACCAATCCATTAAAAATAATGCCCATCATGTTGTCGGAGGTACCGCTGATCATTTTCATATCAGCTTCAAAACTAAAATCATCCAGCAACAAATCAATATAAATCGACGACCATTCGAACTCTCCGTCGGATTGAGCAGTAAAGGTGGTCCCGTTAAAACTCCAGATTCCCCTGCAGGCCACCCAATCCTCGGTTTGGGGCACCTCAAAATCCCACGAAAGGTGAACCGTCCCTGATCCTTCATCCAGTTCAGCTACCAGGTTCTCCGGTTTTTGTAAACCGGGAAATTCAGTTTCAACAACGATATCGTCCAACATGAAAATAAATGCGTCTTCCGATACACAACGAATGGCCAAATATACCATTTGATTATCATAATTATCAAGACTAAAAGTTTTCTCTTCCCAGCCGTTTGCCGGTGCCGAAAGCGGAGTACTGCCTGAAATGTAACTAAAACTGGAAGGATTATTGTCGGTAGTTGAAACCGCAACCCTGTATTTTTCAAGGCCATATTGATCGGTGTAGGATTTGACCCAAAAACTGATGGTTGAATTTTCTCCCAGTTCTATTTGAGGAGAAATCAACCAGTCATTATTGGTATTTGGGGGTTGTGCTGAAAAGCAAGCTGCGTATTGTGAACCTCCATGTGCCTGAATAGCCGGGTCGCTTTGTAAACTCGGGGTAGTATTAGCCGGGTTAAAAACAATAAATGCCATCGGGCCACCCGTATTGGGAAATTCAATGCCTTCAATTCCATAGGTAATACCGCCATCAACATCATTTACCGACCAGGGGTAAAAATTAAAAGTAAATTCGTTCAAATCCTCAAAATCCTGATATAATGCAGGGATTCCGGACTTTTCACCTTTGAAGGGTTCTGTTGTAATTTGCTCCTGTTCATAACCAACAGAATTTACTGTTCTTGATCGTATGCCCGTCTGAGCATTTCCAATTGATACTATAAAGCAAAGTAGCAATGTAAACAGTTTTCTCATCTTTTTCAGATTAAACATTAATTTTTAGGATTATTCAAATCTATAATTTATTCCAATATCATGGAAAGATTTTTTATTTAATAATTAACACGTTCCCTTTTAAACCTGTGTTCCGATAATATACTTTTTCAATCAATATATCAATTTCATTAAAAAACAAGGGCATTTCGATAATTTGTATTTGTAATTATTTATTTATATTTGCGTTGGAAAATTTTAAAATAATTTAACAGCATGGAAGAGTTAGAAAACAATGAACATGAAAAAGGAAGAGAGGAGATCTTTTCTAAGACAGTGAGAGCAGGTAAAAGGACGTACTTTTTTGATGTGAAATCTACCCGATCAGATGAGTTTTACCTGACCATTACAGAGAGCAAAAGAAGGTTCAATAACGATCAGGGTAAGTTCTTCTACGAAAAACATAAATTATTTTTATACAAAGAGGATTTTGAGAAGTTTACCAACGGGCTGAATACCGCCATTGAATTTATTCTAACTGGCAAAGCACCTGAAGAACCGGAAGAAGAAACCACCACTCATTCATCGGAATACCCCCACGCGGCAGTCGATTTTGAGGACCTGGGATCGGATACAGAATCATCCGAAACTTTGGAAGATTCCGAATCAGTTAAAAAAGAAAAAGAAAATTAAAACATTTCGATAAAATATAAAACCAAAGGCTGTTCAAATAACCTGAACAGCCTTTGGTTTTAATCCTCCTTACATGAAGGATATTAACAATTGTTACCAATTGTTAATATTTTAATTTCCCCAAAAAAGTCCTTAATCGTATTTTTGTGATTGTTCATCTCGTTATTAAATTGCCTGAAAAATTAAGCATATGGGAAAAGTAATTGCATTTGCCAATCAAAAAGGAGGAGTCGGTAAAACCACCTCTGCTATCAACCTGGCCGGTAGTTTTGCAGTTCTGGAGCACAAAACACTTATCATCGACGCCGACCCTCAGGCCAATGCCACTTCAGGCGTAGGATTTGATCCGCGTAACATCACAACAAGTATTTACGAATGTATCATTGATGACATCGAACCCAATAAAACGATCCTGAATACAGCCACACCCAACCTCGACCTAATGCCGGCCCACATCGACCTGGTAGGTGCTGAAATTGAGCTGATCAATCTGCCCAACCGGGAAAAGATGATGCGCAAGGTGATTTCAAAAATACGTGACAATTACGAATTCATAATCATAGATTGTTCCCCGTCTTTGGGGTTGATCACTGTGAATGCACTCACGGCAGCCGATTCGGTGATCATCCCTGTTCAATGCGAATATTTTGCCCTGGAAGGATTGGGAAAATTGTTAAATACAATTAAAATAGTTCAGTCAAGGCTGAACCCCGACCTGGACATTGAAGGCATTCTACTCACCATGTACGATCAAAGACTGCGGTTGGCCAAACAGGTAGTTGAAGAGGTAAAGACCCATTTTCAGCAAATGGTATTCAAAACCATCATCCACAGGAATACACGGCTCAGCGAAGCACCCAGCTTCGGTGAAACCATCATCATGCACGATGCAGACAGCACCGGTGCCGTCAATTACCTGAACCTGGCCAGGGAAATATTGCAAAAATACGGAATGACCAATTTAGACGAATCTGATAAACAAATCCCTATTGTAAATGAAAACTAAACGGTCTGCTCTCGGCAGAGGATTAAGCGCTATACTTGAAAGCCCGGAAACCGATATTACTTCACGTGATATTTCGGGTGACTATGTTGTCGGAGCGATTGCCAATATTCCCCTGGAAAAGATCGAAGCCAATCCATTCCAACCCAGGAATAAATTTGAAGAAGAGGCTTTGCTGGAACTTGCAAAGAGTCTGAAGGAACAGGGCATTATCCAGCCGATTACGGTTCGTAAAATGGGTTATGAAAAATACCAGCTTATTTCGGGTGAACGGAGGTATCGGGCTGCCCGGCTGGCCGGACTGAAACAATTACCTGCATTTATCCGGGTTGCCAACGATCAGCAAATGCTGGAGATGGCCCTGATTGAGAATATCCACCGCGAGGACCTGAATGCACTCGACATTGCAATCAGCTACCAGCGACTGATCGAAGAATGTAATTTATCAAGTGAAAAATTAAGTGAACGGATCGGAAAAGACCGCACTACCATTACCAATTATATCCGTTTATTGAAACTTCCACCTCAAATTCAACTGGCCATCGGCGACAATATCATTTCGATGGGCCATGCCCGGGCCATCATCAATGTTGACGATGAGGACAAGCAAATACGGATTCTTGAAGAGATAAAAAATAAAAATTTATCTGTACGTCAGGTCGAAGCACTGGTGAAGGAATTAAATTCAGGCAAAAAAACAGTTGACGGCAAAACACCACTCCTACTGACTGAAAAACACGCAACCATACAGGAAACATTATCATCTAACCTGGGAACATCCGTCGAAATAAAGGTTGGTAATAAAGGCAAAGGGAAAATCGTTATCCCGTTCGAAACGGAGAGTGATTTTGAACGGATCGTCAAATTGCTCGAATAAAATCATGTTTGGTCTGTGTTTATAAAACCCCACATTCTGTATTTTCTGAATCATTCCCGTTTTTTCGGAATCCTCCTGATGATGGCAAGCCTTATCATATTCAGCAGTTTATCTGCTCAAACTACAGGGACCGGGCAAGACACAATCCCGGTTAAAGCAGAAAAAGAACAACCCGATTCGGTTCAGTATAAAAACCATTCGCCACACAAGGCCACAATTTATTCTTTGATTCTGCCTGGTCTTGGGCAGGCTTACAATAAAAAATACTGGAAAATTCCAATCGTGTATGCCGGATTTGGGGTCTTCTATTATTTCATCGATTTTAATGACAAGGAATATAAAAAATTCAGGGAGGCCTATTATCATTCGGTAAAAGAGGACGGAACGCCGCCTGTTAATGATTATGAAGAACAATACACTACCGACCAACTGCTTCAAGCTAAAAATGATTACCGGCGTAACCGCGACCTTTCCTACATCCTGGCCGGTGTGTGGTATGCATTGAACGTGATCGATGCTACAGTAGATGCCCATTTATTTACCTGGGAAGTGGATAACAACCTTTCTCTCAGGGCTGAACCCGCCTTTTTTGATGGTTACCTGGGAAAAAATACCGGAGGAGGAGTAAAACTTACTTTGCGATTTTAATCGGTATATTCATCCGATGATTTATGGATGGCATAGTTCCTCCACTTCTCAACCAATTCGAGCATATCTTGGGGTAGATCAGATTCGAAGTATAATTCTTCTCCTGTGACGGGATGGTCGAAACCCAAAATTTTTGCATGTAAAGCCTGGCGGGGACAAATCTTGAAACAATTGTTGACAAACTGTTTGTATTTACTAAATGTTGTCCCTTTCAGTATATCATTGCCGCCATAGGTTTCATCATTGAAAAGCGTATGCCCGATATGTTTGAGGTGAACCCTGATCTGGTGTGTTCTTCCGGTTTCCAGCTCGCATTCCACCAGGGTTACATAACCGAATCGTTCAATCACACGGTAATGTGTAACAGCATATTTTCCGCGCAATTCATCGTTATACACCATAAAAACCTTGCGGTTGTTAGGGCTTCGGCCAATATTACCGGAAATTGTTCCCGACTCCAGCTTCACATCTCCCCAAACCAAAGCCACGTATCTCCTCTTTATCGAATGATCGAAGAACTGCTTGCCCAGGCTCATTTGAGCTTCCTCATTCTTGGCAACCACCAACAAACCGGAGGTGTCTTTATCGATCCGGTGCACCAATAGCGGTCCCTGGCCCGACTTCCTGACTTCATTCCCATTCTGCATATGGAATAAAACGGCATTTACCAGTGTTCCCGAGTAATTTCCATAGGCCGGATGAACCACCATGCCTGGCTTTTTATTAACGATGATCAGATCATTATCTTCATAAACGATATCCAAATCAATATCCTCAGGGATAAGTTTGAATTCATGCACCGGAAATGTGAGCATGACCGTTATTACATCTTGCGGTTTGATTTTATAGGAGGGTTTTACCGGGAGCCCATTCACAAAAATATTACCGGCAGCAGCGGCCTGCTGGATTTTATTTCGGGATGCATTTTCAATCCGCGACATAAGGAATTTGTCCACCCGAAGCAATCCCTGGCCTTTATCTGCCTCAAACCGAAAATGTTCATACAATTCCTGGTCCTCTTCCTGGTACTCCATCTAATAAAATATTAATTCACGAAGATTATCTGGCAATATACAATTTTGTTGAATAACTCTTAGAATTGGCCCCGTCCAATAAATTGAAAATATATAACCCTCTTTTTAGAAAATTGGTTGAAATTTCTTCTGTGTATGGTAACTGACGCAACAATCTTCCATACAGATCATAAATCCTGATGGAAAGATATTTCCTGTATGCTTCATCAGAGCACTCTGCCGGAAGATCAATCCTAACATTTCCATCCGAACCCGGCGGGTTGGGATAAAGCTTAAAAACACTTTGAACGGATTTCTCCGGAAATGTACCAGGAACCAACGCCCTGCCCAAAAGCGGCCTGATCATCAATGAACCGGTAAATTCCGAATTTACCCAGCCATCAAGGGTATTTTGGAATAACTTATCATGAGAATCGGTATTTCTGTCAAAACCTACATTCAGGTTATCATTGGTAGTTTGTATGATCCCGATATAAAAAACCTGCCTCCCGAGTTTGATGATTGTATCAGGAAAAACATAGGTATGAAACTGATTGATCGCGTAGAAATGCGGCCGTTGGTTTTTCAGTTCATATTCTTTATTACCCGGAACCCCGTCGTTGTCGAACCATAGTCCAATAGTAAATAACCTGTCGTTGTTATTATTGATCGTTTTGTTGAAATAAATCCGAACACCTCGCAGGGTATCCGCTTCTTCGGTTTCAAATTTCAGAGCCATCATCGATCCTGCCGGTGACAAGCCATAACCGGCCTCAGCCGAACCATCATCATATGCAAAATAGTTATTGAAATCCTGTATAAAAATGGTCGTATCTGCCGCTTCCGGTTCATCGTTGTTATAGATCACGTGGCTGATCCTGTAAAAAGTACTGTCAACGGGGGGGATATCAAAATGATATTTCACCTTTGATTTGACAAATGGTTGAAAATTGTTGGCATTTTGCTGAAATAACGGGAATAAATTTCCCTGCACTTCATTTCCCCCGAAAGCTGGCATCGTATCGCCATTTTCGTCCTGAACAGCATAATAATAAGTATAATTGTGTTCGAGCGAATCGAGGTTATGGGCAAATACCGTTACCGAATCTTTTTTGAACCCATAAAAATACTGCCTTGCCGGCATGGTATAATAATCCTGTATAAAACTTTGTGGATTATCGGCAAAATATACATTGTCGGAATAAGAATCATCCAAGGTCCTGTTGGCAGCAAGGGATACCATATCAATGTGCCAGTGATCGGTATTGCTCATCCAGCTATTGATATTGGATGTGCTGGCATAGTTTATAAACCTGAACTGGAAGTCGCTGCTGAGCCAGCTGGTATCTGTTATCGGGATTACCATACGCTTAAAAAACACATCATTTTCATCGACAAAAACATCCAGTGTGTCACCTTCTGCATGCCATACCGAAACCCATTCTGTCACGGCTCCAAAAACCGAATCACAGGGAACGATAGCAGTATCAGTAGGATAAAGGGTGTCAAAAATTATTGTATATTCAAAGTCGCATCCAAGGGAAGGATAATATAATGTATCACCGGGGAGAATAACTTCACCCGGTTGAAGCACTTCATCCAGCGGAATTAAGTTGGAATCGGTATAAACATAGGAACTATCGCCGTTATAAAGTCCAAATTGCAATACCAGTGAATCATGAGCCAATGGAATATCTCCCCTGCCCTGTGGCTGGTAATAAAAACTGAAATATACCGAATCTGCAGGTTCCATTTTCCTGTAACCTGAGATGTTATCGTCATAGATTGAATCCAACCGGATGGGCTTACTGGTGAGGTGGTCGGCAATAAACTGGAAAGGGCTTGCCTCCGGGTACAAATTGCCATTGGCATCGATCACATCCATAGTAGCTACACCTTTATTGATAGGATATACCGGAAAATGATTGTTGATATAAGCCTCGTTATCCAACCACAATGCTGTATCAGGATAAATATCATCAGATGAAAAATCATCATAAAACGGAAGGTCAAGCGGTTGGATATAAATTATTTTCGATTTATAAAAATTTGAGCCTTTATCCTGCAAATGAGATTTGATATCCGGATTGGAAATCAAACCTGAAAGGTACTCCTGCCCATTGATAACGGTTGAAACAATAATTAAAATGAGTATGTAAAAGTACTTCATCATGTATTAAAAATTCATTAGCGAGTCATTGGATAAGCTATCTGTTCGCAATGAATCGGGTAAAAATGTTTGCAGATACGCATCAAAATCAAACAGCTCATCCGATTTAAACCATAAATGTATGGAATCTCCGGGATAATAAGGCAAATCGGAATCCCATATCGGGTCCTGCATAAATACCCTGGCATGTTCGTCAGTTATACTATCCATATAAAATTCATTACCCAGGTTAAAAGACGCAATATTCAGGTCATAAATTGCCTCCTCACGGGTTTTGCCTATCAGGAACGGGATGGGTATTTTATATTTCCTGTCACCTGAACCGATGACCAAATCGATCAAGGAACCTTTGACCAGAGAATCACCCGGAGCAATTGTATCACCATGAAATAATTGCTCCAAAACGGCATTTTTATCAAAACTGGGTTCATAAATCAGTTTCCCGGCTTTCAACTTGTTCGATTCCAGGATATTGATGGCCTGCCTCAAAGTCAAATCCCTCAAGTCGGGCATGATCACAGTTTCGGGCATGGAGGCTACAATTGTAACGTATATATTCCGGCCTTTTTTCACTTTTGATCCCGGAACCGGCTCCTGCATGACAATGGCCCCCTTTTTATTATTTTCATCGTACAGCGAATCGATCACAAAAAAATCATAAATCGGGGTATAATCCATTGAATCCACTTCGCTCATCGTCATTCCCAAAAAATTGGGTACAATATATTCCTTTCCATGATGGGTATAAACCTTCAACAACTGGACTAAAGCAAAAAAAAGAATGCCCAAAATCACGACGGTAAGAACGAAATTAAACAGAAACTTTTTACTAAAAATAAAACGAAATAAATTGATCTTTTTTTCAGATGAATCCTGCATACACCCTGGTTACTGCTCCTGATTTTAAATATTTTAATAACTGAATATTACCTTAATTATTGCTTTATTCGGCAAAGATAAAATGAAAAGTTCAAAGATAGTGGTTCTGCCAATAAAGTTATCACAAGGTTTTAATAATTTCAGGATGCAGGTATATGAAATACAAACATTATTACTTTTGTTCAAAATAATTCCTATGCGAAAAAAGATTGCAGTTGTTTACGGCGGTGATTCGGGTGAATACGGAATTTCTGTCCAGAGCGGACAGGTTGTGAATAAATTTCTGGATCCCAATGAATACAAAGTTTACCCGATTTTAATGCAGGGAACCACCTGGCACTACGAATGCGACCACCTCAACGTTTACCCGGTGGATAAAAATGATTTTTCCATCAAAATGATGGGGGAAATCATTAGTTTCGATTGCGTTTTTATCGCCATACACGGCACACCCGGTGAAGACGGCAAACTGCAGGGCTATCTCGAAATGATGAAAATTCCTTATACCACTTGCGACCATGTGGTTTCCGCACTTACTTTTAATAAAAACCTCTGCAAACATGTGGTTCAGAATATGGGTGTTAAAACTGCCAGATCTATGATGATGAACAAGGCAGATCATCCCGAACCTCAAAAAATCCTTCAAAACCTTAATCTTCCCTTGTTTGTCAAACCCAATAACGGTGGCTCAAGTGTTGGAATGACCAAAGTAAACCAGGCAGAGCATCTTCAGGAAGCCATTGAAAGGGCATTGAAGGAGGATGATGAAATCCTGGTGGAAGAATTTATCAAGGGCCGTGAGATCACCTGTGGGGTTTTAAAAAGTAAAAATGAAGTTGTTGCTTTGCCGATCACAGAGATAATTTCCAAAAAAGAATTTTTCGACTTCGAAGCAAAATACGACCCCAAACTGGCCGATGAAATTGTCCCGGCTCAGATACCTGAAACGATATTTAAAAATTGCCAGGAGACTTCGGTTGATTTATATAAAAAACTCAATTGCCGGGGTGTTGTGAGGTTCGATTACATTTACAATGATGATGGAATGTTTTTCCTGGAAGTCAATACGGTGCCGGGCCTTACCGAGACCAGCATTGTACCCAAAATGGCCAAAAGTTATGGGATGAGCCTTACCGAATTGTTCGGAATCCTGGTTGAAGAGGCTTTAGAAAAAACCAATTAATGATCAAAGCATAAAATTTTTACAGTTTCAGTATGGTTCGAATCCCAAACCTTCAGGAAATAATAACCTGGATTATACTCCTGTAGAATTAAATCCCGCACAGGAATTGAATTTCTTCCAGGTAAAAAGAACCTTTTCATTGTTCCTGATATCATTTTCCCGGTTAAATTGAGCAGTTCAAATGAAATGTGACCCGATTCAATGACATCCAATTGAATAATTGAATTTTCTTCAACAGGATTTGGGGAAACAACAATATTGAAATAGCCGACATTTCTTTCAATCAACCTGGTTGTTATCTGGGTTTCGTAGGCACCGATATCTATACGGTTATTCCTGAGCCTGGCATTTCCGGCAAAATCCAAATCGGGTAATGAAAGGCCGGTAGTATCAGGTGTTCCCGAATTTACACATATAGAAGTTTCTTCCAGGCTGAAAGGATGCGCCCCTGTTCCCATAAATTCAGGATCATCTTCCAAACAGTCCTCATAAATCCCGGTAAATCCGGCTCCGCCTCCGGTTCCTCCGAATTGATCCGGCCCACCCTGTATGTCGCAATAGTAAAACTCAGGGGCCGAAAATGTATCCCAGATGTAAACCTGTGGACCTCCACCTCCATAATCCTGGTTACCCCAAACGATGTTGTTCTTAAAGACCGAAAATGAATTGGCATTAAAATACAAGCCTCCACCTGCGCCTGAATAATTTTGTGAAATGGTATTATTTGCAAATAATATAGTCGTCTCAAGTACGGCAACTCCTCCTCCAAAAAAGTAAGCTTCATTCCCGATGAAAAGGTTATTGACAAAAGATCGGTTCCCGGCTGAACGTAAGCACACCAAACCACCGCCGATAGCGCTGTAATTATCATAAAATCCATTGCCTGAGATCCGTGGATCGGAATATTCGAATGAAAGGCCCCCTCCAACGCCGGTGCTGCTGTTTTGAAGAAAAGTGTTCCCTAAAATTTCAGCATCTGAATATTCCAGGCACAATCCGCCTCCGTAGCCATAAAGTGTCGCCTGTCCGCAATAATTCTGTTCAAAATTGCAATTTTTTACCATCAAATCTGTATTTAGGGCATATACGGCACCACCGTTTTTATAAGCCCTGTTGTTGGTAAACCGGCAATTGGAAATCCGCATCCTGTCAAACTGCCTGGCGCAAATAGCCCCTCCGTACCATTTCGTGGAATCAGGATTGAGTGATGCCTTTCCAAATTCAAATTTGCAGTATTCAAATATCGAGGAATCATTGACAGGTGCGACATGGTCGAACCAGAAACCGTTCCAGCTACCGTCTCCTGTTTCGTAATTGTAAAAACCTGTTGTATCAGTAACAGTAAAGACAATGGAATCCTGCACTTGCCCAATTGCCAGTATTTGTCCATCAACCCTGATTTGGTAATGACCGGTAAACAACACAAGTACTCCATTGTTTATGGTTAAGAAATTTCCATTTTCAACATTCAGGTCACCCGATACAAAAACGGTGTCGACATTCCAGGGACCGCTTACAGTGCCGTTTACATAAATATGAGAGGCCTGGGAACCAAGCGCAATTCCGAAAATGATAACAAATACTGATAACCTCGTTTTCATCAATTGAAATTTTTGACGAATGTATCCTTTTTGATCGAATATTGTGTAAGAAAAAATCCGGCTTTAACCGGATTTCAATTGCAGATAGTATGTTTTGCCTGGAATTTTCTGTTCGAAAAATCCCAAATACTCCACAAACACAAATTTAAGCTGACATGTTTTGAAAGGGTGAAATGAGACAAAATATTGATTGCCAAATCCGGCTTTGTCCAGATAAAATCCATTTTCAATTTTAGCAATCGACTTTTCAATTGGGAAATCGAAATACCAGGTATTCTTCAAATATTTAAATACGTTTAAATCGGTCATTTCGATCACAAAAGGATCAAAATCCTCATCATCCTCCCGCCGGTCGTAACGCTGCTGAAAAGCCATGGCAGAAACATTCAGCATGAATGCGGAAAAGAAGATGATTATTGTTACGCTGAATTTTCTTTTCATATTATTCATTTTATTGAAGTAACTGAAGCCAAATCAATTAGAGAATAATTACAAAGCTAATTAAAAAATATTAATTTTGTTCAAATGGTTCATGATTAATCTTTTCTCCTATGACAAATGTGAAAGACATTGAAAAAGCGATCTCAAATCTCCCATTGGAAGAACTTGAAAAATTTCGTGCCTGGTACGAGAAATTTGATGCTGATCAGTGGGATTTACAATTTGAAAAAGATGCGGAAAATGGCTCACTGGATCATATAGCCAATGAAGCTTTACGGGATTACAAGAAAGGTAATTTCAAAAAGTTATGAATCATTTTACCAGCCCTTCCTTTTGGGAATTGTATGAAAAACTTCCAAAAAATCTGCAATTGCTTGCCGTCCATTCATTTAACAAATTAAAAAGTAATGAAAATCATCCCTCACTTCATTTGAAGAAGGTTGGGAAATATTGGTCAGTCAGGATAGGGAAAAAATACAGGGCTTTGGGGGTTAACGTCAATGAGGGAGTTTTATGGTTTTGGATAGGATCACACGCTGAATATGACCGGCTAATTAAATAAATTTAATCATGTCAAACTGGACACTCCTTACCGGGTTATTTATTTTAATTCATTTACAAACATTTTCACAGAAACTTTCCATAGATGACCCCTACTTCCAAATCCATGCAACCGCCGCCAATCCGCTTTACACTACCTATGCGTCCTCCATGGATAGATCGAGGCTGTATGGGGATAAAGCCTACAAAATGAATTATTATTCCGATTGCGACCCGCTTCATTACCAAACAGACCAGGGAGGGAGAATTTACAATGTATGGATGATCAATAAACTGGTGGTAGACAAAGTGGCTAAATATTATCAAAAACCGGTTGTTACAGCTTCCTTCCCTGATATGGTTTTGCTGGAATACGAGCCTTTTGAAGGCATCAGGGTTCAGGAATGTTTTTTTGTCTATAGCTCAAGAATTGCCCTGAGCCGGATGTATATTCAGAATACCTCAAATACAAAACAACTCGTTGAAATGTTCCCCATCCTGGATTTGGAAAGGGATTCGTTGGAGATCATTGATTATGACAGTATTCAATTCGGATACATCACTCACCACTTTGAGACCAAACAAAGGTTGATCAGCGATTTATATAAAAATGCGCCCTACCCTACCCATTGCCGCGATTTTTTCTGTGGGAGCGAAAAACCTTATTCTTACGGCGGATTTAACGGAAATCTTGACAATTTTTACAATTACATCAAAACCGATTTTTACAAGGAGAACCGAATGCAGGATTCCCTGAACTTTCAGGTTTCCGGCCTGGTTGATTTTGTCTCGCTTCATTACAAATTCGATCTGGAAGCGGGCCAAACCAGGACGATAAGCTACTACCGGGGTTGTGAGGATCAGGATGAAGACCTGAATGAATTGATCGAAGAAATAAATGAAGTAAAAAACATTGATCTTCAATACTTCATCGATTCCAATGTTTCAATGTTTCAATCCGTTCCACATATCGATTTTAACTCGGAAGATGACAAGTTGGTTTACCTGGGTGCATTCAATCTTGTCAGGGGATGCATGTTACCGCCAACAGGCAAAACATCCCATAATTTTTATGTTTTCTCCCGGAATCCGCTTTGGGGTTGGGGTCACGGACACCAGGTGCTGCACGAATCACTTAGTATGCTGGCTTATGTATACCTGGATCCCGAATCGGCAAAGGAATCGCAAAGGGTTTACATGGAACAGCAGGGTGAGGACGGGCTGATCGCATACCGCCATGGCCCGCGAGGCATGCAGGATTACCCTCACAAAGGGGAACCCACCACTTCCGCCCCCTTTTTTAGTTGGATCAACTGGGAAATTTACAAGGTAAGCCAGGATGATAAATTTCTAAAGGAAGCCTATGAATCGGGAGTTAAATATACCGACTGGCTTATCAAACACCGTGATACGGATGGGGACGGCACTTTCGAATGGGGTCCATATGGGATTATAGAAAATGTTCGTGACTGGTACAATGCCGTTTTCCAGGTTTCGGCCGAACGCTACCTTGATGTGGATAAAGAAGATATTTCTGATGAACTGGAATGCCTTGATCTGACATTAATGGTCATCAATGAAATGCGATGTTTATCAGAGATGGCAGAAGTTTTGGGTAAAACAAGCGAAGCAAGGGATTGGGAATTAAAAGCGGATAGTACCTCAGAATTGGTCAATAATAGGATGTGGGACGAAAACAGCGGGTTCTTTTATCATGTCAATAAGAATGACCACAGCTTTTACTTTATGGGCCGCGACCTGAAAAGACAGGAGATCATCGGGTTCTTACCGTTATGGGCTAACGCAGTTTCCAAAGAAAGGGCGGACATCCTGATTAAAACACTGACCGATACCTCTAAATTCTGGAGAAAATACGGTGTTCCTACACTTGCTGCCGATGATGAATGGTACAGCCCTTATGTGGATTATTGTTGCAAGTGGAACGGGCCTGTTTGGCTGCTTTGGGATTACATGGTCTTCGATGGTTTGAAAAAATACGGGTATGACCAATTTGCATCCGAACTGGCTGACAGAATGATGCTGGCAGTAAAGACCCAGCTTTCGAAAAACCACAACTACTGGGAATCGTACAGCCCCGACAACACGGTTTTGGACTGCCCACCCAATTATATCTGGGATGCGATCATGGCTAAATTGCTAATCGAACAATATCAAGAACCGTGAAAAATTTACAATTTGCCAATATTATGCAAATTTGCAACCAATAGAAAATAGGGTTGTTACATTTATTATTATGAAATCAAATAAGCGAGAGATATTGTTTACCGTGCTGGCCGGCATTTTCATTACAAATGCCGTGGCTGGTGAAATGATTGGAGGTAAACTGATCCAACTTGGACCATTCACCATGAGCATTGGGATCATTCCCTGGCCGGTTGTATTCCTTACTACGGATATAATCAATGAATATTACGGCAGACAGGGTGTGCGAAGATTGACCATCCTTACATCAGTACTCATTGCGTATGCATTTTTGCTTTTGTTTGCAGCCATGGCAGTTCCGGCATCAGGAATTTCACCGGTAACGGATGAATATTTTCATGGAGTATTCGGGCAATCGATGTGGATCATTGTTGGAAGTATAACCGCTTTCCTGGCTTCGCAATTGTTGGATGTGGTTGTTTTCTGGTTGATCAGAAAAAGGACCGGACATAAAATGATCTGGTTACGTGCAACCGGGTCTACCATTGTTTCTCAATTGATCGACAGTTTTATTGTTACCGGGATCGCCTTCTGGTTGCCGGGCAAACTTTCTTTCGATGATTTTATCAACACAGCGGGAACAGGTTACTCTGCCAAGCTGATCATCGCCATTTTGATAACACCATTGATCTACCTCGGTCATGCCATTATTCACCGCTACCTGGGCGAGCAGCAATCCGAACAAATGATTGAAGTTACGGCGGAAAAAGAAGTGCATCAATAAAAAAACACCGGATGAAATCACCCGGTGTTTAAAAATTTATTGGATTACCACCTTTCGGACATCCACTTCCTCGCCTACTTTAATTTTCACAAAGTAGACACCTTTTGAATAAGTTCTAAAATCCAAAGTTTTTGATTCGCCGTTCCATTCAAACTGTTCTATGGTTCTTCCGGTCAGGTTTAAAACACTGATCAATGCTTTACCAAAGGAAGCCTTTCCATGGAAAGCAAGTTCCATCAAACCGTCTGTCGGATTGGGGAAAAGTGTAATGTAGGAGCCTATGTTGTAATAGTTTTCGTCCACCGAAACAATGGCACCGTTATCCACCGGACTGTCGGCAAATAATATAAGATTACAGGCGACGATCAAATGGGGATTAAAACCATCGTTGCAATCAGGACAGGTAACACCGGTAACACAGTCTGGATTATTGGGATGACAATAATCCACATAATCCTCATCAAAAATATAACCGAAAACAATATCTTCATCTGGGATATAGGGCGTCATGTTAAAATCGAACCAGGGAGCAATTGATCCCGGGCACCAACCTGCCCTGTTATATAAATAGGTTCCGTTTTGCGGCTGGCAGCCATCAGGATTGGGACTGCAATCGCTCCAGTTATGCTGTTCAAATGTTTGAGTTCCATTGATCCAGATATGGTGTGTTGCATCATAAAATTCAGCAGCATTACCGGTATTGTTATCCCCCCAGCCATGTCCGGTTGATACCAGTTTTAGGGTTGAAGCTTCAGCATTTTCAGGAAATGTATAGTTAACATCTTCAACCGGCTGCAGGTTTGCCAAATCACCAAATTGATAGGTATCCCACCAAATGATATCAATAAAGCTGTATTTATGTTCCGGTGCTCCGGCGTTGTAATTGAAAGTCAAATCATAATAATAGCCATTGTCCAGGGTGGCGCAATTCATTCTGAATTCGACTTTACCCTGAAGTATGGACATATAATCCGTCAGGTCAATGGTATGTACACAAGGTACACCATACGGTGTAATGTAACGGATGATTTCAATCCATTTACCATCATGACCCCTGGCATCTACACTTGCCACACGGTCCCATTCACCGCATCCACCCGGAGGGCAGGTAACCTGCAGGGTGGCTGTAATTTGGTCAAAAGCGCCCATAAAAGAAGGCAATTCGGCTTCAACCACTTCGGATGTATTTCCGGTATTCAGCCACACATCATCAACGGCCTGTACTTCCATATCCGAAACATTGCTTACGATATTTAAATTGACATTTTGAGTTGCCGAATACCCATAATTGTTTGTAGCGGTTATTGTCAGTGTAAAATTACCGTATGAAGGAGCCGGCCACCAGCCTGAATAATAACCTTCGCCCCAGTTGGTCGGGCCAAAGGTTTCTCCATTAATCGTAAACTGGACGTTCGTAACGGAAAATAGTTCCGGATATTCAATGGTAACTTTTGAAGCCAATTGGATATAGTCCAGATCCGGCACATAAACATTTCCGGCCAAAGGACTTCGCGGATCGATATCGGGAACATTTACCGAAGGATCGACGACCATAAATGAATTGGTTACAGGATCGGCCGGATTGAATGTTCCGTTCCCCGGTTGGGTAGCCTCAATTACAACCGCTCCTGCTTCCCCCGTCAGGGTTACAATATTTCCTTCAATTGTTGCCGGGCCGGAAAGCACTTCAAAAAACACTTCAAGCCCGGAAGTGGCCGAAGCTTCAATTTCAAAGGGATCGTCCGTTGTCAGGTGATCTGGAATCTGCGGAAATGAAATGGCCTGGTAACCCGGGTCGAGTGTACCGCCAAAATTTGAGGTTTCTCCGACAAGGGCAAAGTTCATAAGTTCGGCATCACGCTCTCCGTTTCCAATTTCGCAAACCAAATGGGTAATGGAAGTATTGTTGCCTCCCGGTTCACCCTGGTTGAATTTATAGTATAATTGCAGATCTTCTTCGGTACCGGTAAGTTCATTATCCATAATGTCCTCGATTTCATCCTGGGTCAATGCTTTTGTCCAGGCCGTAACCTCATCGATACGGCCGCCAAATACAAAGTTAAATCCTGACAATGTGCTCTTGCCGATGGCATAAGGAACAGTGGTACTTGAAAAAGTTCCAGAGGCGGCAGCGCTTCCGACAAGGGCACCATTGACATATAATTTAACTGTAGTAACATCAAAAACCCATGCGAAGTGTTGCCAAACCTGCGGAATTGCAGTATTGGCAGGCGCAGCGAATTCATGTAATCCGGTGGTTGTTAAAACACGGCATTCCATCACGCCGTTATTCAATTGGATGAGATACATTTCTCCATTTCCAGAGCCGGATCTGAACCCCATATATCCCTGTCCGTAAGCCAGTTCATCACAGTAAAACCACCCGGTTAGGGAAATGGTATTGGACCCGTCAACGTACTGTCCTCCACCATTTAAAATCACAAAGTCATCCTCCCTGTCAAAATGGAGATATTGATTAGATTGCGCATGTAGCAATGCAGACTGCATCATAAAAACCAACAGAAGCAGTAAACTAAGATTCATGTAAAGCTTTTTCATTTCAGCATGTTTTATTTGTGGATAAAATTTAATTAATATTTTTCAAATATAAGCATTGTAAATTAAAACCCGATCTAGGGTATCCACCAGATTTTAAATTCCGGTGCATCTCCTCCCTGCCTGCTCACTGCCTCCGCCCAGTTGGCAGAATTGTATTCCGCTTCCGAAGGAGGATAGGGCATCCTGTAGTGGTGGATGAGATCACCCTCCCTTGGTGTTTTACCGGTTCGCCTGGCCAGTGCATAGGCCTCCCAGGGTTGCCTGAAAGCATCCAGCCAGCGTTGCGTGTAAACAAATTCCAGTTTTTCTTCATCCGTTTCCACCAACCAAAATGCAAAATGATTTAATACCGTTACGACATTTAAATTCGTCGGTATCGGGCTCATATCGATAAATAACAATCCCGATACCGGAAGTTTAGAATTATCGGACACTCCCTTCCACCAGGTGATGGAGGTTGTAATACCATTCATGTATTCAATTTCTGCCATATCCGGGTCCTGGGGAAGGCCAATTCCACGAAGATATGCTTCGGCTAAAATAAAATGTGTTTCGGCCCCGGTGTATAGCGGAATCGGCATGAAATCCTCATCCCTCACAATAAAATAATTAAACGGTGAATAAATACATCCTTCGCCTTTGATCTGAAAAGCCCCTGCCTGGTCGCGGTGTGATCCGTATGGTATTCCGCCTGATATTGGAGTGTTTAAATCGGGAATTTGCGGAAATGCAACCCAGTCACCGGCATTGTTGGGTTCGAAAAAGATGTAAGCCCTCGGATCAAAGATTCCGCTCCCGTCTGTGCTGTCGTTCTCAGAAAGCCTGTGCCAAATATTAGAACCCATCCGCAAATTATTGTGTTCTCGGAACGACCAATTCAGACTCTCGTTTTTAAATCCCATCTGTGAAGGCCAAATGCAAACACTTTCACCTACATAGGTTATGAAATCATAACCTAAAATCAATGGCCTTTCATTTTCTATAATCTCCTGGATAATTTCAGCAGCCAGTTGGGGCTCCTTTTCGCTCATGCGCATGGCATAGCGCAATCTCAGTGAATTACCAAATTTTTGCCACATCAGCATATCACCATTGAACAACCTGTCAAATCCTGAAAATGTAGGGAAAGGCTCTACAACGGTAGCTGTATCGTTGATGTTCTCATCACACCATTTAAGTTCATCCAGCAAATACTTATAAATGGCTTCCTGTTTATCAAATTTAGGCCGCAGGTATTCCAGATCCTGGAATCCATACCCAGCATCAAAAAAAGGCATATCACCAAAAATATCGGTTAGCTTGAACGTTTTATAAGCCAAAACAACCTTCAGCATCGCTTTCATATTAATTACTTCACCGGTCTGAGGCATCGCATCAAACCGATATCCCAGTTCGCGAAAATTTGGCAGGGTTCTGTAATAGTTGCTCCACATATCTTCCGTTCCCAGGGTGAAATTTCCCCACGCTTCCTTTGTAAGTGCTGCCAATTCCGTTTGCTTATAAAGGATTTCGTTGTTGATGTAAAACTGCTCGTTGCCGGTAAGAACCAGCGATTCGATGATCGCATTAAAAAGCGAACCGTCGCTGGCTGTTGTGAATCCATGGGGATCGGTATTGATCTCATCAAAATCCTTAGTACATGAAAATACCAGGCTGACAAGAATTAAACCCAAACCAATTAATTTTAATCTATATTTCATTTTTATCTTTTTTCTCGTTTCTTTATACTTTTTTCTTGTTTCTTTAAAAAGAAGCCGTCACCCCAAAAGTAATCGAACGGGTACCCGGCATGGAGGCCCATTCAAAACCCTGTGCATTTCCTGAACCCATGATCCCTTCAGGATTAATTTTATCGGGCAGGGTAGTATATATATAAAACAGGTCTCTGCCAACAATTGACAAAGTCAGGTTTTGAAATACTTTTGTCTTTTCGATTAATTTTTGCGGTAGCGTGTACGTTAGGGAAATTTCCCTCATCTTCACCCAGGTATTCTCAACAATACCGGGAGTTGAAAGAAATTTTCCCCAGCCACCTGCATTGGGCAGATACTTATAATAATAATGTACGACCTTATCATTGGGGGTTCCGTCGGCATAAACGCCATCGAGTGTGATCCCAACATTCCGAACATTACCATCCGGATCGGTATATGGAAGTCCCCCACCTTCACGTTCTGTTAATGTTTCAGGGCTCAAACCTGCCTGCAGGTTGATTACGTATGATCCGCAATAAATATCACCACCCCATTTGGTATCGATCAACGTGCTGAGCCGGAATCCTTTATAATAGAACTCTGTAGTCCAGCCGCCGATAAAATCGGGCGATGCATTCCCGATCGGAACTCTGGTATCAGTAATCAGGTATTTGGTGCCGGCATCGTTTACAATGGGCTGTCCATTCTCATGGTACACATAGTCATATCCATAAATGGTTCCGTATTCATCACCTTCCCGCAGGGCCATTGCCGGACCGTTCAATCCCCAAATATCGGCCAACGGGAATATTTCAGCATAATCCCCGAGGCTCTCTACCCGATTCTTGTTGTGGCTCAGATTGATCCCGGTTTTAAATAAAAAGTTATTTGTTTGAACCGGAACCGTATTAATTATGATCTCATAACCCCTGTTTGTAATAACACCTTCGTTAATGGTAATTCCGGGAGAACCCGAAGAAACGGGAACAGGAAGGTTTTCCAGTATCTGTGAAAAGGAATACATATAATAATAGGTAAAATCAAAATCGATTTTATTTTCAAAAAAGCCAAGGTTGATCCCTCCTTCATAGGCATTTACCCGTTGTGGAGTTAAATTGAAAGGGGGTATTACAGAAGGAAAACCCGAAGTTTGCTCTCCTCCAAAAACTCCTGTTCTGTAGTAAAAATCAATTCTATAAGGATCGGTATCAGTTGCAGTTTGGGCAATTCCACCGCGTAATTTTACAAAATTCAACCAGCGAACTTTTTCCTGAATTTTGAATGCCTCCGAGGCAACGAAACTCAAGGAAACCGAAGGATAAAAATAGGAATTGTCACCCTCTGGGAGTGTGGATGACCAGTCGTTTCTGCCTGTCAATTCTAAAAATAAATAATTATCCCATGAAAGGTTCAGAAAAGAAAAAACCGAATTGTTTCGTTCGCGGCTGATGGTTTCCCCGGGAACCAAATCTCCGGCGGAATTTCCCGGACGGTCCACAATTGTATTTCCGTATTCATCAGTACTGTAGGTGGTTTCTGTATAATTAAAAAATGTATACATGTTGGGATAGTACCATGTACCCGAATGCCCGTCGATCATATAAAGATTATGATCCCACCGGCTTGCACCCAGGGTGAATCTGACATCCAGTTTGGTATTGAATATTTTTGATTTATCCGCTGTTAAAAAGGCTTCAAATATGTCGGAGTAAGTACGATTGAGGCTGTTGGCATAATAACCATTCATGAGTCCGATAACATCAATTGGTTTATTTTTTGATTCATATTGTTCCAGGGTAAAGTCCCTTCCTACGCGCCCCATAATGTTCAACCATGAAGTAATATCATATGTTAGGGTTAAGGCACCAACATATTTGTCGCGATGCAGGTTCGTATTATTGTTATAGTAATTCCACCAGATTGTGGGACTGATATAATAAAATGGATAGCCTTCCTGTGGATTTTGTGAACCATCGGGATAAGCGTAGTTTTCTTTATCGATCAATTGGTAGCTCCTCGGCCAGGAGTATAAAAACCCTTTGTTGAATGAGTTGGCTTCTTCACCCAGAATAGGGCTGTTCAACCGGTTGAAATTGATATAAGACATAGAAAGATCGGCCCTCACTTTATCCGAAATTTTTAAATTCGCACCCAAATTAATGGTGGTCCGGTCATAATCGCTGTTATCGATTATCGCTTTATGGTCCTGACGGGTAATGGATACACGCATGGTTCCAACTTCACCACCACCTGAGGCAGATAAATTGTGGGTCTGGGTATAACCATTGTGAAAAACAGATTCGTAATTATCCGGTTGGGGTGAGTACGAACGCATTTCTCCATCCCACCATTTTACCATTTGCCCCTCCATTTTCGGGCCCCATGAAACTGCAGACCCATAGTAGCCGAATTCTGCCGTAGTCGACGACACATCTCCTTCCTGGTTGATGATCAGGTTATCTGTTCCATAAATTCCGGGATACAATAAGGTATCTCCGTTCATGGGAAATGTAGGCGGTGTAAAGGAAATTGGCCCTCCATGCCCGTAAGTATTTTGCATCTCCCTAAACCGGTAAGGCTGGATAATCTTGTGGGAAAAATTGTAGGTAACCCCAATACCTTTCTGTTTTTTACCCCTTTTTGTAGTAATCAGGATAACCCCATTGGCTCCGCGCGAACCATACAATGCGGAGGCCGCACCACCTTTTAAAACGGAGTAATCCGCAATATCAAGCGGATTGATGTCGGATAGCGGATTCCCCCAGTCAACTCCCCTGCCGATATCGGTCAATCCGGGTGTATTTTCCATAGGAACATTGTCGACAACGATTAAAGGCTGGTTGTTACCTGACAGGTTGTTATTCCCACGGATCGTTATACGTGTTGATCCGCCTTCCAGGCCATCATTCTGAGAAACCTGCACACCGGCAGAACGCCCGATAATCGCATTGATCACATTGGGGGCATTGGAGCGAACGACCACATCAGCATCTATTTTTTCGGTCGAATACCCAATCTCCCGTTTTTGCCTTTTTACACCCAAGGCCGTAACCACAACCTCTTCCAGTTCTTCCGCTTCAACCTTTAAAACAACATTGATTTGGTTTTTGGAACCCACCGGTATCTCCTGCTTTTCATATCCAATAAAGGAAAAAACCAAAGTATCTTGCGGATTCACTCCAGAAAGTGAATATAACCCCTCAATATCGGTAACCGTACCCAGGGTTTTGCCTTTAACCATAACGGTTACCCCCGGCAAACCCATTTCATCTTCAATCGAAGTTACCTTACCGGTGATGGTTTTTTCCTGTGCAAAGGAACACACAATAAAGATTAGAGAAAATAAAAGAGTAAATATCGCTTTTTTCATAAACATATGTTTGCTACAGAATTAATGGGAATCGACGATCACCCTGAAATAACAGAAAGAGTAAAATTAAAATTTTTTTAATTAAATGACTAAAAAAACACCGGCTTTTATTTAAAAAAACCGGTGTCAACATACCGCTATCTTTGCTATTTCTAACAAATATTCTTACACCAGGTTGGCAAATCCCATGAAAGCGAGCGCTAAAATACCAGCTGTAACAAGTGCAATGGGAACTCCCCGCATGCCCCTGGGAACTTCCATCAAATCCAAATGCTCCCTGATTCCTGAAAAGATAACAAGGGCAAGTCCAAAACCAAGGGCATTGGCAATGGCATAAACAACGCCTTCCATCAGGTTAAAATCTTTTTGAATGGTTAAAATGGCCACACCCAGTACTGCGCAGTTGGTGGTGATCAACGGGAGGAAAATACCCAGTGCCTGGAAAAGCGAGGGTGAAACTTTTTTCAGAATGATCTCCACCATTTGAACCAGTGAAGCAATTACAAGGATAAAAAAGATGGTTTGAAGAAACATGATCCCGAAAGGGTTCAGGACATAATACTGGATGATCCAGGTAACCACGGTTGCCAATGTCATCACGAATAATACAGCCCCTGACATTCCAACTGCTGTCGAAATCCTTTTGGATACACCCATAAACGGGCAAATACCGAGGAACTGGTTCAATACGATGTTATTGACGAAAATAGCTGCGATTATGATGATGATATATTCCATACTATCTGTTTTTTCAGGAGTTCATTTAAGCTTTTTTTAATCTATTCATTACGGCAATCAGATATCCAAGGGTAATAAAGGCTCCCGGAGGAAGGATGAAAACCAGGATTCCATCGGCCTGGAGAAATTTCAGGCTGAAGATGGCTCCACTACCTAGTATTTCCCTGATACTACCGAGCAGTGTTAGCGCAAAGGCAAATCCAAGACCCATTCCCAATCCGTCGATAACAGCAGAAAGGAGGTTGTTTTTTGATGCGAAAGCTTCAGCTCGACCCAATACAATACAGTTTACTACAATGAGTGGGATAAAAATACCGAGCGCTTCGAACAGGGCTGGAGTAAAGGCTTGCATGGTCAACTCTACTATGGTAACAAAAGAAGCTATGATGACGATGAAGGATGGAATGCGCACTTTATCGGGAATCAGGTTTTTGATTAATGAAACCACCAGATTCGACATTGTCAGTACAAATGCAGTAGCTAAGCCCATTCCCAATCCATTTATTGCAGAAGTTGTTACAGCAAGTGTTGGACATAGTCCCAGAAGTAAAACCAAAACCGGATTGTCCTTTATAAAGCCTTTGGTAAAGTTTGATACTTGATTCATAATTATTTACCCTCCATCTTTTTAAGTTCGTCATAACCCCGTTGTACTGCATCACAAAAAGCCCGCGAACTGATGGTTGCAGCTGTAATGGCATCCACTTCCCCACCATCTTTTTTCACTTTCAGTTTAAAGTTGGCTAGGTCTTTTCCATCAAACTGTTGGCTCCAGTTCGATTTGCTTTTATTCATTTTATCTCCCAGGCCCGGTGTTTCCTTGTGCTCCAGAACCGAAGTTCCCGAAATCACACTCCCATTGGTAATCCCAACCATGATCCAGAACCTGCCGCTGAAACCGATATCGGTATAAGTTCTGATAGCGGTTCCGACAGTATCGCCTTTATTAAATGCCTCATAAAATGTGAGGGAGTCTTTACCGCCTTCGGGTAATACTTTGTTTTCAACCAGGCTGTCGAATGACGGTAAAACCTCACCGATAGCCTTTTCCACTTTCATTTTTTTAGCTATTGCAATCGGTTCTTTTGTTAAATTGTAAACCCCTCCAAGTGCCAGGGCACCCACAGCCGTTACAACAAAAAGGGTGAGAACCATATTCAAAAACGATGACTCTTTTTTAGCCATTTTAATTTATTTTATCGTTAACTTTTAACTACTTCTCCGAACCTCACTGGTTTAAAACCCCTGTCAATCAAGGGAACAAATGCATTCATGATCAGGATCGCAAAGGAAACACCTTCGGGATAAGCTCCAAAAACCCTGATGAGGATGGTGAGAATTCCGGCTCCGGCACCAAAAAGTATTTGTCCTTTAGCCGACATTGGGGATGAAACCATATCGGTAGCCATATAAAATACGCCCAGCATCATACCACCGGTAACCAAATGGAATAAAGGATCAACAAATTTATCCGGGTTGATGAGCCACAGAATTCCTGAAAACAGCACCGCCCCGCCAATGTACGACAGCGGAATTTGCCAGGTAATGATCTTCCTGTAAAACATATACAAAGCACCCAGGATCAAGGCAAATGCCGATACTTCACCCATACTTCCCCCCTGGAACCCGGTCATCAGATTCTCCACATAGTTGGGAATTTCAGGCATCATCTGTGAAACTGTTTTACCTGCTGACAAACCCTCTTTCATAATTGCCAGTGGAGTTGGACCTGTAATGGCATCTGTTATCCTTTCGGCAAATAGCGGTTTGGGGATCGGCCATGAGGTCATCTGTACAGGAAAGGAAATTAACATAAAAACCCTGCCCACCAATGCTGGATTGAAAATATTTTTACCCAATCCACCAAATGACATTTTTGCAATTCCGATAGAAACAATTGCTCCAATAACCAAAATCCACCAGGGGAGATTCGAAGGTACGTTGAATGCCAGTAATACCCCCGTTACAATGCCTGATCCGTCGGTAATTGTTACGGCTGATTTCAGGATGTATTTTTCAATCAGAAATTCGATCATTACACAGGCTATCACAGAAATCAATAACACCCTCACTGCATCCAACCCAAAAAAGTAAATCGAAATCAGCATGGCCGGCACCATCGCGTAGATCACTCCATACATGATCGACTTGATCGATTCATCGGTGTGCACATGCGGAGAACCCGAGACTTTCAGTAAATTCATAAATATTTAATTGTATATTTTTTTATCAAAATTGACTCTCATTATTTTTTCGACCGCGTCCTGATAATTGCACCTACCTTATTCTTTCCCAATCGAATATAATCGAGCAGGGGCCTATTTGCCGGGCAGGTATAATGGCACGAGCCGCACTCGATACAATCCATGACCCTTTCCTTTTCGGTACGCTCAAAATCTTCGAACATCACCAGCTTTTCCAGGAGGTAAGGTTCGAGTCCCATCGGACAAACACTTACACACCGTGAGCAACGAATACAATGCAGTACCGTATTCCTGCCCGATTCTTCAACCGGAAGCATCAGTATACCCGATGTTCCTTTAATGATTGGGACATCCAGTGAGTTTAAGGCTTTACCCATCATCGGGCCTCCGCCAATCACTTTACCGGTATCCTCGGGTAAACCACCTGCAGCTTCCACCAGTTCGGCAATTGGGGTTCCTATTCTTACCAGAAAATTACCTGGATTTTTAACCGATTTACCTGTGATGGTAACCACCCTTTCAACCAGCGGTTTGTTTTTTTGAACAGCTTCATATACAGCGTAGGCAGTTCCTGCATTGTGCACAACAGCTCCCACTTCGATAGGCAGTTTACCAGATGGAACTTCGCGATTGATCAAAGCCTTTATCAGTTGTTTTTCAGCCCCCTGAGGGTATTTTACCTTTAAAGCCTGCACATCGATACCTTCCTGGTTACCGGTAATTTTTTTCATGTTGGAAATGGCATCCGGCTTATTGTTTTCGATACCGATAATGGCTTTCTTTACTCCCAATGCGATCATCAAAATGCGTACACCGACAATTAATTCTTCTCCCTTTTCGAGCATCAGCCGGTGATCGGCAGTAAGGAAAGGTTCACACTCCACACCGTTGATAATGAGTACATCGGCACGCTTTCCTTCGGGAACCATCAATTTTACATGCGAAGGAAAGGTGGCACCGCCCAAACCGACAACGCCCATTTCATTGATCTTTTGGATGATCTCTTTCTGCCCCAGGCTGATTTCTCGAATTATTTCCCCACTCCTGTTGATCCCTTCAGCCCATTCATCCCCTTCTACCTGAATGACGACAGCAGGCCGTTTATATCCTGATGCATCCAAAACATCATCCACTTTTAGAACTTTACCGGAGACCGATGAGTGAATATTAGCGGAAATAAAGGCTTCCCCTTTGGCGATCAACTGCCCGGTTTTAACAGCATCACCCTTTTGAACCAGGGCCCTGGCCGGGGCTCCCAGGTGCTGCGAAAATGGGATGTAGGCTACTTTCGGGATGGGAAGTACTTCTATCGCCTTGTTCTCGGTGAGTTTGTTTTCGGCCGGGTGAACACCTCCAAGCTTGAAAGTCTTAAGCATTATTTCTTATTTTTCTGATTTTGAACTAACTTTTATTTTCTTTGCCACCTTCAGGCTCTTTTGCATCCTGTGTCGCATCCGGCTTTATCGTTACGGATGCTTTGACCTCGGTTTTTTCAAGTTTCATTTCCCCAACAGGTACATCATCTTTCAACTTCCTGAGTGGGAAATTCAATTCATGAATGGCGCCTGTTGGGCATTCAGGAACACATTTACGGCAAAGCTTGCATTTGACAGGGTCGATATAGGCAAGATTATTTTCCATAGTAATGGCATCGAACGGGCAAACCTTTACACATTTTCCACAACCGATACAGGCTACATCACAATTCTTTCGGGCCGGCCCACCCTTTTCCTTGTTTATACAACATACATAAATCCGACGATCTTTTTTACCTTTTGGCCTTAACTCAATAATATCCCTTGGGCAGGCTTCCACACAAGCACCGCAGGCAACACATTTATCATTCACTTCAGGCAGCCCGGTTTCCGGATTGATATGGATGGCATCGAAGGCACAGGCTTTCACACAATCTCCCAATCCCAAACATCCATAAGGGCATCCACCTTCTCCATTGAACAGATTATGGGCAAAAGCACAGGATGTAGCACCTTCATAAATGACCTTTTTGGGTGAATTGGTATGTGATCCGTTACACCTGACTACAGCAATCAACGGCTCCTGCTCTTCCACTTGAAGATTGAGGATGCTTGCAACGGTTGCCATCACATCATTACCGCCTACCGGGCAATTTAACCCTTCCAGATTACCTTCTTTGTTTGCTTTCATTACAAGGGCCTCGGCAAATGCCCGGCATCCGGCAAATCCGCAACCACCGCAATTCGCAGCAGGCAAGGCACCCTCAACCTCATCGATGCGAGGATCTTCTATGACCTTGAATTTTTGCGCTACAAAATATAAAATTATGGCTGCCGCAGCCCCTATAATTCCAAGGGAAGCGACGGCATATATAACTACATCATTCACAACAACTACAGTTTAATTATTCTTAATGTTATTTCAATAACGAAGGCAAATGTAAAAACATTTAATAAAGACAAAAGTGTTTTAAATCAAATTTTTTAGATATTTAACCGCCTGACAACAAACTGTTTGCGGTTTTATCAATGTTTAGTCAAATAAATAGCAATGTAGAAATTGACTGATTTATAATTATTTATAAATTTAGTTTGGAAGGGTTCTAAATTTCAAGAATTGAGAAAGTTAATATCAGATAAGATTTTATAATCCCCTGATTTTGAAAATAAACTTCTTCTTCAGTTTATCCCGGTTCAAATAAAGTACAAGGTAATAGGGGACCAGTATACCGATGGAAATCAATCCGGATAAACCTTCATCCACCATCAGGTTTGTTGTGATGATCAAAGACGACAAAAGAATTAAAAATGGCAGAAAATATCCCAAAAGCACTGCCTTGCTTCCCTGGGTTTTTTCCATCAGCACTTCCACCTTATCGCCAATGCCGTATTTTGTATTTCCATTTCGGGGAACTTCGATGACTTCCTGCTGAAGGTCAGTTACATTGCATACACCTTTGGCGTGGCAGGCTGCACAAGCTGATTGTGCAACTATTGTTATGTAATACTGATCATCATCCATTTTGCTGACAATCCCCTCATGTTTAATCGCATCAATCGAACAATCTGTTTGAAGTTCATTCATTTTATTAATGTTCTATGGTGTAGATAACGACACCGGTAAAATTTTGCCATTGAAATAATGGTGGCCTGTTTGGGCGAATTCCTTCAAATATCCGGCCATTTGGTCCGGATTTAATGGGGCTTTATAACCGGGGAATGCTTCCTGAAGCATTTCTGTCTGAACCGCCCCTATGGCCAGACAATTGACCGAAATACCGAATGCTTTCAACTCTTCGGCCAGGCATTCGGTAAATACCGCAAGGGCTCCCTTGCTCGCACTGTAAAGGGATAATCCCGGGAATTTAACACTACCCTGAAAACCGCCCATACTGCTAATGTTTACGATGTGTGATCCTTTACTAAATACAGGTTTTAAATCCCGTACCAATTTGAAAACAGTCTTGACATTCGTATCGAAAATTCTATCAAAATCAGCATCAGAAAGTTCGGTAACCGGTTCATTTATTAACAAGCCGGCATTGTTGATAAGGATATCCAGGGATTGAAAATGCTGCCGGACAAAAGGCAGCAATTCCATAAGCAAGTCTGAAGATACGAGGTCGAGAGCCAATGGAAAAACCTTGGCCTGAGGATTTTTTTCCAGACATTCATTTTTTAGCTGATCCAGCAATTTCCGGTTTCTTGACACGGCAATGATCTGATGATCCGTATCTTCGGCAAAAGCCTTTACCGTAGCAAAACCCAATCCTTTGCTTGCTCCAGTGACAATTATATTCATTTTCAGAATCCTTTGCAGTAGTAACGATCCAAAATTATGAATAGTTTTTAAACTTAATGTTCAATTCTGGTTCGATTGAAACATTTTGTCTAATTTTGTTTCATTGTATGTTTTGGAAAGGTTATTGCAGGTCTTCGACAAAAAACAGAAACATGAAGTACAATATATTGATCTTAATACCGATTATTTTATTACAGTTCAGCGGTTTTACACAAGATCCCGATGCCACGATCGATGATATTGCCGGTATTATTAAAACCGGAGATTCCAGAAAGCTGGCCGGATACTTCAGTTCGGTCGTTGATCTCGAAATAAAAGATACCGACGGTAGCTTCAACAACACACAGGCCGAAATCATCATGCGTGACTTTTTTAACTACAACAAGGTTAAAGAATTCACAGTGAACCACAAGGGATCTTCAAACGAAGGTTCTCATTACATGATCGGATCCTACAAAACTTCAACGCAGGTATTTCGTGTTTACATTTTACTTAAAAAAAGTAAGGAAAACCTCCTAATTCATAAAATACAATTTGAAGAAGACTGAAATCCGGCCATGACCATCGACGAAATCATTGAAAAGGCACTTGAAGAGGATATCGGTGAAGGTGACCATACTTCCCTTGCGGTGATACCAAAAAATGCTGCCTCAAGAGCAAAATTAATTGCCAGGGAAAATGGAATACTTGCTGGCGTTGAGATTGCCCGGAAAGTTTTTAATAAAGTTGACTCCCATTCAAAGTTCGATATATTTGTTGATGACGGAGATAAAATAAAACCGGGTGACATCATTTTCAGGGTCAAAGGTAAACCCATTTCGATCCTTAGTGCCGAAAGGATTGCACTTAATTTTTTACAACGTTTGAGTGGAATTGCCACTCATACCCGCAAACTTGTTTCACAATTAGAGGGTTTAAACACGAAATTGCTCGACACCAGGAAGACAACTCCATTGCTTCGCGAACTTGAAAAATATGCTGTCAGGATGGGAGGTGGAGAAAATCACAGGATGGGGCTTTATGATATGGTGATGATCAAGGACAACCATATTGATTTTGCCGGAGGAATCAAGGAAGCCATTGAAGCGACCACTCAATATCTTAGGCTAAATAACAAGGATTTGAAAGTAGAAATTGAGGTGAGGAATTTTACCGAATTGGATGAAGTTTTAAAAACCGGAGGAATTCATCGGATTATGCTGGACAATTTTACTCCTGAAAATTTAAAAAAAGCTATTAATAAAATAAACGGCCGTTTTGAAACTGAGGCCTCCGGGGGTATTACCTTAAAAAATATCAGGGAATACGCACTTTCGGGAGTGGATTATATTTCATCAGGAGCCATTACGCATCAGATCAACAGCCTGGATATGAGCCTGGTCGCTGATTAAACAACATAAAGCATGTGGAAATATTTTCGCAATCCAAAGCAAATTCCCAGAGATCTGGCCCAAATTAAACCTATTTCTACCTTCCTGCAGTTTACCAAACGTATAGTTCTTCCCGGATTCGAAGGGCTACCGCTGTACGATGTTGCTTCATTCTTTTTCCGGGGAATTTTCAAAGGGTCCCTCACCTCAAGGGCATCTTCAATTGCATTTAGTTTTTTCCTGGCTGTTTTTCCCATGGTGATCGCTTTTTTCACTTTAATACCCTTTATTCCAATTAATAATTTCCAGGAATTATTGTTAAATTTTCTTACCAATATCATCCCCGACCAGGCTGAAAAGGTAATTGAAAGTACGCTGATCGACATCATTCAACAGCCTCGAGGAGGTTTATTGTCATTGACATTTGTACTCGCCTTATTTTTTGCAACCAATGGATTCGATAGCATTATTGAAGCATTTAATTCAACTTACCATCAAATTGAATCCCGTTCATGGATAAAACAAAAACTCATTTCTGCGCTATTGTTTTTAATTATCAGCCTCATCATCATCATCTCAATTGCTTTGTTAACGTCTGGAAGTCTGGTATTAAAATTCCTCCTGGCCAAAAAAATACTTTCAGGTATGATTTCCTACTACCTGCTTGAATTTGTCAAATGGGTGATCCTGGCTTCCATGATTTTTTTCACCATATCATTTATTTATTACCTGGGGCCGGCCAAGGCAAGTAAATTCAGGTTTATATCTGCCGGATCAACACTTGCCACTTTTTTATCGCTGATAGCAACATTGGGTTTCAACTTTTATGTTCAGAATTTTTCAAGTTATAATGCACTTTATGGATCTATCGGAACCTTGCTCATCATTTTAATCTGGATTTACTTCAACTCCATCATTTTACTCATCGGTTTTGAATTGAATGCCAGTATCAGAGTTGCGGGAAGAAGCAAATTAGAATAGTGAGATTTTGAATTTCCATTAACAAATTTGGGACAGCACAATATCCTTAAGATCATATTAAAGCCAATAACTTCGGTTTTTAGAATTTGTCTCATTGATCGAACCTCCTCTAAATATCGGAATGTTAATTATTTAGAATTAATAAAAATTATATACCTTTGCCTTTTGTAAAGTATCGGTTTTTTTGGTAAAGCATCGGCCGGTTCAGGCAACCATTTTACATTGTAATCTGTCTTTGGTTTGATGCAGGTTTTTGGTTTTTCATCCTCATGAATGTACAAATAAATTAACCCAGGTATGACAAAGTCTACTTTCAAAACTAAAGGATATATCGTTATTTTCAGTTTGGCTTTCCTTTTATTGATCCGAAATAATTCTTTTGCACAAATAAATGTAAATCCGGGAGTTGATCCGGAAGCAATGGTTGAAAATATTGTCGGCGAGGGTGTTCAATACAGCAACGTTCAATACCAGGGAGCCGACGGCGCTCGGGGTATTTTCAGCAATGGTGGATCGACCAACCTTGGAATCGAAAGTGGAATATTTTTGACGTCAGGAGCCGGTTATATCATACCCGGCCCGAATTCCTCCTGTTTTGCAGGTGCCAATAACGGAATGCCCGGCGACCCGACACTTTCCTCTCTCTCAAGCGGAACTACCTATGATGCAGCAGTCCTTGAATTCGATTTTATTCCCGAATCTGATACCCTACGGTTCAAGTATGTTTTTGGTTCGGAGGAATACCATGAGTGGGTAGAAACGCCCTTCAATGATGTTTTTGGATATTTCGTGAGTGGCCCCAATCCGGATGGCGGTAGTTATAACGACGTAAATGTCGCCCTTATACCTGGAACCACCATTCCAATAGCCATCAACAATGTTCACAATGGAAATGTACCTTGCGGGCAATATGCTTCGGGGCCATGCGAATATTGCGAATATTTTGTTGATAACAACAACGGACTTACCATTGAGTATGACGGCTTTACGGTTGTGCTGACTGCATTTATCAAGGTTGTGCCTTGCGAAGAGTACCACATTAAGATGGCGGTGGCCGATACGGGCGACGGTATATATGATACGGGTGTTTTTATTGAGGAAAATAGTTTTGAAAGCCCCAAGGTGGAGGTAGAATTAGAACCTTATCCTGAAGGTGTTGCCGAAAACATGATCGAAGGGTGTATTGAAGCCGACATTATTTTTACTTTACCTAACGAAAGCTATGCACCACTTACAGTATGTTTCGAAATCACAGGTTCTGCCATTCCAGGTATAGATTATGAAGAAATTCCTGATTGCATCACTTTTGAAGAAGGCCAAATGAGCGATACCATTCATGTTGTTCCTATTGCCGATGGAATTTTTGAAGGTGAAGAAAACATCATGCTGATCATCGAAAATACTTTGGGTTGTATCGTCAGGTATGATACTGTTGAATTTATAATACAGGATTACGTTTTCATGGAGACTGCCACAAATGGAATGGTTGATATTTGCCTTGGGGAGGATGTTGATATTTCGGTAAGCGTAATTAATGGAGTACCCCCTTATACGTTTGAATGGGAAGGTTCTGCAATTAATAATGATTCCATTACTGTAAGTCCTGAAGTGACTACAACCTACACCGTTAATGTTTTCGATGCTTGTATGAATATGATAAGCGATTCGGTGGAGGTGGTCGTCAATCCCTCTCCGGAGGTAGAATTTGGGCCGGATACCACCATCTGCCAGGGAGATACACTGTTGCTAAACGCAGGCGGAGGATATCTTGGATATTTGTGGCAGGATCAATCAACCGACTCTACTTATGCTGTAACGGAATCAGGAACATATACCTGCCAGGTGATTGGTCAGGGTGGTTGTACAACAGTCGATTCCATCCATGTTGATGTGGATTTGGTTAACGTCGATCTGGGGGAAGATCAAAGCATTTGCCAGGGAGAAACCTATGTTTTTGACGCCGGGCCCGGCTTTGATTATTACCTTTGGCAAGACGGCTCCACCAATCAGACATACCCGGCCACTGAAACAGGGCAGTATTGGGTGCAAGTAAGCAGCGAAATAGGATGCACCGGTTCGGATACCGTGAATTTATATGTGGATGATCCGGATTTGAATGTCGAGCTTGGGAATGATACGATACTTTGCTATGGTGTTGAATATACACTTGAACCAAACGGAGTTTTCGCTTCATATATGTGGAATGACAATCCCAACGATACCTTGCCTTACTATATCGTTACACAGCCCGGCACCTATTGGTTGCTGGTTCAAAGCGGATGCGGAGAAGCCGGAGACACCATCAATGTTGATTACCACCCGCAAATTAACCTGAACCTGGGAAATGATACACTGATCTGCTTTGGCCAGTCTTTGGATCTTGATGCAGGTTTTGGATTTATTTATTATGAATGGCAGGACGGGCAGGCATCGCAATATTATTCCGTAACAGAAACAGGCGTATATTCCGTTGAGGTGGAGGATTTTTACCAGTGTTCAGCCTCCGATCAGATTTTTGTGGAAGTAGGCAAAGAAGTTGACCTTGGCCCCGACAGTACATTCTGCGAAGGAGAAACCGTTATGCTGGATGCCGGAAGCAGTTTCGATAATTACTACTGGAGTAATGGATCATCTTTACAATCAATAAATGTTACTGAAGGTGGAGAGTACTCAGTCGTTGTTTCTTATGGAAATTTCGACCAATGTGAATCCGCTGATACCATATTTCTTGAGCAAATCAAAATACCGGTTGCAAATATTGAGGGAGGAACTGAGATTTGTACCGGCGACACAGTAGTCCTGACAGCTCCGGGCCCCGAGTCGCAATACACCTACTACTGGAACGATGTGGAAGGCGGACAGTCCCTGATGGTTCTAAATGGAGGAAATTATGAACTCAGGTTGGAAAACGTTTGTGATTCAGATACCGCGAACGTTTATGTTCAGGAGTTTCAAAATCCGGAAGTTTATTTAGGAGAAGATCAAATTCTATTTCCCGGCGAAAATATCACCCTTGATGCTGGCGAATTTGAAAGCTACATCTGGAACGGTGAGGCAGGTGGCCGGTATTACGAACTCAGCTATGACAATATAACAATCTCGGATTCTGTAGTTATTTTAGTTTATGATATTCACAACTGCAAAGCTTCCGACCAGATTATTATTGAGGTTTATTCCGTCGAGATACCCATCGTAATCACACCCAACGGCGACCAGAAAAACGATCTTTTCGAACCAAAACCAGGCTGGTCAGGAATAAACAAACACACCATTTCCGTGTTTAATAGATGGGGTCAAAAAGTTTGGGAATCAAATGATTTTCCATCCGGATGGGACGGTAAACAAAACGGTAAATATGTTTCGGAAGGAACTTATTACTGGGTGCTCGAAGTGTATTACGGCCCCGATAACACAAACAAGATTTACAAAGGCAGTTTAACGGTTTTGGGAACCGGTGACTAAAATTTTATTCACACTAAGTTGTATACTGATGAACAGAATTTTACTATTGATCATTGCTCTTCTATTTACTTCATTCGCATTTTCTCAGGAGGATTATTACTGGGTTGGCGGTCAGGGTGCGTGGTCGAATATCAATAACTGGAAAACCAGTTCAGGGCTCACACCAACAACACTACCTACCAATCTGAATACCGTTATATTTAATGAAAATTCTCAGTTTTCCAATAAGGATACGGTGTTTATCCTGATGAGCAATCCGGTTTGCAAAAGTATGATCTGGGAAAACCTGACCGACACCGTTGTGATGTTTGGCGGCGCCGATACAACTGCTTTAACAATCAATGGAAGCATCCGATTCCATGAAAAGCTGATCAATGCCTATGCCGGCAGAACCTATTTCTATTCGGGTAGTAGCGGAAATACGATAACATCCAATGGCGTTCAGTTCAATAACAGCATCATTTTTGAAGGAACCGGGAGTTGGATCATTCAGGATACACTAATCGTTTGGGACACTTCCGACTGGATGGCGCGATTTGCCGACCCGGCTGCCGATAATCCCCTGCCTGATGCTAAAATATTTTTAAGAAAAGGCCAGTTAAACATTAACGGACAGGTGGTTATTACTGAAGGATTTCGTTCAACAGAACCAAATACCCGGTCGCTCAATATGGCTAATTCCGATTTTATGATCATCGGCGACTGGGATATCAATGCCCAGGGATTTAGCCTGATGGCCGACAATTCACTGATCACCCTTAGGGGCGTTATGACCCACAATAGCGGAACTGCGCTGAACTATCACAACCTTACATTTTTGCCTGAAGCAGGAAGCATGTCGAATACCGACATCCGGACACGTTTCAACTTCATTCATTTCCTGGGGTTGGGATCCATTGAGGGTGAACAGGATGAAAATGTTACAGGAAGCTATACCATCGACACATTGATCATTGAAGGGCTTCCTCCATTCCCTTCTCAGATTTTCAGTGCAAAGGACAGTGTCAATTATGCATTGTTCAACAGTTGTTTTGCTGAAATCGATGAAAGGCATTCTTACTACCACAAATTGATTTGTAACCTGGGAACCTATTTATATGGAGTTGAATCCGATATTGACTCCATGCTGGTTTACGGATACAAAGGAACGGTTGCAGGAAACAATACCATCGATTACCTGTTTTTTGACACCGATGGTGTCCTTGCAGGTGCACCCGGCGAACCGAATCAGATCGGGCACCTGGTATTCAGCGGCGATGGAACAATGCAGCGCAGCAATATCATCAACGACCTGACTTTGAATACAGGTTTCTGGTACCAGATAAAAGCAGATTCTTTAGGTTTTGGTGGGAATTACACTTACTCTTTCATTCAAACAATAACCGGCCAGATTGAGGTGGTCGGGGATTGCGAGCGGGGGCTTTCAACATTGAGTTCCGACCTAAAAACCTACTGGGGAATGATGGACTACCAGGGTCCAACTGTTTCAACTGAATACCTCATGGTGAGAGATATCAATAACATGGGGACACCATTAGCCATAGACAACGGAGTTGACAAAGGAAACAATATCGGCATTAATTTCAACAGTGAGCTTACCACCCGTGACCTTTACTGGGTCGGAGGACAGGGAGTGTGGTCGGACAAATCCCATTGGGCCGATCAAACCGGAATACCCGATCAATGCCCACCCAACCTGTTGGATAATGTATTTTTCGATGCCAATTCATTTGGCGGTCCGGATACTGTTTGGGTAGATGTAAAATATGCTCAGTTTAACGACATGACCTGGGAGGAAGCTACCAATAATCCGGTTTTTATTGGCCCTGATACGAGTGGTATGAAAATCTGGGGTTCACTTACGTTTAATCCGAACATGGAAATGGGATTTGGAGGCCGTTTCTACTTTGAATCGGAGTATGACACCACTCCTGAGACCGTAAATATGGCTGGTAAAGGATTTTATTCCAATACCTATTTCGACGGTGTCGACGGTAAATGGATGTTCTCAGATTCAATCAAAATGAACCAGGGAGATGATACCCTTTTCCTGGTCAGAGGATCACTGAACATGAACGACCAGTATGTCCGGTGCAACATTTTTAACTCGGCAGATACCCTTGAACGTGAATTATACCTGGGAAATTCAAAAATTGAAGTGCTCAGGGGTGAAAACTCCGATGCCTGGAATGTGAACGGTTACCAATTGACCTTTGACGGAGGTACATCCCTTATCCGGTCCCTGGGGATTAATGCTATGATCCCCGGCCAATGCCACATTCGAACCACAGGAGGAGAATTGACCTATTACAATATAGAGTTCGATACCACCTCGGCCATGTCCATTCTTAAAAGTGAAAGTGTTTGCCACTATAACCTCGTTACCTATTATGCCATGCAGGGCGATGCCATTGGTATGGCCACCATCGACACCCTCACCTACGATGTTTTGGCTCCCTTCTGCAGGTTGAGGAACATGTACACCGTGAACGTTGTGGATGCCTATGGTTACCAGGATTCGATCAACGGAGGGCAGCATACCATCGGAACAGCCAATTTTTACGATGAAGGAACCGTCCTTGGATTTAATTCGGTGGATTCATGTTTTTTCCATAAACATGGAAGTATTTTCCTTTCAAATTTTATCGGTTATTGCGAATTTAAAAATAACGGAGAGATCAACGGCAGAAACCAGTTTAATACATTGAAATTCTCGCCTGGTTACAAATATTTCTTTGAACACGATTCGACCCAGATTATTTTTGAATCTTTTGATGTTCAGGGCACCTGCCTAGAACCCATTCGAATCCAATCCGATTCAATTGGTACACAGGCGAAAATTAAAGTCCAAAAGAACAACATAGAAATCACTTACGTTTCCATGCGCGACATTGTAGCCATAGATTACAATGGCAACAATTACACTGCATTTTATTCCAACGACCTTGGCAACAACGGTAACTGGGATTTTGAACTGGTTGATGACGCCACATTTTATTGGATCGGAGGACAGGGCAACTGGGGTAATGGTAATAACTGGTCCTATGTATCGGGCAGCCTCGATGATATTATCGGATGTGTTCCCAGGGAACTAAACGATGTAGTCTTCGACGCAAACTCTTTTAGCTCACCTTACGATACGGTAACTGTTAATGTTCCCAATGCTTATTGCCATGATATCCGCTTCGAATTTCCGGACGAAAGCTTTAGCCCTACTTTTATGGGGGCCGATAGTGTCGATCTGTTTGTATATGGTTCATTTATCCTGAATGATTCCCTGAATTACAAATATGCAGGCGAAATTTTCTTTGATCAAACGGGAAATGATAAAAATCCTAAAGATCCTGATATTATTAAAACTTTTGGTAAAAATATCCTCAACGACATCCATTTCCAGGGAATTGGCGATATTGTGATGCTGGAAGACATGCTCTTTCTTTTTGATAATGTAATTGGGGTTACACGCAATGCCTACCTCGAACACGGGACATTTATCACCAACGGACAATACATGAATTGCGGAACTTTTTATTCCAATTATAAAAATCCTCGTGTGCTGAATATTGAAAATTCAGAAATCGAGTTGGCCAGGAATAACAACTATGCATGGTTGGTCGACGCTGATAACCTTCAATTTTCCGCAGCCAATTCAACCTTGCGCACAACCGGTGTTTTCAGCTTTTTCAGGAACCATCACGGTGAGGAAATGGAATTTAACAATGTTATCATTCAAGGACCTTTGGATAGCCTTGTAAATGCTTACAACACCGTCAAATACAACATCCTGGAATTGCGGGGCACATTGAGTCTTGTCGAAGGGCATTACGCAGCCGATACCATTTTGCTAACCGGTGTAAGGGCATCCATGTTCTCATATGGTGAAGCGAATGTAGCCATTATCGACACTACGTTTGCCGGCATCTACAGTTATAATTACATCAAAAAATGCATTGTGAACCAGTACGGTTTAATCAATGGTACCAGCCACTTTGAACATTTTGTCTCCAATGCCAATTGTGAATTCCGGGGAGAGAATACATTCGACACGCTTAAATTATTGCCGGGCGGGGGAGACATTGGTAATACCTACTTTTTTGAATCGGGGAAAGAACAAACCATTTATGACACCCTTATCCTACGGGGGAATAATTGCAATTATGTAAAATTAAAAAGGATAGGCAACATAACAAATTACCCATACCTAAGGGTAGACAACGACACGGTAGTCTGCGATTTCCTGCAAGTTGAAAATGTAGCCACAATCGGTGACAACTCCGTATTTTATGCCGGAGAACACACACAGGAACCCGATAATCCGCCACCAGCATGGTTATGGGAAGGATATGAAAGTCAAATATACGGCTTTAACGGAATTACAGTGCGAATGTGCGCAGGGGATGAACTTGTCTTAAATGCAGAAAGTTTCAACGGTGATGCCAATACGCTCTACTACTGGGATGGATCAACCATACCGGGAGAAATCAATTATACGGTTACGCAGGGTGGACAGTATGATATCAAGGTGCAGTTGACGCCCTCATGCCGGTACGATGATTATATCATCGTTGAGGAAGATGATCCACCTGCAGTGGAAATTATTCCTACCCCATGCGAAGGGGATATCATCGACCTGAGCATCGATCCGCCCAATGCAAACTACGAATACCAGTGGTTCAACGGAGAGCAGACCCCTTTTATTGAAGCATCTCCCGAATACAGCAATACCATGATTGATGTTACTGTGACCGATAAGGAAACCGGATGTCAAACGACAGCGACCAAGTTATTTCAAATCATCGCTAAACCCCGGCCGGAAGATTATCTTGCCGATTCCATCAACCTTAAATTTGGTGAATCGGCCAACCTGGATGCGGGTCCCGGAGATACATGGATTTGGTACTCCGATCCGGATTTGGGTCTTGAGTTACCTGATGAAAGGTATATTACGGTCCCCGGAAATGCCGATCCTGTCGATTATATCGTTGAAGTAAGTTATAAAGGATGTACCGCTATCGATACGGTAATTGTACACATGTACGAACAAAGTGTTGTGAACGTTCCAACTGCTTTTTCACCCAACAGCGATAATCACAATCCCATCCTGGAAGTAAAAGGAAGCGGCATTGTGGATATGACTTTCCTGATCTTTGACCGCTATGGAAAAAAAGTGTTCGAATCGAATAGCCAGGAAGAGGGATGGGATGGAACGGTTGATGGCGTGCCCCAACCCATGGAGGTTTATACATATTACTTGAAGGTTCGGTTTGCCGATGGTGATTATGCTGAGAAAAAAGGTAATATAACCCTGTTAAGATAAATTATGAAAGCAAAAATTATATACCCGGTTATATTCGTTTTGTTGTTCTTAAGTGTCTGGGAAACCAAAGCACAGGACATCCATTATTCCCAGATGTACAACACTCCTTTATATATTAATCCGGCATTTACCGGCAACCATGAATGCGATTTCAGGGTGGGTCTGAATTACAGGCAACAGGCGGCCAGCTTTACAGTTCCTTTCGAAACTTACACCGCCTGGGGAGATACACGAATTTATCCCAAGTTTATGAACCGTAGGGCATGGATCGGTCTGGGATCGCATTTATACTATGATAACGCAGGAAATGGCGATTTGACGAAAGTTCAGGGAATGTTTTTCGGTGCCTTTAGCCAGGGTTTTAATGCGGACAACTCTATGTATGGTAGCCTGGGTGTCGGCCTGGGAGTTACCAATCGAAGCATCAATATCAATAACCTCGTATTCGGTGATCAGTGGAGTACCATCGATCTGGACTTTACAGGCATTTCGGGTGATCCACAGGCTATTAAGAATTCTTCTATTTTCTATCCCGACTTCAATGCAGGGCTTTCGTTCCACCACCTGGTAAATGAAAAGTGGATGTACGAAACAGGTGTGAGCATGAGCCACATCAATAAACCTAAAGAATCATTTTACGGGGAGGATAATAGAGTTGGTCGAAAAATCATCGTTCATGCCACTTTTCAACGAATTTTATCTGAACGTTTCCTCATCAAACCCGAAGCCTATTTTATCGCCCATGAAGGGGTGCAGGAGACAATTATGGGAGCCAACCTGATTTACGGGGGAACCAATTTTAAACTCGAAGGGGGGCTGTGGACAAGAATCGGCCGGGATATTATTCCTGTGATCGGCATTGAATACAACAGTTTTAACATTATGTTTTCGTATGATGTGAATGTCAACAAACAGCGGATGGCCTCCAATTACCAGGGTGGATTTGAGTTTTCCCTGGTTAAGAAGTTCTGCTCCCGGATGTCGACCAAACGTGAACCCTGTAAATTCCTTGAATTCTGATAACCCATTCCCAAATGAAGTTTCCCTTTGTACTCGTCCTGATTTTAGTTTTTGCTTTCAATCGGGTGGATGCCCAGTTTACCTGGGGCAATCCCTTTCCGCATGGCAACCGCATCAACGATATTGCCATATTTGAGGATAACATTTTAATGACCGTAGCAGATTTTGGCAGTGCCTATTCAACCGGTAATTTTATCGATTGGTATTTCAATAACCTGGAATATGAAACCGTAAAAGAAAGTATCAAGGGATTTTCATTTGTAAATAATGAAACCGGTTACGCGGTTGGTACCGGAGGTTTAATCATGAAATACAGTTCTTCTGAAGGCGGTTGGAGAACAACTTATTCAAATACCCAAACCAATTTAAATTCCGTTTATTTTACCGACGAGTCGGTTGGTTACATGGCCGGATATAAAGGAATTATCCTCAAAACAACAGATGGTTGCGATACTGTTTTCTTCCTGGAATCGGGCACTACCCAAACGCTCAATAAAATCCTGTTCCTCAACAGCGACACGGGAATTGTTGTGGGAGAAAAAGGAACCGTATTAAGAACGCTGAATGCAGGCGGAAACTGGACTAAAATTGAAACCGGTACAAATAAAACCTTGTTCGATATTTATTTTGCCACAAAATCGGTCGGTTACATCGTTGGAAATGTCGGCATTATACTCAAAACCACTGATGGCGGAAGTACCTGGTCGGATATTTCCTACGAATTGAACGACCTGGCTCTTCAAACAATCGTGTTCTCGCATCCCGATACGGGTATTGTTGCAGGTAAGGAAGGATACGTTCTATTTACCCAAAATGGCGGAGGTAACTGGGAACCCCTGAATTCGTATTCCATCGCCGATATTTCATCTTCCTGTAAAAAGGATTCAATCATTTATCTGGCTGGTGATTTTGGATCAATCATAAGTTGTACCAACTGGGGACAGGTGTGGATGCACAAAACCCAATTGATCGTAAGGTCGATGCAGAAAGTTCGGCTGCTGAACGATATGCTTGGTTTTGCTGTGGGAGGAGATCCGTTCAATAACATTGGTATTTTGATGCGGACCCAGGGTAGTCCAACAAAGTGGGAAGCGGCCGCTGAATTTTTTGAAAGTATCAATGACTTGGCTGTTATCGATTCCGACACCCTTTACCTGGCCGGAAATAATGGGACAATTTATAAAACTACCGATGGCGGTACTCATTTTAATACCCTTTACGGACCAATGCAGAAGCCATTATTTGCCATCGGATTTTCTTCACCTTCCACCGGGTTTGCCGTGGGATTTGGAGGTACCTTTTTAAAGACGACAAATTACGGAGTTACCTGGAATACAATGCCCGGTATTACCAACGAAAATTTATATTCAATCTATTTCAACACCAATGGTGATTGTTATATCACCGGTGATGGTGGCACTATCCTTAAATCGACAGACGATTCCACGTTTTCCCATCTATCCAGTGGAACCGGTGTGCCGCTTTACGATATTGAATTCCTGAATGAATCCCTGGGATTTGTGGTGGGTTACAATGGTTCGATAAGGAAAACAACAGATGGCGGTGAAAGCTGGGATTTGTTAATAACCGATTACACAACAGCCTTGCACGGAATTGAGTTTCCATCCAATAACACTGGATATATTTGCGGTGACGGCGGACTGATCATCAAAACAACCGATGGCGGTCAAACCTGGAAAAAATTCAGGGATCAGTTTACATCCAACAATTTGTACGGTTTGAATTTTCTGGATGAACAAACCGGCGTGTTAGCCGGATCGGGAGGAACCATCCTGTTTACCGATAACGGTGGCGGGCCGCTGGTTTCGGGCATTCTGAACCCGGTTGCCGATGAACCAAATAATCTAAAAATTTATCCCAATCCAACTTCCGGGCCTTTTTGGATTGAATATGAATTGAAGGACAGGGCCCCCGTTCAAATGATTGTTTATGATTTGTCGGGGCGGGTGGTGGATGTTATTAAAAATTTTGATGTTTTACAGGGAACGATCAGGGAACAGGTTAACTTGGAAAATTATAAATCCGGCATATATTTAATTTCAATCAGGACGGAACAATTTAATGAAACAAAGAAACTCATCCTGCGCTGATTTCATACTATATTTTTGCTTTCCGGGATTGTCCTTTATTTTAATCAGGATTACTATTTCCAAAATTCCTTAATATTGCAAATCAATCGTTCATCAGAACACCCTGCATGAAACTGAACAATAAAGAATTTTTTAAAATTTCCTTTTTATATACTGCAGTAGCAGCCTTTCCTCCTTTCCTGAACCTTTTTGTCAGGCCGCTCATCGAAGGCGAAGGCAAACTCGGCCCGGGCGATTTCTCGCAAATCGAAATCACCGAAACCATCATCACCCTTGCTTTTATCATTGCAACATTTGCCATGAACAATGCCATAAGCCGGTTCTACTATGATTATACAGACAATAAAAAGGGTTACAATAAACTGGTTTCGGGGATATTCAATTTTATCCTGCTCAGGGGGCTGGTTTTACTGGTTATCGCCTATGTTTTCAGGGATCTGATCGGCCAAATATTTTCACAGCCCGAGTTGCAGGATTTCTCGAAATATGGTTTTGCAGCCATTATCACCGGAATGAACCGGGCAATTAATATGACTGCTTTTGCCCTTTACAGGAATGAAAAAAAAGTCCGCCGTTTCCTGATCCTGAGCATTATTCTGGGTATTTTGCGATCTGTTTTCCAGTTAATTGGAGTTTTTTATTACGACATGAGCTTTATCGGGTATGTTTATGGGAATTTGATCGGAAGCAGTATCGTCACCATTGTAATTCTTGTTTATACTTATAACAAATCAGGATTCCACATCGATCGCAAAATTCTCTCTCCGGTCAACCAGTTTGCTCTGCCGCTTTTTGAGTACTCCATCATCGTCTGGGGAATCAATTTTGCCGACCGTTACTTCCTGGAAAGTGCACCCACTGCCCTGGGTATTTATAGCCAGGCATTACTCATGGGCCGGGGAATCGAAATTATTTTGCAGGGATTACAGGGGGCCTCCCAGCCCGAAATGTTCAGGTTCATGAAAGACGGGTTCGAAAAAAACATGGGGGAGATCAAAAAACTATCGCATTTGCTGATGGCTCAAAGCCAACTGATCATTGCACTGGCAATTTTACCTGCCATGGCCTATTGCCTTATTTTCAAAACCGAATTGCGCCTGGCTTCCGGTTTGATCGCCATTGTTTTTATCAGATACATCCAAAGAATGCAGTACACTGTTTTTTCTTTCCCGGTGTACTTTGAGAAAAAGACAAAAGTTTTCCTCTACCTCAATTTAGTAGTGCTCGGTTTGAACCTGCTGTTTCTATATTTTCTTGTCCCCTTATATGGAATTTATGGTGCAGTCGCTGCCATGCTGATCACACAAACCATACAGGTTTTCGGCATCTTCATTTACCAGCAACGCCTTGTCAAAATTTCCTGGAATATGAATAAGGTCATGGTCTACCCTATAATTATCATTATTCTTACCGTACTGCTTGAAATAATAAATGTACAATACGGATTAAACGAATTTGCAAGCGCAGCGGTTGTCGTTGCAATTATTTTTTTGAGCCTGGTATTATTATATAAAAGAGAACTCATTAATGTTATTAACGAACTGAGGGTTCGTTTGAAATTCTGAAGTTTATGAAGCCAATCATCATCATAGCCGGTGTGCCCCAATCGTATACTTCCATGGTCAGTAAATTGCTTATACAAAACGGTGGATTTAGCGACGATACCATGGGCGACCCAAACGAAGTACTGGATTATGAACGCTTCGAAAGTGAAAAGATAGATGCCTTTGTTCAAAACCGGAAAAAATTTAAAAAAGACGATTTGACGGAATTTTTTCAAAGCCTGCCCGAAGACCGGGTGATCATCCTGAAACTTCCGTTTATCATCCAGTTCATCAACGAACTAAAGGCATTTACACATCGGGAGATCAAGGTAATTTATGTTTTCCGCAATCCGCAAAACATCATTTTGAGTTCGATGAATAAATGGGGACGCAGTTTTATTTATTATTTCGAAAGGATGGTCTGGTTCTATGATTTCATGGTCGATTCCCAATATCCCGTTTTCCCGCTGGTTGCCGAAAGACTGCTGAAAAAGGATGAAGACCTTGTTAAAAGGCTTTTTGAATTTTGCGATCTAAAACCCGAAACAGTGAACTATGATGGCATTGATGAATCCAGGATTAAATCAAGACCACCGACCTACCTTAAATACCGGTTTGCCAACTTTGTATGGAAAAGGCTGAGCGAACTGTTCAGGGTTTACAAGTGAATTTCTTCCAGAAACGATATTATTCTTTTTTCCCTTTTTTCCTGCGAGAATTTTTCCATCAGTAACTTAAATTTCTCCTGTTGATTGTTATCAAACAATCCCAAGGCTGTTTCAATTGCTTGTTTACCTTGATTTACCTCAAGCACAGGGATCGATATTCCAAACTCCCCGGACAGGATTTCCTTTGTCCCGGCATGGCCATAACCCACCGGATTACACCCGCAGGATATTCCTTCGAGCAGGGCCACACCAAATGCTTCATGCCTCGAAAACTGGCAGATCACTTTTGTCCGGCATAAAATTTCCCTCAACTCTTCCGGTGGAACCCTTTCGATTAAAACAACATTTTCGGAGCTGATTGATTCAAGATATTCCTTAGCCTCACCGCCAGGTCCGATAACCTGAAAAGTAACCCAGGGCATTTGCTTTGCAACTTCCACATAAAAGTCGACACCTTTGATGAACAAAGTTTTTTTGGTGTTGGTCAGGCATATTGTAGCAACTGTATTTTCCCTCCTGATCTGGTCATTGCATCGGAACATGGGATTGAATGCATTATAAATTACCATGGATTTCTTTTCAAGGTTTGGGTTATGGTTTTTCAACAATTCGTTTAATGTATGATTTGAAACGGGTAATAGCTGATCCGCTAAAGCTGTTACAATTTTCACGCTGTATTTCCCGACAAACCTGGTTTTTGCCCCGTAATTCAATGCTTTGTCATAAACCGCATCGTAGCCTCCGATTACAATGACTACTTTCCTTGCAAACAATTTTCCAAATAAAGTTGGAATTACCGCATGAAAATCGGCAAACCAGATATAGATTAAATCGGCTTTCCAAATATGAACAGTCATGAACAAGAACTGACGGATCAGGTCGATCAGAATTTTAATTCCTTTTTTATACCTGAATTTGAATGAAGTCACCCGGTAATGTTTCTTGAGAATCTCTTCATCCAAACGGACAAAAGATGAATCGGTGAGGTTAATGAAAATGACATTTTTCATCCATATCGGGAATTAAATGCTGTTTCAAGTTTTTCTCCTGCAAACATAATCAATTCCCTCGATTTTATGGCCGGTTTTTCCTAAAATACAGCCAAAGGAAATAATTGATTACTTTTGTTTGCATTCATGCCAATCGGATTTAAAATGGGCGATTTCCAAAATAACATAACCATCATCGGCGCCGGCTCCATTGGGACGGCGCTTGGAAATATCATTGCACGTAAACGCGATAAAGAGATTTATCTCTATTCCATTGAGAAGGATGTTGTTGATTCCATCAACAATAAACGGCTCAATTTTAAGTATTTTCCAAATATAAAACTGGCCAAGTTCCTAAAAGCTTCGTCCGACCCTGAGATTCTCAAAGATGCGGATATTGTTTTTCTGGCGATTCCCTCAATTGTCACGGTCGATTATATACTGGAGCATAGGAACTATCTGAAGAAGAATGCCATTCTGCTGAACCTGGCCAAAGGATTCAGCCGGGAACAAAATACCATCACGGAATCATTGAGCGACAAAATTTCAAATCCGGTGTGTGCTTTTAAGGGGCCCACATTCGCCCGTGAATTAATCCAAAAATTACCTACGGCTTTTACATTGGGATCGAAAAATCCCGAACACTTCGCACTCTTCCAGGAGATTTTCAAGGATACACCCGTACATATTGATTTTTCAACGGACGTTAAAGGGGTAGAATTATTAAGCATCCTGAAAAACATTTATGCCATAGCCATGGGGATTGTGGATGCACATTTCAATTCGCCCAACCTCCGTTTTTTATTCCTCACCCGTGCTTTCAACGAAATGAAACAAATTCTGGTCAGGTATGGGGGCAATCCTGAAACCATGTTCAACTATTGCGGTTATGGTGATTTTACGTTGACTGCCCTCAACGACCTGAGCCGGAACCGGACACTCGGACTATTGATAGGTAAAGGATTTTTTGTTAATGACATTTCTGATAAAGTAGTGCTGGAAGGAAAAATTGCAGTAAGTATATTCTGTGATGAAATCTCAAAGACTACTTCGCCCAATTGCCATTACCCCATCATGTCGGAATTGTACAAGATATTCAATGGAAATTATGATATTTCCCGATTCGTCAACAAAGTGATAAACAACTAAATCAGGACTTATTCATCAATTCATTCAAAACTTCAGCCAGTTTTTGTGTAAGATTTCTTCTGGAAAACCGATCAATATTGACTCCATCTACACTCAGTTTACCCTTTAAATAAAGATCAAAATATTCGAGAATACTTTTTTTCAAACCGGCAGCATCGTTTGGTGCGACTGTTTTTCCAACACCTGCCTCCGCGATGATTTTAGCTGCATCGCCATCCGTTGGCCCAATGCAAAGGATCGGCCTGCCCGAGCCCATGTATTCAAAAATTTTTCCGGTAAGCACCATCCGGGCATTGGGTGTTTGATTGACCAGCAAAAGCAGGACCTGAACCTGTTGCTGTATGGCAATTGCCTCTGTATGGCTGAGATAATCGATTTTTGTTACATAATTTTCCAGTCGATTGTTCTGAATAGATTCATTGATTGAATAATCCACCTGCCCGATCAGTTTGATTGCGATTTCTTGTTCAAATTCCCTATTTTCTTCAATCAACTCAGATAGCACTTTCCATAGGGTTTCAGGGTTTCGTGTCCTGACCATGGAACCGATGTGCGCGATTGAAAATTTCTTGTCCAGAATCACTTTTCCGGCCTCATAATCTGAATCGTCATAACCGTTGGTGATGACGTCATAATTCCGGTTAACAATTTTTTTCATCTCCCTTCCCATCGATGGGCTGATGACGATAACTCGGTGTGCCGATGCTAAAACTTCCTTTTCCAATCGACGGTGTTTTTTATCAGCGGATGAGGACAACCTGAGATCATGGTAAAAATCAATTTGCGTCCAGGGATCACGGAAATCGGCTATCCAGGGAATATCCGATGCACGGGCAACCTGAAGAGCAATTAAATGCATGCTGTGCGGGGGGCCTGTCGACACAATCGCATCCACCGGATTTACTTTCAAGTATGAATTTAAAAATCTTACGGAAGGTTTTATCCAGAACTTCCGGGCATCCGGGATAAAGAGATTGCCCCGTACCCAAACCGAAATATTTTCAAACAACCCCGGATTTTTCTTTTCCGATAGAAATCCTGCCTTTATCCGGTCCTCCTTTTTTCTTCCAACAAAAACCTTATAGGCCGAGTAAGGTTCCCGGATTTTTCTTTTCAAAACCTTGATTCCATTGGGAATATCATTTTGCAGGGATTCATCGATAGCAGGGTATTCAGGATTTTCAGGCGTATAAACAACCGGCTCCCAACCGAAATCACGCAGGTATTTCACAAATTTAAGCCACCGCTGAACGCCTGCTCCTCCTCCGGGAGGCCAGTAATAAGTTATGATCAGAACCTTCTTCATGCCTCTTTTCGGAAGTATTTCCTGATCTCAAAAATCCCGTAACCGATTACAACCAGTATCAATAAAAGGGAGGATGCAAACGAAATTTTTTCACCGATATAATATGCTTTCGGTTCAAACTTGAACTCTACCAGGTGCTTTCCGGCCGGTATGATCATACCTCGTAAAACAAAATCAACACGTATATGCGGTGTGGGCTCACCATCAACGTATGCATTCCATCCTTTATCGTAATAAATTTCAGAAAACACTGCGAATTGATCTTTGGAAATATTTACCTGGTATTTCAGATGGTTGGGCAGGTATTCAACCAATTTGATCCGGGCACTTGAATCATATACAGGTTTGAAATCTGCAATATACTTTGAGAACCGTTCATCGATAACAGCAGTCATTTCAGGATCAAAACCCGACAATGCATCCAACTCTTCATCCGCATTTTTTACCATCTTAAATTCCTCAACAAACCATGCACTACCGCAAGCCTGCGCATTCGGAATTACTGTAGGTTTGTTATTGTCCCCCAGTTGAATGATGTATTTGGTGTTCAACATATTTAAAACTGCCATGTTGATCCCGCCTTTGATCTGGTGATCATAAAGTTCCTGGTACCTTCTCAGCTTGGCTCCATGATAACCGCCAATCGATTTGTGGTAATAGGATGTACTTGCATCGGCAAACGGATCGACCGTGAGGTTCAACACCCTGAAATTCGGATCCGAATCTTTCAATATCAATTCATCGGCCTTTGTTTTGGGGAACAGGTTGCCGGCTTTCGTCTCGGAAATGAAATTATCGTTATTCAAATACCTTTTATTTACTGCCCACATATCTACCAGAACAAGTAAGGCAATCAGGGCAATTACCGGCCCTTTTTTGAGTTTTGAAACCCGAAACGCCCAGATGACCAGCCCGGCCAACAAAATAAAAATAAACGACCGGAAGGCATCGGTTTTAAAAATGGACATTCTGGCTGCTTCCAGGTTGTTGTAAAAATCGGTGATCTGAGTGGCCATTTCCGGGTTTGATTGCTTCTGTTTTGCAATTGCAGCCACTTCCTGATCGCTTAAAAAATTAAAGAAAACATCCGGAAGCAGAGCAAAAAGCAAGGTAATACCGGCTGTGATCCCAAATGCCATGTACAACGGATCAACCTTAAAATTGAATATGTTGACTTTCTTTTTCATAACCTTAGGATCGGATATGGCCTTGTCCAGAGCTAAAAATGCCAACAATGGAATGGTCAGCTCGGCGATCACCAGCGTCATGGAAACGGCTCTGAATTTATTGTACCCCGGAAAATACTCAAGGAAAAATTCAGTCAAAGGCATGAAATTTTTTCCCCAGGCCAGCATCACTGATAAAATGGTTCCGGCAAGTAGCCACCATTTCATTCTGCCTTTCACTAAAAACAATCCGTAAACAAAAAGAAATACGACAATGGCTCCTGCATACACCGGCCCGGAAGTAAACGGCTGATTCCCGAAATACTGTGATGATCCTGCTACATATTCCCTGTATCTCGGGTCAACTTTATCTAGTGCTGATGAGTTATTGCCAATCGGTCTGGAAGCTCCGCCGTTGATGTTGGGAACCAACAGCGACCAGGTTTCACCGACTCCATAACTCCATTGTGTAGCATAATCCTTATCGAGCCCTGAAGTCCGGTTTTCCAGTTCGGTCGACAACTCCGTTTTACCACGAATCGTTTCTTTGCCGTATTCATAGGTCGCCCAAAGATTACTGATATTTGTCAGAACCCCAAAAAGTCCGGCAACGATTACAATAACCGTTGACCTGACAAAAGGAGCATATTTTTTCGATTGAACTGCATTGATCAATTCGGATATTCCAAAAATAAGGAGCAATAAAAATAAATAGTAAGAAATTTGCGGGTGGCCTGCCCTGAGTTCCAGCGCCATAAACAGGGCGGTTAAAACTCCGCCAACCATATATTTTCCCCGGTATGTAAGGATTACACCTGCCAATAGTGGAGCCATGTAACCGATGGCATGCGCTTTTGAATTATGCCCGGCTTCAAGAATGATAAAAAAGTAGGAAGAAAATCCGAAAGCAATGGATCCTGCAATTGCCAACCAGGGATTTACCCGCAATACCAACAAGAGGATGAAAAATCCTAGCATATAAAGGAATACCATTCCTGCCGGACGGGGTAATCCCAGCATCATGATCTTGTCGATGAACCGGACGAGATTTCCGTTATATTCAACCGAAATTTGGTAAGCCGGCATTCCGCTAAACATGGAATTGGTCCACAAAGGCTCTTCACCTGTTTTCTCCCTGAAATCAACAATTTCTTTCGACATGCCGGTATGCCGGGTGATATCGTCCTGCTTTAATTTTTTACCCTCCAGTAATGGGCTTAAATAAACCAGTGAAATGATGATGAAAATTATTATCCCAACAATATAGGGAATAAACTGCTTGAAATTGATTTTTGTCATTTTCCGGAAATTAATGGTTAATCCTTTACTTCTTCATAATCAACATATTCACCCAGCTTATCCGTGGCCTGCTTCTTATCGGGGGAATATTCAATATTCATTTCTCCTTGCTTTTTCCTTTTACCCTCCCTTGCCTGTATGTCATTTTGTGCTTTCCTTATGAAATATCGGACTATAAGGGGTAAAACATACCTGGCAATAAGTTTCACCAGGTAATAAACAAGTACAATGATCAATATTGTTCTGAGAAGTTGCATGCAGCTAGTTGAGGCAAAATTAATTAATTATATCTAATGAATGTGACATTAAAATTGATCGGTATAGGATGCTGAACATTTTTCCACCATGGCTCAAAAAAGAAAGGAGATAAATTAGTTTTACCTCCTTCCAGTACATATTTTATATTCCTCTTCGTATCTTATCGTTTGTCGAGTTTTTCGTCAGAAACAGTCAATTTTTTTCTTCCTTTTGCCCTTCTGCTGGCCAAAACCTTACGCCCGTTTTTGGTTGCCATGCGTGAACGAAATCCATGTTTGTTCGCCCTTTTTCTCCTCGATGGTTGAAATGTCCTTTTCATTTTATTTTAATTTTTGGGAGTGCAAAAATAGACTTTTTTTTATTAATGACAAATTAAAGCAAAAATTTTTTCAAGCGGCGCCCTCAATTCTTCGTCAGAAATTTTCACTGATAATTTTTTCAAACTTTTATTAGCTTTGCCGGAAATATAAATCAACATGAGAACGCTTTATTTACACGAGCTCGACAGCCACCCCATCCCCGAAAAGAATAAAATAATGAAAGATGCAGGTCTCGAACTGACCGCACTTCACATTAACTATCGCGAAAAACTGGGAGTTTACGAAACCATGAAAGATACTGCCATCAGGAAAAAGATCGAATTTATTATCGGGAGTTCACTGGGTGGTTACATAGGTAATATTTTGGCTGAAGACCTGGGGCTTCCTTGTCTTTTGTTTAATCCTGCAATGCAATATACCGATGTATTTTATTCTAAAATGCCGGTGGTCAATGACTCAAAGTGCCCGTTTCGTTTTATAGTCCTGGGTGAAAATGATGCTACCATAAATCCGAACTATACCTTAAAAGTGTTCCGGCAAAAAGACCAGGAATCAACAAGGCAAAGAATCATTACCTGTCACAAACTCGGCCACGAAATTGATCTGCAAACGTTTGATGAAATGCTCCATTGGGCATTATACAGCCTCCAAAAAAATAATTAATTCATAGTTAACGGTGTTTTATTATTTCATAGAATTTAAACTCATTTTGTTTGAAAATTCCGGTTCTGATTTGAGTTAACTTATCTTAAACTTAACATTGCCTGATGTTCGCCAAATGTTTTTTTTCGTAATATTGCACCCTTGATTTTTTCAAGGCTAATAATCAGATTATCAAACTTAAAGTACATAAAAAATATTAAATTAAGTATTATGAATAACAAGTATGTATACACATTCGGCGATAAGAAAGCCGAAGGTAATGCAAAAATGAAGAACTTACTGGGTGGAAAAGGTGCCAACCTTGCTGAAATGAATCTGATTGGTGTTCCGGTTCCTCCGGGATTTACCATCACCACCGAAGTTTGCACACTTTTTTACCAGGAAGGGAGGAATAAAGTCGTGAAATTGATCAAGCCGGAAGTTGAAAAAGCCGTTAAGAATATTGAAAACATAATGGGTACGAAATTTGGTGACAACAATGACCCATGCCTGCTTTCAGTAAGGTCGGGCGCCAGGGCTTCCATGCCGGGAATGATGGACACCGTTCTGAACCTTGGGCTCAACGACCAGGCTGTAAAAGGTATAGCCAAAAAAACAGGCAACGAAAGGTTTGCATGGGATTCGTACCGCAGGTTTGTTCAGATGTTTGGCGATGTGGTTCTGGAAATGAAATCGGCCTCTAAGGAAGATGTCGATCCGTTTGAGGAGATCATCGACCATTTAAAAGAAGAAAAGAGTGTAACAATGGATACTGAACTGACCACTGCCGACCTGAAGGAACTGGTTAAAAGATTTAAAAAAGCAGTAAAAGTCAAAACAGGAAAAGATTTCCCTGAAGATCCATGGGAACAGTTGTGGGGTTCGATCATGGCTGTTTTTGGTAGTTGGATGAACGAGCGCGCCATCTTTTACAGAAAACTGAATGGCATACCTGATGAATGGGGAACAGCAGTAAATGTGCAGGCCATGGTATTCGGAAACATGGGACAGGATTCAGGAACAGGGGTTGCGTTTACCCGCGATGCAGCTACCGGAGAAGATATTTTCAACGGTGAGTACCTGATCAATGCCCAGGGCGAAGATGTGGTGGCAGGGATCAGAACACCGCAGCAAATCACAAAGGAAGGCTCCATTCGCTGGGCGAAACTGGCCAAGGTTTCAGAAAAAGAAAGAAAAACCAGTTACCCTTCACTGGAAGAAGTAATGCCGGATGTTTACCTGGAACTGGACGACATTCAGCAAAAACTGGAAGATCATTATTCGGATATGCAGGACCTTGAGTTCACCATACAGGACAGGAAATTATGGTTGCTGCAAACCAGGAATGGGAAAAGAACAGGAGCTGCCATGGTGAAGATCGCCATGGATATGCTACACGATAAAAAAATAGATAAAAAGGCCGCTTTGATGCGCATTGAGCCCAATAAGCTTGATGAGTTGCTTCACCCCATTTTTGATCTAAAGGCAATTAAAGAAGCGCATGTTGTCGCCAAAGGATTGCCGGCATCTCCGGGTGCAGCTACCGGACAAATCGTTTTCCATGCTGATGAGGCTGAAGAATGGGCTGCTTCCGGTAAAAAGGTCGTATTGGTGAGGATCGAAACTTCCCCCGAGGATTTGAAAGGGATGAATGTTGCCGAAGGTATCCTGACAGCCAGGGGCGGAATGACATCCCATGCCGCAGTTGTAGCCAGAGGTATGGGTAAATGTTGTGTTTCAGGTGCAGGTTCAATAAAGATAAGCTATAAAGAACGGACATTAACCTGTGATGGAGTTACATTTAAAGAAGGTGATTGGATATCGTTGAACGGATCTACCGGTGAAGTTTATAAAGGCCAAATCAAAACCAAAGAACCCGAAATGAGCGGTGATTTTGGTGAATTGATGAAAATGGCCGATTCTGCTGCCAGGCTGAAGGTACGAACCAACGCAGATACCCCGCTTGATTCGAAGGTGGCTCGTGAATTTGGAGCCGTCGGAATCGGACTTTGCCGTACAGAACACATGTTTTTCGGTGAAGGTAAAATCCAGGCCATGCGTGAAATGATCCTGGCAGAAGACGAGGCAGGAAGAAGAAAAGCTCTGGATAAACTGTTACCTATCCAACGGGAAGATTTTGAAGGAATCTTCGAAGCCATGCATGATTTGCCGGTAACTGTTCGTTTGCTCGATCCACCCTTGCACGAATTTGTACCCCACGAAGAAAAGGAACAAAAAGAAATGGCAGATCTGATGGGCATTACCCTGAAAGATGTCCAGGCAAAAGTGGAGGAACTGGCTGAGTTCAATCCGATGCTGGGTCACCGTGGATGCCGCCTGGGAAATACTTATCCTGAAATTTCCGAAATGCAGGCCAGGGCTATTATTGAGGCTGCCCTCAACCTGAAGAAGAAAGGGGTGAAAACACTTCCTGAAATTATGATACCACTCACCGGCACCCTGTCCGAAATGAAAATGCAGGAAGAAATCGTCCGTAATACTGCTGAAAAAGTTTTCGAAGAAAAAGGTGACCGGATCAAATACCTGGTGGGAACTATGATAGAAGTTCCCAGGGCGGCCCTAACGGCTGATGAAATTGCCAAATCCGCCGAATTCTTTTCATTCGGAACCAATGATCTCACCCAGATGACTTTTGGATATTCAAGGGATGATGCTGGGAAATTCCTCCCGGTTTATCTCAAGAAAAACATTCTGAAAGTCGATCCATTCCAGGCACTCGACCAGGAAGGAGTCGGACAACTGGTTAAAATGGCAGTGAAAAAAGGCCGTAAAACAAGGAAAAATATCAAACTTGGAATTTGCGGTGAACACGGTGGAGAACCATCTTCCGTAGAATTTTGTCATCGCGCAGGCCTTGATTATGTTAGTTGTTCACCATACCGTGTTCCGATTGCGCGCTTGGCTGCAGCACAGGCCGTTATCCGGAAAAAGCTTGAAAAAAAGGCGAAAAAGACAGAAAAGAAAAGTAAAAAGGTTAAAAAGTAATATCGAAAAATTCAATTTAAAAAGCAGTCCGAAGTCATTTGGGCTGCTTTTTTGATTGTTTCTAAATAATCAAATGATTTTTCAATTTTTCGTTTTTTACTACTTTTGCCAATCTTTACATCCTGAAAATTAATAGTATTTGCAAAACTTTTAAAATATTTCAAAATGGATTTAAATTCAAAATTAATAGATGCAATAAAATTGCACAGAAATGTTTTTGATAATATCAGCCGGTCGGAAATGATCAGGCACTCGGTTGAAAACAAGGATGCCATTGTTTCAGAGAATGGTGCCCTGGCAACCTGGACTCCTCCCGAATCGACCGGACGAAGCCCCAAAGACACCGTTATTGTGAAACGCGTTTCGAGTGAAGCAAATATCGATTGGAGCTCCCCAAACAACATTCCCATCGACGAAGAAACTTTCAACTTGGCTTTTGAAGAAGCCCTGTCCTATTTAAACAAAAAAGATAAAATTTATATGACCGACCGCGTTGTTGGTGCGGATGTGAGTTATGCACTCCCGGTAAAAGTGGTTACTTCACATGCATTATTTGCGCTTTTTACCGATAATATGTTCAGGCCGGTACCTTCCGATATTGAAAAAAGTTGTTTCTTTAATAATGGATATACCTTATTGCATCTTCCCTACAACAAACTGAACGCTGAAAAATATAAAGGCCGCCTGCGACAACTTCCCAATGGGGAGACCACCGATATGATAGTTGCCATGGATATGGACCGCAAGATAGGAGTGATCGTAGGTTCAGCCTATTGCGGAAGTATCAAGAAAATGATTTTCACCGTCATGAATTACCTTTTGCCGCTGGAAGGGATCCTGCCATTGCACTGTTCGGCCAATGAAGGTAAAAAGGGAGATTCGGCCTTGCTGCTCGGACTATCGGGAACAGGAAAAACAACATTGTCAGCCGATCCTTCAAGGGCATTGCTGGGAGATGATGAGCACGGCTGGAGTGAAGACGGTATAGCAAATTTTGAAAATGGTTGTTATGCTAAAATGATCGACATCAACCCTGCCAAAGAACCAGACATTTTCGATGCCGTAATGCATACAGACGATTACATGAACCATGGCGCCATCATTGAAAATGCCATGATCTATCCCTGGGGAACATTGGATTATTTCGACGACAGGTTTACTCCCAATTCCAGGGCATCATATCCACTTGTTTATTTAAAAAATATTAAGGAATCTTCCACCTCCGGACATCCCAAAACCATTTTATTCCTCACAGCTGATGCTTACGGCGTATTGCCTCCTGTTTCACAACTCAACCCCGACCAGGCCATGTTATGGTTTCTGATGGGCTATACCAGTAAACTGGCGGGAACGGAAACCGGCGTTACCGAACCGCAGGCCACCTTCTCCAGGTTCTTTGGTCAACCGTTTATGCCATGTAATCCTGATGTATATGCTGATATGCTTGGAGATAAAATGAGTAAACACAACACCAAAGTCTACCTGATCAATACCGGATGGAGCGCCGGAGCATACGGTGTAGGAAGCAGGATGGACATCAACCTTACACGAAAAATGGTAAATGCTGCATTGGAAGGCGAACTCAACGATGTACTTTATGAATATGATCCGCTGTTCCATGTAAATATACCGAAAACGTGTCCGGGAGTACCGGATGAAATCCTGTTCCCAAAAAACACCTGGAAAGATAAAACTGCCTACGATGAAACAGCCAAAAATCTAGCCAAAAAGTTTTCGGATGCGTTTGATAAAGCTTACGGACACAAAAACATCCAGGCAAGCATAGTAGCTCAATGCCCGGGAAAATAAGGCAAACGAAAAAACACATAATGGAATCAAAAAAAACTATAAAATATTTTTATTACTTTTGATTTAGATATTATATTCATTTTAATTCTATTATTATGCCAACTGGAACCGTTAAATTTTTCTTACAGCAAAAAGGCTATGGATTTATTGTTGACGATGAGACAAACGAAGAAATTTTTGTACATGTATCGGGCCTTATCGACAAAGTGAATGCAGAAGACAAAGTATCTTTTAATTTAATTGAAGACAACCGCGGTAAAAAAGCCAATGAAGTAAAAAAATTAAAGTAAGATCTTAAATTCATTTTGTTAAGCTTCTTCCCCCAGGGAGAAGCTTTTTTTTATTAATCACCGAGCCTATTGTTTTTTTTCATAAATTGGTGGTCGTTTTAAACCTTAAATTTAAATCCTATGCAAACTTATATTCTGCTAACAAAGCTGGCTCCCGAAGTTTCAATGAAAATGAAGAAAAGGGCCGAAATTGGACACAACTGGTTAGACCATGTGAAAGAAAAATGTCCGCAAGTCAAATTCATTGCGCATTACGCCATTTTAGGCCAGTATGATTTTATTGATATTTATGAAGCTCCCGATATTGAAACGGCAGCTAAAGTATCGATCATTAGCCAGGCCAATGGAGCGCTCACTGCCGAAAGCATGTCGGCAATTCCCTACAAACGTTTTGTTGAACTGACCAAAGAAATTTGAGGGGTTGAAGCATTAAAACCATTCAATGCACTTAATAATTGCGGGCTTTGAACCATTCGTAAAAAGTGACATTCATCAGAATGAGGAGCAACCCATAAACACTGTCCTCAATGGGAATTGTGAAAATCCTAATGCCCAGGTTCATGCTGTCGTCATAAAAGACCACTTCTTCATCGATAAATGATCCGGTGAGAATACCGTTGACGATGAAAAATGGGATAAGGATAAATAAATAGGAAAAATAAAACCTGCCCAGCCATGATGACTTCCGGACAAACTGAACGAATGTGATGAACAGTGCAGTGAGTCCGAAGGTTATGGAAGTATACAAACGGTTGTAATGCAGGATTGCAACAACAAAAAATATCATGACCAATGCCATGGAAATCTGTTTTTGCCACCGACCAAGATAATCACGCTTAACGATATAATTCAGTGCTTCGTAGGTAAATACGCAGGCATAGGGAATCGTAATGAAAAAAAGCCACTCCTCCAGCGGCAGGTTGATGACCTGAATGCCCGTTAAGTATCTTGAATTAAACCCCCAGATTCCCCAATGGGTATATAAAACGTCCCAGGCAATGAAAAAGGCCAGTGTGAAAAAAATCCCGGGGAATAAATATTTCCACTTTTTGTAAAACTCCAGGCGTTTATCGAAACTTGCGATCAACGGGATGGAGATCGATAAAATGTTAATCAATAGATAGGTGTACATTTCCTCTTGCTTTGGTCACTTCTAACCCCGACTATTTCTTTTTGAACTCTTCGATGTAGTATTTTATAGGGGCGATCAAAAATCCATAGTTATAATGGGCATGAGGAGTATGGTGTTCAAGGTGCGCCTTCACGGTTGCCCTTAGGTAGCGGTTCGAAAAATTTTTCAAAATCTTGAGCCGCTGATGCACATAAACATCATGAAATAAAAAGTAGGCAATACCATAAGCCAGTATGCCAACACCTAACCAAAACCTGTAATCCAGGTTCGTGTATCCGAAATATATCAATACTATACTTGGAACAGCGAATATTACAGCGAATACATCATTCCATTCAAATTTCCTTCCGTCACGGATATGATGGTCCTTGTGAAGCACCCACAAAAATCCGTGCATGATGTATTTATGCGTGAACCATGCCATAAATTCCATAAAGAAAAAAGCAGCCAAAACCATAATGATTGCCAATATCCAATTCATATTTTTATCTGATTAAAATTATTAAAATGTTTTTCAACCTCATCAAATGCGATTTTAAACCAAACCGTATAGTAATCCGGATGCAAACTCATGTCTTTTCTTATTTCCTGCATCGACATATATTTCCAGTCATTGACCTCCTCCGGGTTTATGTCCGGTTTTTCTGTCGTATAACCGATGAAGACATGATCGAATTCATGTTCGGTCAATCCATGTCCGACTTCGGCTTTATAAGTAAAATGAAAAGCCTTTTCAACGGTACAATCAAACCCCATTTCTTCACGTAAGCGCCTGTGAACGGCAGCTTCAGTCTTCTCATTTTCCCTTGGATGGCTACAACAGGTGTTGGTCCACAAACCCGGGGAATGATATTTTGAAAATGCCCGTTGTTGCATAATCAACTCACTGTTTTCATTAAAAATAAAAGCAGAGAATGCCCGGTGAAGCACTCCCTTTTTATGTGCTTCCATTTTCTCCATTTTACCTATCGGATGATCGTCCGGATCAACCAGAATAACAAATTCCTGTTTCGACATATTAACCTCCTGACATTGAATTGACCAGAACACTTTTCTCCTCTGCAGTGACATCCTCTGATTGGATAAAATATTCTGTTATCCTGTTCTTCAAATCAGAATCCATTTCAGATTGTTGCTGCAAATTTAGGTTATCCAGAATAAACTTTTTGTCCGCTTCCATATTATTGTAGCCCAGGAAACCCGGAATATTGGTCTGAACAGTAAAACGGATGAACCTCACTTCAACATTCCCGGGCGCTGAAACCACGGCTTTTTCAAGCAAATCCTTACCTTCCCTGAAGACCGACAATTTACTCAAGGGCGTCGTTTTGCAATTAGCCAAAGTGGTCTTTGCTGCCGCCTTATAAGCCATTAATACCGGGTCATTTTCAAGATTACTGTCGCCAAGCATCCTGTCAAGGTCTTCAGCACCGCATTTTCCCTGCCAATCCTCGAAATACATCCTCCGAACCTCATCGATAGACTGGTTTTGGCCGATAACAGAATAAGTCAACACAACAAATATGAACAAAAACAATTTTTTCATTTTACAACAAATTAAAGGTATGTCGGAATGCAGATGACAACAGCAACCTGTATTTCTCAGAATTGGGAATCCTAACACGCTCTTTCATGATCACGGACGAGTGCGTACGCTTGATTTTCCGGAGTAATGACAAATAATAAATATAGGCTACATAAACACCTAACCGGGCTCCTTTAGGTAGTTGTCTGATCCCTTCGTATGCCTGTTTAAAATCAAGTTCTATATCGGAAATGATCTGCTGTTTAGTTCCTTCATTCAGTCTTGTCACATCAATTCCCGGGAAATAGGACCTTCCCAGCAGGTTTTTATCAGCATTCAGGTCACGCAGGAAATTCACCTTTTGGAAGGCCGACCCGAGGGCCATGGCAGCGGGTTTCAGTGCCTCATACCTTGCTTTATTACCTTCGACAAAAACCTGCAGGCACATCAATCCGACCACTTCTGCCGATCCAAGAATATATTCCTTGAACGATCTTTGATCATGTTCATTCCTTTCCAGGTCCATTTCCATGCTATGAAGAAAAGCACGGATCAAATCGTGATCGATATTATATTTATTCACAACCCATTGAAAACTGTTCAAAATCGGGTTGAGGCTGATCCCGTCACTGATGGCATCAAAAGTATCAGTACGGAATTTTTCAAACAATTTCCTTTTGTCATATCCATGAAATGAATCGACAATTTCATCACCAAAACGGACAAATCCATAAATGGCATAAATGGGGTCATGATATTTTTTATAGAAAACACGTATTCCCAGCGAAAATGAAGTACTGTAAGTGTTGGTTGTCAACTTACTTGCCTTCTTTGATACAACGTCAAATATCTGTTTCATGGCAGTTAATTTTTATATTGTTTGACAATTTCTTTAGCGGCTACCTCACCCGAAATAATGGCCGGTGGTACGCCAGGGCCGGGAACGGTTAGCTGACCGGCATAATAAAGGTTCCTGATTTTTTTTGATTTAAGTTTGGGTTTCAGAAACGCCGTTTGCATCAATGTATTGGCTAATCCGTATGCATTTCCTTTAAAGGCATTGTAATCCTTCATAAAATCGTTATGAGCATAACTCCTTTTAAAAATTACATGATCCTGAATATTTGACCCAGTATATTTTTCCAGTTTACGAATGATGTATTGATAGTATTTTTCGCGAATTTCCTCAGTATCCAATAACCCGGGTGCGACGGGAATCAATACCATCAGGTTTTCCATACCTTCCGGAGCAACAGTGGAATCTGTTTTTGATGTGCCGCTGATATATATAGACGGTTTATCCGGCCATTTCGGATCCGTATATATTTCTTCAGCATGTCGGGTAAAATCTTCATCAAAAAATAAAGTATGGTGCAATAGTCCGGGAATTTTTTTGTCGATACCCAGGTAAAAAATAATGGACGAAGGCGACATCACCCTGGATTCCCAATATTTTTCGGTGTATGTCCTGAATTGCCCGGGAACCAGTTGCTGTTCAACATGATTATAATCGGCACTTCCGACAACGACATCCGCTGCATATATTTCATCATTCACAACAACACTTTCGGCATATCCATGATTTACATTAATCCTTGTTACCGGTGAATTATAATGAAACTGAACACCTAAAGATTCGGCCAGTTTTACCATTCCTTCAACCACTTTGTAAATTCCTCCCTGAGGATACCATGTTCCAAGCATAATATCTCCATAGTTCATCAGCGAATAAAGAGCAGGAGTTGTTTTGGGTGTGCCCCCCAGAAATAAAACCGGAAATTCAATCATCTGGATGAGCTTTGGATTGGAAAAATATTTCCTGACATAGCTATGAAAGGATTTAAATACATCCAGTTTAAGCAAACCGGCTAACAGTTTAGGATCGGTGAATTCTAACGGGAGTCCGTGCAAAAACCACTACCCGGTTTTCGGACAGGCATGATGAATAGCCCTGTGGATGCAAATAGCGGGTTTAAAGC
>JAFGBL010000012.1 GCA_016933115.1 Bacteroidales bacterium | reverse complement strand
TGCTGATTTATGAAGTACATTGTTCTTCATCGCTTAACCCTGGCAGATAAAATTAATCCATTTTGAAACTGGGTCTGTATCATTCTAAAAATTATTCAAATATTAAATAATTCTATATTTGCAAAAAATTCATCGAAAGTGAGCGACAGCTTAGTTATTATTCCTACTTATAACGAAAAGGAAAACATCGAAAAGATCATCCGAAAGGTATTTTCACTGGAAAAGGATTTCCACATACTGATCGTTGAAGACAATTCGCCTGATGGCACCGCTGATATCGTTAAAACCCTGATCAAAGAATTCTCCGGACAACTATTCATCGAAGAAAGAAAAGGGAAACTGGGATTAGGTACGGCTTATATCCACGGATTCAAATGGGCACTGAAAAATGGCTATGGATATATTTTTGAAATGGATGCCGATTTTAGCCATAATCCCGAAGATCTCATCAGGCTCTACAATGCCTGTGCAGTGGAAGGTGCCGATGTGGCCATCGGTTCCAGGTACATCAAAGGGGTGAACGTGGTGAACTGGCCCATGGGCCGGATATTGATGTCGTATTTTGCATCGGTGTACGTGCGGTTCGTTACCCGGATGAAAATCCAGGACACTACCGCCGGTTTCAAATGTTACCGTGCCGAAGTTTTAAAGGCCATCGAACTCGACAAGATCAAGTTCACCGGCTATGCTTTCCAGATAGAAATGAAATTCACCGCCTGGAAACTCGGGTTCAAACTAAAGGAAGTGGACATCATTTTTACCGATCGTACCGAAGGTGAATCCAAAATGAACAAGAGTATTTTCAGGGAAGCCATATTTGGCGTGATTGACCTGAGGTTGAGAAGCATGTTTAAAAAATACAAGCGGGTTGCCTGATTTTCGGGTATTTTTACTACTTTAGCATATCTTTAAATACATTTCTCATTTTCTTGCATGGGCAAAACCTATCATATCATAAATGCCAGGGTGATCAACGAAGGTAAAATTTTCGATGCCAACGTATTGATCAGGGATGGTATGATTGAACGGATCGTCAAAAAGGACCAAGAGAAGGAGAAACTTAAATCAGATAAAAACACGATCACCATTGACGCATCAGGGAAATGGCTGATCCCCGGAGTAATTGACGACCAGGTTCATTTCAGGGAACCCGGCCTGACACACAAAGCAGATATTTACACGGAAAGCAAGGCAGCCGTTGCAGGAGGAATTACATCCTTCATGGAGATGCCCAATACCATTCCCAACACACTTACACAGGAATTGCTGGAGGAAAAATACAGTATCGCTTCGGAAAAATCGCTGGCCAATTATTCCTTTTATATGGGAGCGTCAAATGACAACATCGAAGAGATATTGAAGACCAATCCCCGCAATGTTTGCGGGATCAAAATTTTCATGGGAGCATCTACCGGGAATATGCTGGTGGATAACATCGATACGCTGAACAAAATTTTTTCTAAATCGAAAATGCTTATCGCTACCCATTGCGAGGATGAAAATACCATCAGGGCCAACAGTGAAATTTTCAGGGAGAAATACGGCGAAAAAGTCCCCATCGAAGCCCATCCGCTCATCCGAAGTGATGAAGCTTGTTATAAAAGTTCGAAGCTGGCCGTAAAATTGGCTAAGCTCTATAATACCCGGCTGCATATCCTGCACCTATCAACGGCGAAGGAACTTGATTTATTCGACAATACAATTCCCTTGAAGAAAAAAAGGGTCACCGCCGAAGTATGTGTTCACCATCTTTGGTTCAATAGTTCGGATTACAATAAACTCGAGACTAAAATTAAATGGAACCCGGCGATAAAAACCAAAAACGACCAGGAAAAATTACAGGAGGGTTTGCTGAACAACAAGCTGGATGTGATCGCCACCGACCATGCACCCCATACCCTGGAAGAAAAGAAAAATACCTATTTTAAAGCGCCTTCGGGAGGTCCGTTGGTGCAACATGCGTTGCCGGCTATGATCGATTTATACAAAGAAGGTAAAATTACATTGGAGAAGATGGTGGAAAAAATGTGTCATGCACCGGCCATTTGTTTTGAAATTGAAAAAAGAGGGTTCATCCGCGAAGGTTACTGGGCCGACCTCGTTTTGATCAACCCTGATCAAGCGACCAAAGTCACCAAAAAGAACATCTTATATAAATGCGGGTGGTCGCCATTTGAGGGTCACACCTTTCAAACAGCCGTAACACATACCTTTGTAAACGGAAACCTCGTTTATCAAAACGGCAAATTTGACGAATCGGAAATGGGAAAACGTTTATTATTCGAAAGACAGTCAAAATGAAAAAGCTTATTTACCTGTATCTCTTGCTATTCCTGCTGGCCTGCGTAACCAAACCGGTCGAATTTGTCGAGGAATCCTTTGACAATGGCAAACCCAAAACCGTCAGATATTACAAGGACGACAGCAAGCTGGAAATGGTAAAGGAAATTCTTTACTACGAAAATGGAAATAAAAGAATGGAAGGTTCGTACCAAAACAATGAAAGGACTGGGAAATGGTCATATTGGTATCAGGATGGTACCATCTGGAGTGAAGGCGTTTATAAGGATGGTGTGGAAAACGGATTGAAAACGGTGTACCATGAGAACGGACAAAAGTACTATGAGGGTTTGCTCGTTGACGGTAAAAGAACAGGCCTCTGGAATTTCTGGGATAAAAATGGAATCCTGATCAAGGAAATAAACTACAATAATAATTAAGGTTCACAAATATACCGGTATATCCATTTTTAATTTATATACTAGCAAAAATCTAAACCTTCAGGGCACAGTTTTGTTAATGCATTAAATAACCGGTGTGAAAAATACAATATTCTTCTTACTATTATTTAATTCCATGTTTTTAATGGGACAGGAACAGATTAAAAACCTGTATCGGACCGAATCGGGTCATGTTAAATTTGTTTCCGATGCGCCGCTTGAATTTATCACTGCCGAGTCGGATGAATTGAAAGGAATTGTCAATGCAGACGACCAGAATTTTGCATTTCAGATGGACATCAAAACACTGGAAGGTTTTAATTCTCCATTACAGCAGGAACATTTTTATGAAAATTATATGGAAACCGAAAAGTACCCAAAGGCTGCATTTTCAGGAAAAATCATCGAAAAAGTCGACTTCAGCCAACCAGGAGAAGTTAAAGTGAGAGCCAAAGGGGAACTGAATATCCATGGTGTGAAAAAGGAGAGGATCATCAATTGTATGCTTAAAATAGGAAAGAATGAATTTACCGCCACATCCGATTTTACAGTTATGCTGGAAGACCATAATATTAGCATTCCTAAGTTGGTTTATCAAAAAATAGCTGAGGAAATCAAGGTTTCTATGACTGCTGACTTTCAAAAAATTGAAACAGAAAATTGATGGCCTGTTGCACATTCGATATATTTACTTCTAAAATATTGCTTTTGCCCATATTTTTATTGGTAATTTTTTCCCCGGCTTCGGGCCAGGAGCCTTATTTCAGGAAAATTACTGATGAAAACGATTTTGACAGGGGGCAGTTCAACACCATTTTCCAGGATAAAAAAGGATTTATCTGGATAGGAACGCAAAGAGGAATCTTTCGATTCGATGGTTCTGATTTTACTGAGCTTGATCTGCCAGTTGAATTATCCACCAAAAGCTCAACCCTGATTTTTGAAGATTCAAAGGATAACCTTTGGTTCGGATTTGAAAACGGGAATTTGATTTCATATGACGGATTTAAATTTTACGAGCCTGAATGGGACAGTGCCGGTCCTGCAAATAAAATTACATCAATGGTTGAAGGCACAGATCAATCGATTTGGGCCGGAACTTATGGCGCTGGAATATTCATCATCCGCAACGACGAAATAATCCATTTAAATTTGGATTCAGGTTTATCGGATGATTTTATTTATTGTTTGATGTTGGACAAACAGGGTAATGTTTGGTCGGGCACTGATAACGGCATCAATATTTCCGGGATATCAAATGGTCAGATCGGGACGAAGCATCTGTCGGTGGAGGCCGGACTACCTGATTTCATTGTGAAAAGCCTAAAGTTGGATGATAGCGGAAATATCTGGATCGGAATGTTTGACAAAGGGTTTTGTCGATACAATCCTGATTCCGGTGAATTTTATCTGCCAAATCAAGAAAATAGTTGGACCTACGGATCGGTGGAGGCAATTTTGCCCATGGATGAAAATGTTTGGGTGGCCACAGACGGTGCAGGATTAATTGAATACCACACGAATGACAGTACCCTTCAGGCACTGAAAACAACTTTTGAAAATGGCTCGTACCGCATCAAGAAAATGATTCAGGATGATGAAGGCAATGTATGGTTAATGTCGGCATCAAATATTTACCTGTCGTTTGGAAATAAAATCAGGTTTTTATCAACACTTGATGGTTACCCGATTTCCAATATTCATGCGATGGTATGTGATGACGATAATAATTTATGGTTTGCCAATGATATCGGTATCCATAAGTTTGCCATTAACAAACCTGCGAATGGAGATCAGCTCAGGCTTTTTCTACCGGAAATCGATATCAATTTACACAAGATCATGAGCCTGTACCTTGATCCATACGGGATGATCTGGGCAGGAACCTTTGGCCGCGGATTGTTGAGACTGGATCCGCAAATTGATGATCAAACAATGATTTCGGAAGAAAACGGTTTGATCAACAGCAATGTCCTCTCTATTAATTCTACACAATATGATATTTGGTTTGCCACCCTTGGGGGTGTGTCGAAATGTGCACTCGATTCAAGGCTTAAAAACATCCAATTTACTCCGGAATTTACCAATTATTCGCGTGATGAAGGCTTGATCAACAGTTATATTTACCACCTTCAAACCGATAGTTTGAACCGCATTTGGCTTGCAACCGATGGAAACGGAGTTTGTTATTTCGACAAGGGAAAATTTATGCCTTTGACAGATGATTCGGCATTCAATCAAAAAGTGATTTATTCGATCGCATTGGATAATTCGGGGAATGTTTGGATGAACTCAGCCAAAGAAGGCTTATTCAGGTTTGACGGGAATACTATTCAGAAAATTATTGCTGATGATGAACACAAAAACCTTTCGTTTTCAGGAATATTAGCCGATGATAACCATGAGCTGGTCATTGTTTACAATGAAGGAATTGACGTTTTAAATACAGAAACCCTTGACATCATTCACTATGAAGGAAATGCAGGGCTTACTAACCTTGAGCCCGATTTGAACGCCATTACAACAGATCATCAAGGAAACATTTGGATAGGAACAGCAAAAGGAATTGTGAAATATAGCCCCTCCAATCATTTACAATGGAAACGACCTCAGCCCAGGTTGATTGATGTTTTGGTTTTTTTTGAAAAAATCGATCACCGGCAAATACAAGAATTTTCGTACCATCAAAACCACCTGGTTTTCAATTATACCGGCCTGTGGTATCAGTACCCCGAACAGCTGGAATACCTCATCATGCTGGAAGGACACGACCTGGATTGGATCAGGACGAAAAATAAAAATGTCATATATTCCAATCTTAAACCCGGGAAATACACATTTCATGCAAAAACCGGTTTGTATGAAAACTTTAAAAATTCCGATACCGCATCCTACTCCTTTGAAATTAAACAACCATTTTGGTGGCTGTGGTGGTTCTGGATAATCATCATCATTCTGATTGGTTTATTGATTTTTACATTCATCAAAGGGCGTGAAAAAAGGCTGAAAAAGAAAGAAGAAATCCTCAGGGAACGAATAATTTTCCAGTTTGAAAACCTCAAGAGCCAGATCAATCCCCATTTTTTATTCAATAGTTTCAGCACCCTCATTGCACTGATCGATCAGAACAAGGATGTTGCCATTGAGTATGTGGAAGAACTCTCCAACCTGTTCAGGACGGTTCTTGAATATAAGGATAAGGATGTGATTTCACTTTCGGAAGAATTGTTGATTGTTCGGAATTATTTTAAAGTGCAACAAAAAAGGTACAATGAGAACCTGATTCTGAATATTGAAGAAGTAAACAATTCCGATCAACTTAAAATTCCACCGCTGACACTGCAATTACTGCTTGAAAATGCGATTAAGCACAATGTAGTTTCTAAAGATAAACCGTTGTCGGTTCATGTTTATTTCGATGAAAAAATAAAGTACCTTTACGTCGAAAACAACCTGCAAGCAAAAAAAGAAGTTGTAAAATCAACAGGAATCGGGATCCGTAACATTATAGAACGTTACCATTTACTCACTGAAAAAGAAGTTAAAGTAATTAAAACGGATAAAATATTTAAAGTAGGACTTCCTGTTTTGATGTAGAAACCATGAAAGTACTCATAATTGAAGACGAACAGGCAACAGCCGACAGGTTAATAAAATTGCTCACAGAGATCGAGCCTGAAATTGAAATTCTAAATACGCTGGATAGTGTGAGTTCCAGTATTGATTGGTATAAAAAGAATCCAAACCCCGACCTTGTTTTTCAGGATATCCAATTAGCTGATGGTTCGGCTTTTGAAATTTTCAAGGAAGTTGAAATCAAGGTACCGGTTATTTTTATAACTGCATTCGATCAATATGCGTTGCAGGCTTTTAGGGTAAACAGCATCGATTACCTGTTAAAACCTGTAAAAAAAGAGGAACTGATTGAAGCACTTGCCAAATACAGCGAATTTCATAAAAGCAAACGACAAGTCGATTTTGATTATACCGAGCTGGCTAAAATCCTGAATAAAGAAAGTTTCCAAAAAAGGTTTGTTGTACGTTATGGCCAAAAGATCAAAGCCATTGACGTTGATGATATTGCTTACTTTTTTACATCAGAAGGAAATATATTCTTTAAAACGTTTGAAAACCTACAGTATCCTCTCGATGTAAGCCTTGACAACCTGGAGCCTATCCTCGACCCGCTGAAATTTTACCGGATTAACCGGCAATTTATTATCAGCTACAAGTCAATCAGGGAAATGTATACTTATAGTAAATCGAGGGTTAAGATCATCCTTCATCCACCATGCGAACAGGATACGATTGCATCCACCGACCGTTCGGGCAGTTTTAAAAAATGGCTGGCAGGCCAATCTGAGTAAAATTTATTTTTTCCCGGTTCAACCGGAAATAATTCCTGTTCAAAAGATTCAATTTTATTTTCGGGTTATTTCATTTTTTCTTTGTAGCAAATAAAATTAATTCAATGAAAAAGTGGATATTAATAACAACGGCAATTTTAATTCTGGGAATTATTGGAGCTGTCCTGGCATATAAATTTGTCTATAACAAACCCCACATAGATTTTGAAAAAGCCACCCCTGATTTTATACTTCCGGCAATGGAAGTATATAATTCATATAAAATATCCAGGCATGAAGCTTCAGAAAAATACACTGGTAAAGTACTACAGGTAACAGGAACATTAAGTAAAATTGAAACTCCCGACTCCCTGACTATTGCCGTATTTGCGATTGAAGAGGGCATGTTTGGAGATGAGGGTATCAGGTGCTCAATGCTTGAAGGTCAGGCGTCGAAAATTCAGGATCTGGCCGGAAATGAAGTAACCATCAAAGGGTTCTGCACCGGTTTTAATGATACCGATATCATTATGGAATATTGTTCACTAATAGAATAAACTAAACACAACTTGTTATGAATAGAATATTAATTGTTATTGCGGTATTGATTCTGGTCAGCCCTGCTTTTGCTCAAAAATATATAACAAAAAACGGGTATATTAAATTTTACTCCGAAACCCCTGTTGAGACCATTGAGGCCCACAACCGGCAGGTAAATTCTGCCCTGGACTCACAATCGGGTGATTTTGTCTTTAAGGTCTTAATGAAATCGTTTGCATTTGAAAAAGCACTGATGCAGGAACATTTTAACGAAAATTACGTGGAATCACATAAATTCCCGAGCGCTTCCTTCATCGGTAAGATCAGCAATATTCAGGATGTGAAGTTTACGCAAAATGGGAAATATAATGTAACTGTGGAGGGTGACCTCACCATCCATGGTGTTACAAAAAGCATTATGGAAAATGGAGTTATTGAAGTTGCGGGGGATCGTGTTACCGGAGTGTCAAAATTTATACTGAAACCGGCCGATTTCGACATCAGGATCCCCAAAACGGTAATCAACAATATTGCCGAAGAAATTGAGGTAACGGTGGAAGTCAAATTAGAAAAATACAAGGGTTGATAACCGCCCATTGAACTCTATTGAACTTTAGTTGTTTAATTTTAAATAAAAACAAGATTATGAAAACAAACATGGGATCAACTGACAGGATCATAAGACTTATCCTGGCAATTGTTATCGGAGTATTGTATTTTACAAATGTTCTATCAGGCGTTTTGGGAATTATCTTATTGATACTGGCAATCATTTTTCTGCTGACCAGTTTGATAAGTTTCTGCCCGCTTTACGTACCCATGGGTATGAGTACGAAAAAGAAAAAATAAGTTTTCCGGAGAGAGCTGGGAAAATTTGAAAAGTGCCATAATGATAATGATCGTTATGGCACTTTTTTTAGCCTTCCGAATTTTAATAAACTCCCAAAACCAATTCCTTAAATAATTTTAAAAGGTATTTTAAATGCCAAATTTAATGAACTTTCTTTCCATCAACTGGAAAATGATGATCCATCCACCATATTGATCAGATTTGATTTGAATATATTAAATCTTCTTTTAGGATTACCCATTAACGAAAGTACTGGTCCGAATTCAGGACTAAATTAAACTGTCGTCAAGTTGCAACCCTTTTTAGCATTGTAAAAAACGAGGCGTCAAAAAAATTGGTTTTAGGTTATTGCGATCCTGCTTTTTCCTCGGGAGAAGTAATCTCCATGCTTTGTTTATCAACAGTTTACTTCGTCGTTCCTGTGCCAACGCTAAAGCTTAAACGCCATGCGGTTCTCAGCAATGACGGTTCCTTCAGACTTTTTGGACAGACCTTTACATGAGTAAATTAGGGAAGGGAAAAAATTACTGTTACTCTTTAAACTCCGGTGGTTTTTTAAGGGTAAATACCCTTGAAATATTGAAGCCAAAGTAAATATCACCTTTACTCCATTTACCTGTTGTTTCGGTGAGATATCCACGGTCGAAAAAGGCCTGGCTGTTGGAAAAATGCAACTGGAAAACATGTCCGCCGGTCTCGATATCGATCCCAATGGATAATGGTTGCTGAAATTCATATGAAATCTGGTTTTCCGGGGTATAAAAGTACTCTGCATTTATTGACATCCTGTGGGTAATTTTAACCCGACCCCCAATACCTATAGAAAAAATATCGTTGGCATCTTCCGTTGTTGGAACCAGGTTTTTATGCGTATAAGCCGGCATCAGTTGCAGCGAGATGCTGCTGTTGATTTTCCTTGCAACAAGCAACATCTGGGTATAGCTCACACGCGAACTAAAATAGTTTTTACGGTCCTCCACACCCATATCTTCCCATTTGAGGGAGTTTAAATTCACACTACCGTAATACGACATGGTTACAGGCATTTTTCGTGCTCCGGTACTTTGCCTCAGAATTTTATATTTTACAAACCCATCAAATGTTTTTTCATACGAACTTCTCCCTACACCTACACTTAACCGGCCTGTTATTCCGTACTCCAGGCCCAACCTGATGGTCGCCTGATCGAGGCCAAACATTTCATATGCTCCGGTATTTAATCTACCAAACCGGTGCTGGATCAGAAATAACAGGACTCCCTCAGCAGGCTGTTCAACCGTATGTGAATTGACGATCCTTGATGTTTTGAACGTAGCATAGGCATATTCAACCGGTTGTTCATCATTTCCTAATAAATCCAGGAGGTCATCCTGTGCAGGCAGTGAAAAATTTAAACCAAGAAAAACCGAAAATATTAATGTCAATTTTTTCATTTGTTCATTATTTAATTATTCATAGCTCCGTTATCCAACCAGGTTTTAATTTTATCTAGTTCACATTGAGGAAGTTTGGGAAGATTTTGAGGCATGGGCGTAAAGCCGCTTTCATGGTTGACAGCCCCCCAAAATCGCCCGTTATCAATTACCACCTTCAAATCATCGTAATTATCCAGTACAACATTCCCTTGAGGAAAATTACTGGAATGACAGGAATAACAATTCTGACTCAGAATTGCTGTAATCGTACCTGAATAGGTTACATTGCTTAAATCGCAATTGCTTTCTGATGGGTAAAGTTCCTCTTCCGAGTCATAATAACAAGATTGCAAAACCGCAAAACCGGTAATAAATATCCATAATCTGATAATTCTTATTGTTTTCATTCAATATTTTTTTTCAACTGTTAAATGATATTTCTTTATTTCAGGAACACAACTTTTACCTGATTTTCCTACATTAAACAAATTCTTGCCAAATCTGTTTTGCCTTGTCCTTCAGCACTGGAAAGCTTAAAATTGATTTGCTTCCAGGCAGGCAATACTTAAATCCGGCTTCTCCCTCTATTAATTGTCAGGCATCCCGTCATCTATCCAATTCCTTATCTGGGCAATGTTGCATTCTGAAAGCTGATTGCCGTTTTGCGGCATCGGAGTATTCCCGTTTGCCCAGGTTATTGCCCCCAACAAACTTCCCGGGGAACCTACAGGAATACTTGCCTGAGCCTTCACCTGGTTATAATTGGTCAGGCTGATGCCTCCGCTGGGATTGGAACCGCTATGACAACCGTAACATTTGTTTTGAATAATAGGAAAAACGGTTTCAGAAAATATGACATTAACCGAATCACAATCTTCCTGATCACAATAATTATTGAGGGCTCCCTGTGCGATCCATTTATATATTATTTGAATTTGATCACTGTTGAGTGGAGCTGCAGGCGGTGGAGGCATACGGTCGTCAGGGTCATTTTCGGTGATTACCTCATAAATTTCACTCTCTTGTGGATCAAACGGTACTACACCGGCAGTTTGCATCACCGATAAATAACTGGTGAGTACCACTCCATCCTGAGCCGATTGCTGATCGTGGCATCCTGCAATGCCACAACTTGATTGAAGCAATGGAAGAACATCATTCTGAAAATATATCGTATCGGGATCACAGGAAATTCCTCCGCTCCCGGTATTGAAAGTAGTATCATTGATCCATTTCTGGATGAGGCCAATTTCACAATCGGTTAAAGGAGGTCCATTTTCTGGCATAGGAGTGTAGGGAGGCAATTGCCTGATTGCTCCCATCAATTGTCCACTCTGTGCAACAAATGCGACATTTTCATAATCATTGAAATCGAGTCCGCCCGCCGGGATGGGCTGGCTATGACAGGTAATACAATTTTGCTGCAAAATCGGAAATACCGTTCCGGGATAAGTCACATTCGATGAATCGCATATTGTAGTATCAGGAGGAATAATGAATATAGTGTCTTTGATCCATTTTTCGATAAGGGTTATTTCACAATCGGTCAATGGCGGAGCATTCTGTGGCATGGGTTCAAAACCCGATAAATGTTTTATGGCACCAAGCAAAGTCCCATTTTCAGCAACATATGCCACATCGCTGTAATCAGTGAAATCCAAACCTGCTTCAGGAAGAGGGGGACCATGACAGGAAATACAGTTTGCCTGTAAAATGGGATATATAGTTTCGGGGTAAGTCACAAAAGATGTATCACAGTCAGTTATATCCGGTGGCATCACGAAAGTAGTATCATTGATCCACTTTTCGATGAGGGAAATCTCACAATTGGATAATTTATTTCCGTCCTGAGGCATCGGTTCAAAGCCATCCAAATGCTTTATGGCTCCCGCCAACTGCCCGCTCTGAGCAACAAAAGCGACATCCCTGTAATCTGAAAAATCCAGGGCACCCGAAGGAGTTGGACCACTATGACAACTGATGCAATACGTCTCCAGGATTGGATAAACAATGCCCTGGTAAGTTACATCCGATGAATCACAAACCAGGGTATCAATGGGTGGTTCAATGGTCGGATTATTCGGTCCGGCAATTTCTTCAGGTTTGTGTTTACATGAACTAATCAATATGATTCCTGAAAAAAGAATGAAAAGGAAATTGAAAAGCAGTTTATTCATGTTTCATTGCAGCTTTGTTCAATAATTAATAAACTGCTGCAAAACAAAAAGGAAATAGTCTTCCTGTAAAAATTTTTATCCTGAACCGGAAAAAATAACCTTTGAACGGGAATTATTCATTCAGGGAAATTTTAAACGTTACTGCATAATTTTCAACAAGTTTTTTTCTTAATGCCAAAGGTATTTGAATTACCAGATTTTCATCGGTGACCTTCCAATTAATTTTGGCCCCAAAGCCAAGAATTTCAATATTTTTAATTGATTCATCATGAAGACCCGGCAAGGCAAGTTCTTCGGAAAATACATCTTCATTTTCTTCAACTAAATAAATTGCATAAATGGATTCTGCTTTACTTTTAGTATAGCAGACCCTGCCTTCCTTGAAAGGATAAAATGCCCGTGTATCGTAAATTGCTTCACTATTCACCTTCATCCAGCCTCCGATTTCTTCCAGCATTTTATAGGCTTCTTCATGCCATTGCCCTTCGGGGCCTGGTGCTATGTTCAGAAGCAGATTTCCTCCTTTTGCGACAATATCTACCAGCAGATGAATGGCTTCCCGCCCGCTCATGTAGGTGGCATCCGGAACCCACGACCAACTTCCGCCGGCGATGATACACGATTCCCAGGGATAAGGCAAAGCTTCTTCAGGAACCCGGTTCTCAGGTGTCAGGTAATTCTGGTTTTTCCCGGGAACTGCGCGGTCAACAACGATGAGTCCCGGTTGCTTTTCACGGGCTTTCTTAACAAGTTCATCCATGTGGATATCCTGGTTGATGAGTTTGGTTTTCATAAATCCGGAGGCTGAATAATTTGAAGTATCCCGGTAATAATTATCGATCTCCTCTTTGGTGTGTTTACGAACCCAGCCGCCGTCGAGCCAGAGTATATCAACCGGCCCATAATCCGTCATTAACTCCATGATCTGGTTTTGCGTGAATTGAACAAAGTTTTCCCATTTTTCGGGATAAACAGCCGGATCGTAATTCACATTACGGTCCATAGGGGAAAAATATGGATACCAGTAATCGTTGTTGTGCCAGTCGGGTTTAGAGAAATAAGGACCCACCCACATTCCTTCGGCACGAACGGCATCGAAAATCTCTTTGGTGACATTGGCTTTGGGATTTGAATGGAAAGGGCAACCAACATCGGTGATTTTGTAATCGGTGTATTTTGTGTCGAACATACAATAGCCGTCGTGGTGTTTGGTGGTGAAGATCACGTATTTCATCCCGGCGTTGGCAGCTGCTTTGGCCCATCTTTCAGGATCAAACCGAGTTGGGTTAAAGGTAGATTTCAAATTCTCGTATTCTTTCACATATTCAAAATAATTTTCAGGGCTATTGCCTTTTTTCCGCTCGCACCAGCCATAATCTTCCGGGCAAATCGACCAGGATTCCACAATGCCCCATTGGCTGTATGTTCCCCAGTGCATCAGCAAACCGAATTTCAGGTTCTGCCATTGTTCGAGTTTCTGCTGAACAAGGGGATCAGGATCGGGGATGTAAGTTTGCGGTTCATGCTGAGACCATGATTGAACAATCCCAATGAGTAACAACAAAAATAAAATAGTTAGTCTCATATATTTACTTTTATTTTGCCACGAATGCACTAATTTCTGATTTATTCGTGCATATATGGTATCACAATATTATATTTAAATTTAATGGCAAATCATTAGACGATCCTCCCACCATCAACTCATATTCACCGGGCTCAACCCGGTATTGTTTCGTTTCCACATCCCAGTATTGTAATTGTTTCGGATCAACCGTGATAGTTACAGATTTTGATTCGCCTGATTTCAATGAGAGCCGTTTGAATCCGATCATTTGTTTAACCGGTCGCCAATATTGAGGTTCGACTTTTCGGGCATACACCTGAACCACCTCATCGCCATCAAAATCAACTGAATTTTTAATCGTGATCTGAAGCTCAATTTTATCACCGTTTTTAGAAACAGAGGCATCCGAATATTCAAAGCTGGAATAACTCAATCCAAATCCAAAGGGATAAAGCGGTTCTCCTTCAAAGTAACGATAGGTACGTCTCTCCATGCTGTAATCCTCAAAATCAGGCAGGTCATTGACCGATTTATAAAAGGTCACAGGTAACCGTCCTGATGGATTGACATCTCCGAAAATAATATCGGCAACAGCAAATCCACCCGCTTCTCCCGGATACCAGGCAAACAAAACCGCATCGGCTATGGAATCGATCTCCGGAATGGCCATAGCACTTCCTCCTGTGATCACAACGATCAAGGGTTTTTCCTTCATTTTTTCGCGGATGCGTTTTACATATTCAACCTGGTTTGGAGGTAATCCGATATTAACCCTGTCACCGCCATGTGGATTCATCATCGCATCCCCCTCTTCTCCTTCGAAAAGTGAATTGATGCCCAGGCAAAGAACCACTGCATCCGCTCTTCCTGCCTGCCAGAATCCCTGGAACAAAGAATCATTGTGAAACAAAACACCCTGGTTATACTCCACCACAGCGCCCGGATCTGCACGATCCACCATCCCCTCCAAAATAGTTGTCAAATGTCCTGAATATCCTGTATAGTTGCCCACCAGGCAGTTGACATCCATGGCGGTAGGGCCGGCAACTAAAATGGTTTTGGTGGATTTTTTATCCAAAGGCAAAATATGGTTTTCATTTTTCAGCAGAACGATCGACTTTTTGGCAACTTCATAAGCCAGTTGTTGATTTTCCTCGTTGTTTATCATATCGGGTGGGATATTTGAAAAAGAAACCAGTTCATTGGGATCAAACAACCCGAGTTTAAAACGGGTTTTCAGCAATGGCCTGAGAATGGAATCAATGGTAGCTTCGGTAATCAGCCCTTTTTCAACCGCTTCCGGGAGATATTTATAAATGTACCCGCAATTCAAATTCACACCCGATTTGGCCGCCATGGCAGCCGCTTCAACCTGCGTATCCACCACTTTATGCCTGAGCCAGAAATCATCCAGCGCCCAGCAGTCCGAAACGATATGCCCTTTGAAATCCCATTCCTTCCTCAAAATATCATTCAATAAATATTCGCTGCCACAGCAGGGTTTGTCGTAAGTCCGGTTATAGGCACACATCACGGCTTCAACATGGCCTTCTTTAACCAATGCCTCAAAGCCCGGGAGGTAAGATTCCCTGAAATCCCTTTCGGAAGGAACCGCATTGAAATGATGCCGGATTTTTTCGGGACCGCTGTGCACTACATAATGTTTGGCGCATGCCGAAGCCTTGAGGTATTTCGGATCATCTCCCTGTAATCCTTTCACAAATGCAATTCCCATCCGGGAAGTCAGATAGGGATCTTCCCCGTAAGTCTCCTGCCCCCGGCCCCAGCGGGGATCACGAAAAATATTGATATTGGGTGTCCAGAAGGAAAGTCCGACATACTGTTCACGGTTTCCCATACGAACAGCCGCGTGATGTTTGGCCCTGGCTTCATCCGAAATAGCCGAAGATACTCTGAAAATAAGGTCATCATCAAATGTTGCCGCCATACCTATAGCTTGTGGAAAAACGGTGGCATTACCTGCCCTTCCCACTCCGTGCAAACATTCGTTCCACCAGTTGTATTGCGGAATGCCAAGTCTTTCGATGGCCGCACTGTTGTATAACATCAATGATGTTTTTTCTTCAATAGTGAGCCGGGAAATAAGATCATCAATCCGATCATCCATTAATAATTTCGGATTTTGAAAAGGATAATTGTAGCTTGTTTCCTGTTTTTGTTTTTCCTGGCAGGAGAAAATAAGGATCAAAAGGATAATGGGTAAAATTCTTCTCATATTTTATAACTGTAAAATTGGAAATAAAGGTAGGAAATTTTTATTCAGATCTTTCAGGTCGAAAAGAGGATAAAGCAGGTAAACCTGAAAGGTCGAAATCATTAACAGATTTTAATCTTTAGCTAAATATACTCCAAACTCACTAATCGTCGGGCAAACCGGTGATTCAACTATTCTCAACCTGATTTTATGGGTCGATTGTAATTCACCTTTCCAAAGCCGTTTACTTCCTATGGAAACACCATCAGTGACCTCTTTCCAATGATCGTCTTTCCAAATATCAAACGTCCATTTTTCGATCCGTTGACCAAGCGGTAGGTATTCCTGCAGGCTGATCACATTAAAAACAATAACCTCTTCAAAATCCATTATTAGTTCAGGTGTATGAATGACATCACTTGTTGTCCAAAAGGTTTCCGAATTTCCATCAATCAGGTTTATTGGTAAAAATTCATCGGAATCCCCACGAATGTTAGAAGCAGTCAGTTTTGCTTTTTCGGCCAGATTGGTTTTAAAGATTTCATCCCTCATTTTTTTGAACCCTATCAATGAGAGGGAATCATCTTGTGTTATCCGGCCCCGTTTATTCGGCGGAATATTGAGTAAAAAAGAAGCTCCTCTTCCGACTGATTTAAAATAGAGATCCAACAAAACTTCCGGTGATTTCACCAGTGAATCCTGGGCGGCATGATAAAACCAGCCCGGACGGATGGACACATCACATTCGGCAGGCATCCAAAACTTTCCGTTTTGAGTTCCGTTCTGACCAAGCTGATAATTTACATTTCCGGGAGCAGGCTGACTATTGTCCGAGGTTTGAGGTGTATAGGTTGCCCAGCAGGGATCACCGGCAAAACCGTTTTCGTTTCCGACCCATCGGATATCGGGTCCAACATCACTGAAAATAACGGCATCTGGTTGCAATTCACGGACGATCTTCCAGGTATTATCCCAATCGTAGTAAATAGACCGGTCAATCTTCCGCTCTTCATCAGCTCCGCCATACCAGCCGGTTCCGCCGTTGGCACCATCGAACCACACTTCGAAAATAGGACCGTAATTTGTCAGTAATTCCCTGAGTTGATTCCTGTAGTATTCGATATAAGCGGGTTTGCCGTAATCCGGATGATTCCTGTCCCAGGGCGAAAGATATACGCCGAATTTCAATCCGTATTTTGCACAAGCTTCTGAAATCTCTTTTACTACATCCCCTTTGCCATCCTTCCAGGGACTGCTTTTCACTGAATAATCAGTGTATTCTGACGGCCAAAGGCAAAAACCGTCATGGTGCTTGCAGGTTAGGATCAGACCTTTCATTCCAGCTTTTTTGGCTGTACCAACAATCTGATCTGAATCGAAATTTGTTGGATTGAATTCTTCAGGAGAAACATTTCCATATCCCCATTCCTGTCCGGTAAATGTATTCAATCCGAAATGTAGAAATCCATAATATTCCAATTGGTGCCAATGAAGTTGGGCTTTTGATGGTGTGGCGCCATAGGGTGCCGGCGGTTTCACTTTCTGATTTTGACACGAAACAGCGAGGAATATTAATAATAGTAAAAAAATAAGGCTCGAAAAAGCAAGGTGCATATCTCTTCTCATGGATTGCGATTTACCGGTAACAGGACAAAGCTACATAACATTGCTGAAAATCTTTCTATTTTTGTTGAATGTGGACTTGCCCCAATTGCGGAAGAGAATTCAGGAATACCAACCAGGATCATAGTTGTGTGGTTACTGACATGGAATCTCATTTTATAAATAAGCAGCAAAATGTTATTGATACTTTCAAGGTACTGAAAGAGGTAGCCACAAGCTTTGAAAATGTCAAAATCAATTCTGTGAAAAACGCAATTTTGTTTACTGCTAAAAGTCATTTCCTGGCTGTAAAACCTAAAAAGTCCATCCTTGATATCGAATTTGTTCTGGATGTACCCATCGAGGGATTTCCCATCCACAAAACCGTTCAGGCATCCAAATCGAAATGGGCCCATTTTGTAAGGCTGGAAACTCCAGAGGAGGTGGATGGACAGTTGGAGAGGTGGATAAAACGGGCGTATGAGGTTTGTTGCCAGTGACACCGCCTGACTGTTTGGCTGTGTTACCCTGCTTTTTTCGGGGAGTGCTGGGGTATCCTAAAATACAATCTTGTAACTGATATTCGGAATCACAATGGTCTGCTCATCACGGTCAATGGAATCATCGAGGTAATTGTACCGATAGCCAAAATATTCCGGAGCACCCAATGCATTCAGGATTTGGAAGCTCCAAATACTGGCATGATTGAGATTATTTTTTCGATAATTCAAAGTGAAATGAAGGTAAAACACACCTGGCTTTTGCTCTGAAAAAGCGCGGGTCGGATCATAAACCACTTCCTGTATTTGATAGGTCGCATCATCATCAACCGGTGTTTGACGGTCACCACCATTGATGCTGAATTTTCCATTGATGCCAATGGTGTTGTTCTTTTCATTTTTGCCTACCTTCCATTCTTTCCCGCCCAGGAGATTGAACACATAATTTTTATTGAACCTCGAATCGCGTTCAATACCATCCCCACCCACATAGGTTGAATTAAATAAAGAGGCTGTTATAACGAAATAATATCCCTTGTTCATGAATCGCTCCAGGGTGAGGTCCAGCCCATAATTGTCGCCCGTGCCGTCATTGGTTAGGGTTTGATTGATCGTCCAGTCGTTATCTACGTTGATCATGGAAAATGAAGTTCCCGGCTCTACCGGAATACTGAATAAATGCTGGTAGTAAGCTTCAGCCCTGAAGTTCATGTTTTCACCGATGGCCCTGTCGTAGCCGAATACAAAATGGTGGGCTTTTGAAAAATCGAGGTTGGTGTTCGGACGTATAATTCCTGATTCGGTTTGTTGCTGACCTAGGTAAATAAATAACATTTCGAGCCTGCTGTGTAATCCGTAACCAAAGCTTAAATTTTGTCCCGGAGCAAAATTATAACGTAGTCCGAGCCTGGGTTCAACCGTGTAATGCTCATTCAAAGTAAAATACTGTATATGAAAACCGGCATTCAAAGTCAGCAATTCTGAAATGTTGAACCGCGATTGAGAATAAAACTGGAGTAATTCACTGCTGCCTTTGTCATCGGTGTAGGTTTGCAGTGGATCCTTGAATTCAGGCGCTTCTTCGATGAGCATATTATAATTAAGAAAATTCACAGCAATCCCTGTTCTGTTGGTATGCCCGGCACTGAATTTATGATTCATATAGGACGAAAAACTGTAGTTCAACGTAGAATTTTCAATATTATAATCATCATACAACACCTTATCCGTATCCATTTTTGTTCCTTCCGAACTCAACAAACTTCCGGAGACTGCCAGCGATGAATTGATCATGGTGTTTAAACCGACTATCAGCTTATGCGTCATACCCAAAGCCCCCATCGAAGTGCGGCTGTCATCATTCAATCTATCTTCTTCATATTCCCATTCACTGGGTTCTTTATCAACTTCTGATCCGGATTGATCTATTGAACCAATTCCCCAAACCGAAAAGACACCGGCTTTTTTAGTAGGGAAATCAGTTTTAAAAGAAAAGTCCTGGTAGGTAATTAATCCCGCATTATCCGGCAATAGTGGTTTGATAAGTCCAAATGTTGAATAGCGGTAATTGAAAAGATATGTAGCCGGTTTGCCTTTTTTATAAGGACCTTCCGAAGAAAAATCGAGACCGGTAATTCCTGCCTGGAAGGTATGCTCCCTTTTATCCCGGTTTCCCGACCTAAGTTTCAAATCAAATACACCAGAAAGGGCATTGCCAAATTCGGCAGGAAAAGCGGCAGTATAAAAATCTGAGTTATCGATCATCTGGGCGCTGAGGGCGCTGATACCACCTCCGCCAAAAGTCGTAAGGTTAGCAAAGTGGCTTGGGTTGGCAATTTCCACCCCTTCCAGTTTCCACAGTACGCCCTTTGGTGCATTGCCGCGAACGATGATGCCATTGCTGTTCATATTTCCGGCAGCCACTCCGGCATAGGAAGTTACCAGGCGTGCGGGATCATCAAAAGCTCCTGCAAATCTGCGGGCTTCTTCCATATTTACCTGTCGCGAACTAATGAATGCCATTGAATTGATCGGTTGCTTTTTATCGATTTCGGCCTTAATTACAACCTCCTCAAGCTGCACCAATGATTCTTTCAAACCGACATTCACCACTACCTCTTTACCGGATCCAACAATAACCTCAGAAATAATCGCCGGTTCAAATCCTGTATAACTCACTTTAATATCGTATCGCCCGAGGGGTACTTTATCGATACGATAATACCCATCCATATCCGAACTGGCACCCAATATCGGATCGGTATCCAGAATAACAACCGTGGCACCGGGAAGTGGGATTTCAGTATCGGAATCCACAATACGCCCTTTGACGGTTTGGGCGATTTGCTGTGGAAAAGCCTGAAATTGAATCAGAATTAGAAAATAAATAAATCCTGATAGAATCAAGTTTACATTCGTTGCAGTTTTCATGATCTAAATCGTTTTTTGGTTTTTCAAAGGAATAAAAAGATCAGGAAAACCAACTGATTTTGAGATATCACAAACGACACTTCAGCCAGTGTATTGGTCATTTCAGTGAATACAGAAAAAAAATCAGGCTTTTATAGTTATTCGGGAGGGCAAATTAAACTGGCTCAGTCCTATAATTTCAGAAGTAAGTGTAAATTAAAACCGGTGCAAAAAAAATCCAAAGTAAAACCAGCGTCCATAATCGCCCTTTATCGATGCGGTAATCATGAAATAGCTTTTCCCAGGAATGTTTCATGATGTAATGCCCGAAACCGAATTCAAAAATGATGGTCAGAATAAACCAAATGGTTCCTATTAACAATGCTTGATTTGCCGATTCCATTGGCCAGAATTCATCCATGAAATACACTGCTACTCCGATAAATAGTATTCCTGTGAAACAGGAAACCTGGTGTGCCCTGATCTCGGGCATGAGCTTACCATAAGTTCCTACTCTCAGTACCCCATTTAAAATACCGATGACCATTAATACGAACCAGGCTAAAATATAAGTAAAAATCATAAGTTAATATTATTGTGTTATGCTATTTTAATTTTTATTGTTTTCACTTTGTGAGACTTAGCACCTATGAGACTGTGCAGTAGCTCTTCGGGATTTGAAATCCCGAAGTAAATAACAACCGGATTTTAAATCCGGATGAGCATTAGTATAACAAAGAACTCTTTCAAATCAATTCCAGCACCAAGCGTGTCGCCTCCTCCACATATTCAGTGCATTTGGAATGCAGGTTTCTTTTTGAATAGAGATTATGACCTGCTTCAGTACTTAAATCCACACCCGTCAAACCCGGACAGCTGATGTCGCCAAACTTTTCCCGGAAATTATTTAAAAAAGACTGAATGGCCTGATAATTTTTTTCTTTAGACTCACCTGCATGATTTCTTCCATATACAAGGTTCAAAGCCATTACTGCTCCGGTCACTGCCCCGCACATGCCGTTGGTATGGGCTATCCCTCCGCAAAATCCGGTGGCTATCCGTGGGATTAGCTCCGATTTAACACCTGTGTATTCAGCCACAGATTTTAAAACACTCTCTGCACAACCAAATCCTGAATTGAAATAATCTTTACTTCGATTTATTCTATGTATTGTTTCCATATAATTATTATTCGCTATTGAATTTCTATAGAAATAGCTTGATCTCCATCCCCGGTGCCTCATCCGGTCTTTTTTTAAAACCAAGGTTTTCATAAAAACCCGTATATCCTTTTGCACAAAATAACTGGATATCCCTAATTTGATGTTGCCTGCATTTTTTAACCAACTTATCTAAGATTTGTCCTCCAATACCCTGATTTCGATAATCGGGAAGAACAATGAGGTCGAGTATCAGGGCATGAACCACCCCATCGCAGATCATCCTACCGAAACCAACCAAACGGTCACCATCATATGCCGAGATCATGTACCAGCTGTTCTTCAAGGCAATCATCAGTTCATCTGCATTCAATTGGTATTGATCATTCCAGCCGGTGGTTTCAAAAAGACTATAAAATAGGACTTTGTCAGGAATTTCAGTCGTATAAATCAAGCCTTCCATAAAATTGCAGCCCTTTCTAAATTTTAGTTATTTTAGTCATTCCAAATTTCAGTCATTTATTTTGTCCAAAAACGAACAAGCACTGTTCGCCACAATTACAAATGTATTTCAATTCTGACAATAAAATATTATTAATCTTTTCATTTTGTGTATCTTAAAATTTCGGCACAGAAAATGAGTAAATTCTTCCTGTCAAAGCGGTTTATGATGAGTAAAAGGTTCCTGATCACTATTTTGGTCGTGTTGTTTCTATTCTTTTTTTTTGGTGGCACATTCCGAACTTACCTCGTTTTGGGAGGTTCCGATGCACCAACTTTTTTATCAGGTGATAAAGTGATCATTAACCGTTCTACTTTCGACCTTACAATTCCTTTTACCAGCTTCAGGCTTTTAAGTTGGGGCAAACCCGAAAGGGGCGATATGGTATTGTGCCGCCTTCCCAGGAATGGTGATGAGGACTACTGGCTCAAACGGATCATGGGAATTCCGGGCGATACAATCCAGATCATCAGGAACAAGATTTATATTAACAACAAATCGCTTAAATACGAAGTGCTTAAAAAAGAGAGTTTTAATATAGAAGGCAAAACGGTGACAGGAGATTTGTATGCACTGGAATCCGGTCAGGGACTCAACCATACCGTAGCCTATTCTGAAAAAAGTGGATTTTTATCAGACTTCGGGCCAATCATTGTTAGGCAGAATCATTATTTTGTACTGGGTGATAACCGGGATAACAGTTTGGATTCGCGTATTTATGGGCTGGTAAAGAGAGACAATATTTTCGGAAAATATGTTTTCACGTTGTCAAGGATTTGATTAAAAACCAAATATATCCTTTAAAAAATTTTAAATGCTGCTGAACTACTTAAAAATAACCTGGAGAAACATCAGCCGACAGAAAGGATTTTACCTGATCAATATCATGGGCTTGTCAATAGGCATGGCTTGTAGCATTCTCATTGTTTTGTTTGTGGCCTATGAACTGGGGTTCGATAAATACCACAATAATCATGACCGGATATACCGTATGGCAGTTGACGGTGTAGCCGGCAATACCATGATTTATCAGACCTATACGCCGGCGCCCCTCCCAGGGGCTATGTACAATGAGTATCCCGAAATCGAGAAAATCACCCGGATATCCGACTGGAGTGAGGTAAAAACCAGGTACCAGGATAAAATCTTCAATGAGGATCACATTTTCGCTGTCGACTCAACCTTTTTCGAAGTTTTTTCATTTGAAATGTTAGCAGGAGATGCAGATTTGGCGCTAAAAGATCCATATTCGGTTGTACTTACAAAATCCGTGGCTGAAAAATATTTCGGTGGGGAAAACCCCCTCAATAAGGTGATGAGACTTGACACGAGCAATTTCAAAGTGACCGGAGTGATAGAAGATGTTCCGGCCCAGTCGCATTTTCATTTTGATATTTTGGTTACTTTAACATCCTTTGATGGTTTATATAACGGAACCTCCTGGTGGTGGAATAATTTCAGGACCTACCTGCTTTTGAATCCCACGGCAAACTACCTTGATCTGGAAGCTAAATTCCCTGATTTTGTAAGGAAATACCTGTTCGAAGGCAGGAGTTATGATGAAGCACTTGCCAAGGGGAATAAATGGGAATATTACCTGCAACCGCTCACACAAATTCATCTGACATCAGACATCTCCGGGGAATTTGAACCCAACGGGAATAAAAACTATATCAGAATTTTCTGGGTTATCGCAATTTTTATACTGGTGATGGCTTGCATAAATTTTATGAATCTGAGCACCGCTAAAAGTTTTCGCAGGGCCAAAGAAGTCGGGATCAGAAAAGTTTCAGGCGCAACAAAATCAGGGCTGGTGATCCAATTTATTTCAGAATCTATTTTTATCGCCATTATCAGTGTGCTCATCGGACTGGTGATGGTGGAGGCAGCCCTCCCGGTTTTTCGTAATTTCACAGGGAGAAACCTGGTGCTGCATTATTTCGATGATCCCTTCACCATACCGCTTTTTATATTGCTGGCCTTCATTATCGGTGTTTTTTCAGGAAGCTATCCCGCTTTTGTTCTCTCAGCCTTTCAACCGGTGAAGGTGTTGAAAGGCAGGTTGATTAAAAGCACCAGCGGATTTTCGGTAAGGAATATCCTGGTAATTTTCCAGTTTGCGGTTTCAATGATCCTCATTATCGGAACTATCACCGTATACCAGCAATTGAGAATGATCCAAAATAAAAACCTGGGATTTGACAAGGAAAATATCCTGGTGATCAAAAATGCTTATTTGCTGGATGAAAAATCCGAGACATTCAAAAAGGAGATCCGGCAAAATGCCAATATCCTGCATGTCGCCGGAGCCCATCGAATGCCCGGAATGCGATTAAATAACATCGGGTTTGGCGCTGAAGGGGTGGAAGACGGATTTACCCTGAATTTGCTGCCTTGCGACCCAGAGTATGCTGATGTGATGAAACTTGAAATGGCACAGGGCAGGTTTTTTTCTCGCGATTTCCCCACCGATACTTCTGCGATCATCATCAATGAAGCTGCATTAAATTTGATCGGTTGGGAAAATCCCATAGGCAAAAAGATCAATAACTGGGGAGAAAACATCAGAAAATTTCCTGTCATTGGAGTGGTGAAGGATTTTCATTATGAATCCATGCATGAAAAAATCCGGCCACAGGCTTTTATTTACCTGGGTGGGTCATTCGGATGGGACGAACGCTTCATTTCCGTAAGGATAAAACCCGGCTCCGAAAATAATGTGCTTGACTTCCTTGAAAAGAAATGGAAGGATTTTAATATCGAACTGCCCTTCAGTTATTCGTTTTTTGATAAGGATTATGACAAGCTTTATCAAAATGAAAAACAAACCAAGGACCTGATGATCATTTTCACCATCCTCGCCATCTTCATTGCCTGCCTGGGTTTACTCGGGTTGGCCTCTTTCCTGGCTTCACAAAAAACAAGGGAAATCGGGGTGAGGAAAACCTTCGGAGCCACGCGGGATCAGATCGTTTGGGCATTCTCAAAGGAATTCACCAAATGGGTACTGCTTGCCAATATCATTGCCTGGCCCATCGCCTGGCTGGCTGTGGAAAGGTGGCTTCAAAATTTCGAATACCGCATCACCATCAGTTGGTGGGTATTCCTGATTGCTGCATTTGCTGAACTGGCCATTGCTTTTATTGCTGTCGGTTACCAGTCATTTAAAGCCGCGGTTACCAATCCGGTGGAAGCTTTGCGTTATGAGTAAAATATATCTCAAATACCCGCAACACCTAACAAATGCTTGATATCTTTGTGAAAAAAAGTCATGCAATCGTTACCTTCATTTCTATTGGAAAAAACAGGTATAAAAACTCCTTTGATCGGATTTTATGATGCTCCTGCCAAAAAGGACTTCGAACCGCTTATTCAACCAAATAAATCGGGTCATGCCTGCGTCTTTGCCTTTTATAAGCAATGGCTCCTGGGTAAAACCTTGCTGATCACAAAAGACAATCACGGATGCGGTGGTGCCGGTAACCACCTTTGTGGAGTGGCAACCAGAAGTCGTAAAGAATTTATAAGATTCCTTACCGATGACGAAGGTTTGAAAGCAACCCATGAGTTGATGGACCAATGGTTGGATTTCATTTCACCATACCACCAGCAAAATTCATGGGTTCTCATCGGGCCATTGAAAAATGACCAGTACGAATACCTTAAGACAATCACATTTTTTGTGACTCCTGATCAACTCAGCATGTTGATGATCGGAGCGCAGTATTTTCAATCCCCGGACGATCCAACCCCTGTTATCGCTCCTTTTGGTTCAGGATGTATGCAATTGGTAAGCTTGTTTAAAAACCTTGAGGTGCCCCAGGCCATGATCGGGGCAACTGATATGGCCATGCGGAAATACCTCCCTTCCGATATCCTCGCTTTTACCGTCACCAAACCCATGTTTGAAAAGCTTTGCCAGCTCGATGAAAACAGTTTCCTTTCCAAATCCTTTATCGAAGGTTTGAAAAAAGCAAGAAAAAATGACCTTCTTAAGAAACAAGAAAAGTGATCAAACTCTGAAATATTAATAGAATTGAACTACACAGAAATCATCGATTGGCTTTTAGATGGAGACATTGCCATCCAATACCAGGTTCACCGCGATTTGCTGTATACAGAACGAAATGACCTGAGAAAACGAATCGCAAAGGAAGGCTGGGGAAATCGATACCTTTCCTTAAGGAAAACTAATGGTCATTGGGGTGATGGTTTTTATCAGCCCAAATGGATTTCTACCCACTACACCCTGCTCGATCTTAAAAATCTGGGCATTTCATCAGATTGTATTCCCATTAAACAAACTTTAAATCTGGTCATTGAAACCCAAAAAGGAGAAGATGGAGGGATTAATCCGGGTAAAACAGTCAAAAACAGCGATGTCTGCATCAACGGGATGGCTTTGAATTATTTCTGTTATTTTGGAATAGATACGGATAAACTTAAATCCATAGTTGATTTTATTCTTTCACAGCGAATGATAGATGGAGGATTCAATTGCCGCTTCAACCGACAGGGTGCCAGGCACAGTTCACTGCATACGACCATTTCAGTACTGGAGGGAATACTGGAATATAAAAATAACAACTACAATTACCGATTGGGTGATTTGTTGGAAGCCGAAGAAACTTCACGGGAATTCATCCTGGAACACAGGATATTCAGGTCGGATAAAACCGGTGAGATCATTGACAAACGGATGCTTAGCCTGCCCTTTCCTTTTCGCTGGAAATATGATATCCTGCGTGCCCTTGAATATTATTATTTTGCCGGTGCAGAATATGATGAACGGATGCAGGATGCCCTGCATATGATCCTGAAAAAACGGAATAAAAACGGCACCTGGAAATTACAGGCCAACCACCCTGGCAAGGTACACTTCAACATGGAAGTACCCGGAAAACCCAGCAGGTGGAATACGCTGAGGGCTTTAAGGGTACTTAAATATTTTGAAATAATAGAACATTAGTTAATATTCAACCTTGATTTGTTATCCAGGAATGTTTCCGGGTCATATCAACCCCTTTCTTTTCAGCATCGCATCCGGATTTGGCTCCTTGCCCCTGAACTGAATATATAGCTTCATGGGGTCTTCCGTCCCTCCTCTCTCCAGAATATTTTCCCTGAATGCTTTTGCAGTTTTCTGATCGAATAAACCGTTTTCCTTGAAAGCTTCAAAGGCATCTGCATCAAGTACCTCTGCCCATTGATAGCTGTAATAGCCAGCCGAATAGCCACCTGCAAAAATATGTGCAAAATAAGGCGAACGATAACGCACTACGATCTCCGGGATTAATCCGATTTGATCTAAAACTTCCTTTTCAAATTCCAGAGCGTTCTTCAATTCGGGACCGTCCATGGTATGCCAGGCCATATCCAGATATGCTGCTGCAGTAAATTCGACCGTTGCAAATCCCTGGTTGAAATGCTTGCTGGCATTCATCTTTTCGATAAGTTCATACGGAATCGGCTCTCCCGTCTGGTAATGTTTCGCATAGTTTTTCAGAACCTCCGGTTCGGCTGCCCAGTTTTCCATGATCTGTGAGGGCAGTTCAACAAAATCCCGCGGTACGGCAGTTCCTGAAAGCATTTTATAAGTACAATCCGAAAGCATTCCATGCAATGCATGCCCAAATTCATGGAACATGGTGCTTACTTCTTCAAAAGTCAGCAGCGACGGTTTATCGGATGTAGGTTTCGAGAAATTCATTACCATAGTTATAATGGGAGAAATGTTTCTGTCATCCTCTTTACTTTGTTTTCTGTAGCTACTCATCCAAGCGCCTGATTGTTTGCTGGGCCGGGGGAAAAAGTCCAAAATCAGGACAGCCTGATGAGTGCCGCCTGTATCAAAAACCTCAAATGTTCGCGCATCCGGATGGGGTTTGGGCACGTCAAACCGTTCTTCGAAGGATAAACCATAAAGATTTGTGGCTACTTCAAACATTCCTTTCCTGACATTTTCCAGTTCGAAATAGGGCTTCAGCAACTCATCATCCAGGTCATACTTTTCCTTTCGCTGTTTTTCAGCATAATACCACCAGTCCCAGGGTTCCAGCTTGAAATTCCCATCTTCACTGTCGATGATCTTTTGTAATTCAACCGCCTCGTTTTTGGCTACCGGCAGCGCAGCTTCCCAAATCTGATCCAACAATTTATAAACCCGGTCCGATGTTTTTGCCATGTTTACATCCAATACATAATCAGCATGGGTAGGATAACCGAGCAGATTGGCCCGCTCTGCCCGGAGCATAGCGATCTTAGCGGCAATTTCTTTATTGTCATATTCATTGTTGTTATTGCCCCGGTTAATGTAACCTTTGAAAATCTTTTCACGCAATTCCCTGTTATCAGCGTACTGCAAAAAGGGTATCAGGCTGGGCTTATGCAGGGTGAACAGCCATTTGCCTTCAAGTCCGGCAGTTTTGGCATCTTCAGCACCCATTTCCCTTACGAATTCCGGCAGGCCCGACAGGTCTCCTTCATTATCAATAACCAACTGAAATGAATTGGTTTCGGCAAGCAAATGATCATCAAATTCTACCGTTAAAACTGACAATTCCTCATTGATCTTCCGGAATCTTTCTTTTTTATCATCCGGCAGGTTGGCTCCTCCCCTAACAAAATTTTTATAGGTTTTATCAAGCAGCATAGATTGTTCGGCATCCAGGTCAAGCGCCTCTTTCTGCTCATAAACCGATTTTACACGTTCGAACAGTTTTACATTGAGGCTGATATTATCCTTGTGGGCCGACAACAGTGGAGCGATTTCCTTACTGATGGCCTGAATGGAATCGTTTGTATTGGCGGATGTCAGATTATAAAACACATTACTAACCCTTGTGAGCAGTTGACCGCTCCGATCCATGGCTACAATGGTTTTTTCAAAGGAAGGCAATTCTGCATTATTCGTAATGGCTTCAATTTCTGCCTCCTGCTCCTTCATCCCCTCTATGAAAGCAGGCATGAAATGTTCTGTTTTAATTTTTTCGAAAGGCGGAACTTCAAAAGGTGTTCCGTATTCCTGATAAAATGGATTTGAATCAGTATGCATCTTTTTTTGATTTGTATTGCACGAAAGGATCAACAATCCTGCAAAAAGAATGATTAAAATAATTCTCATATCTACCTGTTATTTTGGGCGCTAAAATTAGAAATCTTTATTTACTAAAAAATTTTTTGGGGTAGTTAATTGGCAAATAAAATTCAGAAAGAATTAACAATCATTTAACAGGTTGAATCTTATCAGATTTCTACCTTTATCACTTTCAATTTTTTGTACATTTGATGTTCCAAAATTTTCCACGTCTATGAAATCAAAGCTTTTTTTTATTCTGGCCCTGGTAATTGTCAGTGCCGGCATATCCGTCCAATCAATCGCACAAATCGGGACAGAAAATATCAAGATCTGCGTGTTTTCCGACCCCCACTATTTCGACCCTTCCCTGCTGATCAACGACGGGCCTGCCTTTGAGGAATACCTTACTTACGACCGGAAACTATTGAAGGAAAGTAATGCCATCATGGAATCACTCATCGATTCATTGATTGCCGAACAGCCCGATATTGTTTTGATTTCAGGGGATCTGACCAAGGATGGGGAACTGATCTGCCATCAGCAAATGGCAGGTTATTTTAGTGAACTTGAAAATGCCGGTGCACAGGTTTTTGTATGTCCGGGAAACCACGACATCAACAATCCACATGCCCTGGCTTATGACAATGATATGACATATCCGGTTCCCAACATAACACCGGAGGATTTTGTAACCATTTACCACAATTTTGGGTATGGCCAGGCCATAGCAAAAGACACGGCATCTCTGAGCTATGTAGCGGAACCCATTCCGGGACTGCAAATCCTGTCGATGGATGTGTGCCGTTACGATTCGAACTACATACAGAATTATCCCCAGACCAGCGGCGGTTTTGAACCTCCCGTATTGCAATGGGTAAAGGACCGGATCATTGATGCTCGTTCCATGGGTAAAGTCATCATTGCACTGGAGCACCATAATTTGGTGGAACATTTCACCAACCAGAAAGTAATTTTTGGGGAATATGTGATCGACGACTGGGAAAGTATTTATAGTGAACTGGCGGATTTAGGTCTTAAGGTAGTTTTTACCGGCCATTTTCATGCGCAGGATATCCGGAGCATCAATTCCCCCTCGGGCAATATTATTTATGATATCGAAACCGGATCGACAGTTACCTGGCCCTGCCCTTACCGTATATGTATTTTAGATACCGACACAGTATTAAGCATAACCGGCAAAAAAGTGGAAAATATCGACTATGATACCGGCTCACAAACGTTCCAGGAGTATGCACTTGAATCGCTTGAGACAGGAATTCCGGCATCAATTATTTTTTACCTGACTTCTCCACCCTACAACATTGACCAGGGAACCGCCGAATTTGTTGAACCGGCTTTCACCGAAACCCTGATCGCCCACTACAACGGGAATGAAGGCAATCCTTCGTTTTCCACAAATTTTATTATCTGGACGTTGAATCTTTCCGGCTACGGCTACATTGCCGATGCCCTAGAAAGTGCCTGGGACGATTTTGCACCGGATGACTGGAACACCAATATTAATCTGACACCTTCCGGTAATAAAATTTATCTTGATCTTACGGTTATGCTTGAAGGGCCATTCAACGGATCAAACTTATCAACAAATCTGAATCCTGACTATTTACCACTAAATCAGCCTTACCTGGAACTTCCCTGGTTTTTTACAGGTTGCAAAGAAACTCCCGATATTTCCAATCCGCAAATTGTCGATTGGGTAATGGTTGAGATCCGTGATGCCGTTGATGCATCAAGTGCTGCCCCTGACAAAAAAGTTGCAAGGCTGGTGGGATTTATACTGGATAACGGGCATATCGTAAGCACAGATGGATCCTCTATTCCGGCAATTCATTACAGTCCGGAAGACCAGTTATTTGCAGTTGTTTATCATCGCAATCACCTTCCCGTCATGTCAGCATCACCGCTCAATCTTGCAGGGAATACTTACAGTTTCAATTTTACCACAGGAGCCGGACAGGCATATGGTGCCGGGCTGGCGCAAAAAGAATTGGCTTCTGGAATCTGGGGAATGGCCGCCGGAGATGGAAATGTTGATAATGTGATTGACCTATCGGATAAATCAGGTTTTTGGTCAATATTTGCCGGAAAGTCGGGTTACCACGCTGGAGATTACAATTTGGACGGGAATATCGGAAACCAGGATAAAAACGATTTATGGAGAGTCAATTTGAACCGTGAAACCGTTTTACCAGAATAAAAGCTAACGTTTCAACCCCCGCTCTTCGGCAATCTGTTCAACCGCATCGCTGATCTTTATTTTTTGGAGATCCGCTTTTTGAGCCCTCTCCAGTGTAACTTCCAGTCCATATTTTTTGGCTTTTACCAAACCGTCGATCAGGTTGTAAATGTCTCCGCCCTTCTTATGGTGCTCATATAATTGTTCCAACTCCACCTCTACCCCAAAATGCCTGGCTTTGATCAGATTATCCATGATGGTATTTACAGGCATTCCTTTGCGGCGCATGATCAACAGTTGGTTCAGTGAAATTTTAATTCCCGAATTTATCGCCATGTACCATTGTAAAAAGGAAAACAGATAGTTCAGTATCCCGGCTAAAACCATTATCGACAGGATAATAAAAAAAGAGATCAATGGCGAAGACATGACTTTTTTAAATGAAACAATCAAATACAATTGAGGTTCACCCTGTGGGGGTTGTCGTCTTTATTGAAGTGGTTGAATTGATTAGGAAAAATGTAAAGGTTAGAAGATCTCTGGAATTTATACGGTTGATCAATTATCCTTTATCACCAAGCAGTTCTTTCACCTCCTGCATAATTGTTTTGAACCTGTTTTGCCGGATTCTTGCCTTTAGCAGATGTCCCTCATTCAGGTTTCGGCACAACACAATATCCATATCAAGGATTTGTTGCTTTTCATTTTTAGATAGGCTGCTCAGGGCTGTTACAGGGTGCAACCGGGATATATCGATACGCTGTTTCAAACTTCCTTGTTCTGGATAATCCCAAGAGATCAGTTGAAGGCCTGCACATTTCCCATAGCGGACAGCATCTTCTGTAAACCGGGTGTTGGTCACGATCCAGCCCTGGTGAAAATGTGTTTTTTCATCGGCTTGTTTTTTCCATTGACGCTCAATATCCATAAACCTGGAATGGATGTACAACGAAACCTTCACATCACTCTTCCTGCCCGGATCCTGATGAAATTTACATTCAATCATAAATTTTTTATTCTCCTTTTCGGCAACCACATCCACTTCATGGTCAACGCAATGACCCTTTACCATCTGTCCCACCTTTACTTCATAACCCTGGTATTTCAGTAACTCACCGATAAATCTTTCGAAGGGATAACCGGTTGGTCCCAGGTCAAAAATGGCTTTTTTCAACCGGTACTTACCGGCAGCAGAATTGGAACGCTTCCTGAGAAGGGAATAAGCCAGTTGATATACCTTGTGGGTGGATATGCCGTCGAACAATCTATTTTGTACAGCTTCCACTATTTTCAGAATATCCGCGTCTCCCGCTCCCGATCGTTCAAGCGACAGCTTCAGCTTGTCGGTATTGAAAGGTACTTTTTCTCCCGACCGCTTCCTGACTTGTATTATTTTATCCTCCATCCCAAAATTTGATTATGAATGATCTTTCAAAATTAAAAAAATTGTAAGATTCTATTTTTTATTCATACCGTATAAAATCAATGGGATTGAGCCGGCCAATCCTGAGGATTTGGAAAAGGACAATGAACAGGGCCAGTGAAAGACAAAAAACAGTTGTGGCAACGAATATCCATAACTGCAACCCCCCGTGGTAGACGAAATATTGTAGCCATTTGCCCATCACCAGGTAAGCAACCGGGATGGCAATCAAACAGGCAATCAAAACCCATTTGAGAAAATCGGTAGACATCAGTATAAAAATCCGGTTCATTCCGGCCCCAAAGACCTTTCGGATGGCCATTTCCCTGCTCCTTTGCCGGGTGATAAAAGCTGCCAGCCCGAACAATCCCATTCCGGCAATAAACAGTGCAAACCCTGCACAAGCCGCCAGTATTTTTGAAAATCCTGTTTCTTCGTTATAAGCCTCCCTTATATATGAATCCAGGAAAAAATAATTGAAATCTTCGTAGGGAGAAATTTCCTTCCATTTGGCTTCCAACTGACGGATCAATTCTTTTGAATCCGAACCAGAATAACTGACCGTAATATAATTATATCCCCTCCAGGGCTGTAAGGTGATGAGCAATGGCTCCACCTGCTTATGCAAAGAGGAATAGTGAAAATCCTCCACAATCCCAATTACCGTATGCCGTCCGCTTCGCTTAATGATTTTTCCCACCGGATCGGTCCAGCCAAGTTGTTTGGCCAGGGTTTGGTTAATCAGATAATTGTTACTGTCGGTTCCCGATTGCTCTGAAAAACTTCTTCCAGCCATAATTTTCAAACCCATGGCTGCAAGCCAATCATAATCAACATCCAATGCATGTATCATAATCGGTTCATCCAATCCTTCCGGTATATAACCGTTCATGGTGAATCCGGCTCCGGGAACCTCCGATGAGGCCCCGGCTTTTACTACTCCGGGAACGGTTAGGAAATCCGTCTTTAAGGATTGAAAAGCTGCCGACGATTTTTCGCTTGATAACGGGATGACCAGTTTCCCCGTCGAATCAAAACCCAGATCCTTTTTCAACAGGTAATTTATTTGTGAAATGATGACAAGTGTGCAAAGGATCAGAACGGCAGAAACTGCAAATTGAAATACAATCAGGACGCTTCGGAATACCGGCTTGCTTTTTGAAAGTGCCAAATGTCCTTTCAGAATTTTTGCAGCCCTGAATTTTGAGATATATAAAGCCGGGTAGGATCCTGCCACTACATCCGTAAAAACCAGAATAAAGATCATGACAACGACAATTTGCAGGAAGGAAGAATTATAAACCCTGATTTGCTCAACCAAAGTATCATTATTTATTAATAAAGGTAAAAATGCCTGAACAATCTCAATAATTATAAAGGCAAGTACCAATGATATCACACTTAAAATAACCGTTTCAGTCATAAATTGCCGGATGATCTGCCTGCGGGTAGCACCCACCACCCGTCGTACGCCCACCTCTTTCATCCGGCTCAGGGCTGCGGCCGTTGAAAGGTTGATGAAGTTGATGCAGGCAATAAACATAACAAATATCGTAATGGTAAAAAGTACCAAAATAAATTTCAGGTTGCCCTGTGTTTCAATGTCTGCGTCCAGGTTGGAAAACATATGCACTTCGCGAAGCGGCTGAAACATCAATGACCACTCTATTCCATATTCATGCAGCAGTGAATTGATACTCTTTTCCAGGATGGGCGGAAGCCTCTTCTCTACTTGTTGTATCTCTGAATTTTCATGCAGGAGGATATATGTACAATAGTTGTGGCCGCCGTTCCAATCGAGGTACATCTGTGGATCCTGGTAAAGGCTGGTAAAGGAAACCAATGCATCAAACTGCAGGTGCGACTGTAATGGAGGATCGTCAACAATCCCGGTTACCTGTAAGTTATCCTTGTTGTCCATCATAATAATTTGACCGACAGCTATGTACTCATCCATAAAAATCTTTCGTGCCATCGAACGTGTAAGCACTGCAGAAAAGGGCCTGGTCAAAATGTTTTGTGGATCACCTTCAGCCAGTTTGAATGAAAACATCTCAAAAAATGAAGAATCTACATACATCATATTCCGGGCAGGAAAATTTTTCCCATCAAAACTGAAAAAACATCCAGTTGGATTTGATAACCTCACCATAGCCTCTACTTCAGGAACTTCCGCTTGCAATGATGGCCCAATCCCGGCCGTAGCAATGGATGAGGTGGTCCTACCTTCGCTGGCCGATTCACTCTTCAGTATCACCCGGTAGATCCGGTCCTTCTTAACATGGAACCGGTCGAAAGTAAATTCATTTATGATATACAGCAATGAAACCGCTGTAATGGCCATGGCCACCGATAGTCCGGCCACATTGATCACTGTAAATGAAAGATTTCTCTTGAAATTGCGGATCGCAATGATGATATAATTAAAAAGCATGCCCTCGAATTGAAATCAACTCAAGGCAAACCGTGTGCCAACAGTATAATCAATTGATTTTTCGGGTCTTTTGATATTCAAAATATATTATTCGACACCAATTGTCCTGTTTTGATACAACCGGTGTTCGGTATTGTGACAGGTTAGAACCACTTTTTTATTCTGGATCTACAATTTGGTAATAATCAATCCATTTTCATCAGCTTTATCGTCTGATCCCCTTGATCAGTCTTTAAATATGCAAAATAAATTCCCGGTTTGTAATCACTTCCGTCCAACCCGAATTTATGATCTCCTTCTTCCAATATCCCTTCAAATATAACCCTCTTTTTTTGACCGTATAAATCGAATATTTCCAGCGAAATATACTGTCGTTGTGGTAAATAAAATGTAATTGCTGTATTATTTTGAAACGGATTGGGAAAATTCGGAGATAAAACAGGTTTACCTACATTAGCCGTCAATTCCAATTTGGCCGATACGAGTACATTGATATTTTCAGAACTAAAAGTTGGAATCATCTCAATAAAATCGCCTGTCCCATTCGGAAACCGCCCGGTAGTGGTATCGGTTTTCTGGGGGCCAAAAGCCGCTTCATCGATCAGGTTCAAACCGGCATCCAAAAGCAGGATAACCTCCCCGTCGGCTGAAAGCTTGAAATTGGCATGCAAACCTTCCTGGCTTCCATCTTCATCCGCCCAAACGATAAGGTATTGCCCCGGGGTGATGAGGGTATCAGGAAAGGCCCACTTGTCAGGGTCATCGGGATTATCCGACAAATACCATCCGTTGATCAGGATCGGATTACCGGAGTTATTATAAAATTCAATCCAGTCGTCATATTCTCCGTCCTGGTCTATAACCGTAGTTTCATTGTCCGCCATGAATTCGTTGATCACCACATCAGCGATAACATGTACCGAATAAAATTCATACTCTGCACGGTCCGGAGAGAAAGACACTGCTTCATCATTATCCGCAAATATATAATATGCCATATCAGATGGTCCGGCCGGTAAGGAAATACCATAAATACCATCTCCTGTACCGCCATCGTTATGGTTCCCATCATCGAACATATTCATCCGGATAAAACGGTTATGGGTCTCAGGACGGATACCCAGTTGAATGACACTTGCAGTATTCACCGTGGCATTTATCCAAACTTCATCACCCGGTGAAACCATCTCCGGGAAATGGCTTACATTGCTGATCTCCGGGGCATCTAACTGGAACAAAGGCAATGAACTCAGATAATCCGACCGGCTATCCATCAACTCTACGATCCCGATGATGCCGGGGCCCTGCGGTGGGGGGCCTCCTCCTACCGTGTTGTAAATATTATCCAGGAATTGCTGGTAAGTGTATAGTTTATTCGGATCGTTTTGTACCTCTTCATTGATGATCTGCTGGATCTCCAGCGCCCTTTGTTCATACCATCCTGTCTCGAAAAGCTCCTGCAGCATGGTCTTCATGTGGGCCACATAGGTCCTTTTATTCACCGGGTTATTCAGTACCTTGCTGACAATGGGATAATCAGAATCATTTGACCGGTAAAAGGGGTCGAAATGCTGCAACTGGTGAGTATTCAGCGGGGGGCCGTTACCTGCATTAACAAAACCGCCGAAAGTCTCATTCAGATCCCACATAATGGGATTGAACCTACCGGTCAGGTCCTTGAACAGGTAAAAGTTCTGCGGCATGTTGATAGGTGCATCCAGGTTTACCAACAGGTTGTCGTAAGCCAACATCCACAGGTGGCGATCGACGTTCAGCACCGACTTCAGGTAATCATTATAATTATTCACCGTATCGAGAAATTGAACCAGTTCCTTCCAACCAAAATCCGATTCCAGGGTATACCGGTCGAAATAAAGGCTTGAGTCACTTCCCAGGTAATTCCAAACCCCATTGATGCCCTGCATATTGCCGTTTAACTCGCCTTTCAGCCGGGTATTGTCGTCACACATAAAATGGGTCTGCATGAAAAATCGGTCCGCATCCTGAACACTGGTATAGAGCCCAAGGTAAGTGTCGTTAATGAACACCTTTGCATAGTTGGCCCGGCTGGCAGGCATATAGGTTCGGGCGATCTCATAACCCAGTGTTTCCCTGATCAGGCTCGGGTCCTTAAACCCGTTTGAAAGTTTCAGAGTGCCGTATCCGTTGAGTTCCTGGTCATCGATAACATAATCGAGTTTGATGTTGAGGGGTTTTTTCACCAGGTTGGGCTGGTAAGAGCTGTTGCCCTTGTATCGCACTCCCACACTGTCGAACTGCTGGCCATTAATAAATGCTGCTCCCAACAACCGGCCTTCCCCGGCATCGTAAAGGCTGTCGAGCAGGTAATCCCAGTTTACCTGTTGAAATGTCAATTCAATGGTGTTAATGGAATTGATGTCATAAAAATCCTGATTAAAAGCGGACCTTATCAGGATAAGGCAAAAGACATGGAGTAATGGCAATCGTTTCACGTTTACGAAGTTAGTTAAATTTACTTGGAATTTGTTTATTTAGATAATATAAGAAGCAAAAGGTTTAATGAAGGCAAAATAAGTCTGAAACAATGTCGGGCAAAAAACCTGACAGATAGAAGCCTGGTCCGTGGCGCCGATACCTGTTAGGTTCAAAATCACACCATCCGTCAAATGCATTCAGGCTCGCCAGAGCAACCATCACATTTGTCTCAACTGTATTTTTAACAATCCGTTAACACCTGCCAATTGTTATTCTAAATTATTTTGTATCTGCATTCGAAAAGTGTGCATATATTCTTTAACCAATTTTATTTCGGAAATTGTTTTATATTCATCAATTCAAGTGGTACTTTAATAAAGTTCTGACGGCCGGCAATTTGACCGGTTCTCACATTAACCAAAACATCATTGCCAATGAAAACAGAAAGACTTTTAAAACTGCCAGCAGGAAGTTGCAGACCCAATTCGGAAAGGTACGTGTGAGCAAAACCAATTCAATACATTCGGTTACTGACATCAATCAATCATAAATCAATATATAGCGGAAATGTTCAAATCACGGATATATCTGAAAGTTAAAAACTTCGACAAGCTGAAACAGGGTTTTCATTTATTTTCAGGCATGGAAAAATCGCCAGGCAGGCTAAGTTATTCGATAGGCCGTTTATTGCACGAACCTGAAACGGCATAACTGTTTTTCGAATGGGATTCGATGGAGGGGTACAATTCATTCGTGAGTTCGATCAATTTTTCCGTAATGTTGGATTCGGCTGACTATATGAGGAACCATGCTTTTTTATCCTGGCCGATAAAAAAACAGGTTCAGAAAAAACCGCAATCCCTCGTTATAAAATGTAACCTGAATC
>JAFGBL010000011.1 GCA_016933115.1 Bacteroidales bacterium | reverse complement strand
GCCGGGATAGTTAGGATGTGGTCGGCTGTCAGGGTTGTATTTCCAATAAGAACATAAGGAAATCCACAGACATTTTGAGCCAGTGTAATATTCTGGTCAATGGTTCCGCTGATACCAAAGGCATTGATGGTGTTGCCGCTGCCGGTATTACCAGTATAAGGTATAATACTAACATTCGATAGGTTTGCAGCATAGCCCGAGTTGTTGAGGAAAAAACAATTATTTATTTGTAATTCACCTTGTGTGGCATAGATCCCATGACTAGTATTGCTTGCAAAATCACTACTCTCAAATTGTACATTGCTTGAATTTGACATGATACCGTAATAGCTGCTATAAGCCGCAGAACTGTTTGTAAAAGTTGGGGAATCAGCCTCATTAAAATAAACATTTCCATATCCTGAGGAACCACCATACCTCACATGACAATAATTGAACGAAGCAATACCGTCATTACCGCTGTTACCATAGATTCCTATAAATCCCCAATCACCGGGATTAGGATTGCCATCGGAACCGGTAATTGTCTCGCCGACATTATTATCATCACGAGATGTGAAAAATATATTGGATGAAGAATTCCCATTGGCAATCAAAGTCCCATATACAGTTAACCCGGTACCCGGCGCAAACTTCACCCGCGTTCCGGCCTGAATTTCGAAGGTGGTTCCGGCATCCACAGTTAAATCACCAGTTACATAATAAGTATCTGTGTTATGCCAATATTCGCCGGATACATTACCACTTTTGGTTACAAAGGCATTTGCATGATTAAAAAATAAAATCCCAAAAAGGATTAATACTGAATAAAGTAAAAGTTTTTTCATTACCACTTGTTTTATAATTTATACACTCAATTTGCGATCTTTAACAAAGGAAACAGAGATATAAAGCATTTGGGTAAGTTGCACCATAAACCTCTTGCTTCAGAACCTCTTGTTTCCTTTTTTATTTTTGATTCTGGAAATTGTAGAATTGATTCCAATCTTAAATTTCCAGTGCAGTCTATGGTGCGTCAAATTTTACGGTAAATGTAGGTTGGGTTTTAAGATTTACCAAAAAAAAGATGTACTGATTCATGAATCAGTACATCTTGAGTAAATAGCATATTTTTGTAAAGGGATAGTTTCCAAGGAAGTAAAAGAAATTAATAAATTCCGGGGAAATGAAATTCTTGAATAAAAAAGATCGTTAAAACAACATTTGATACCAGATTTAAAGTGTATACCTGGTTGCTAATCCAAATGACAGTTTATTGGTCTTTCGATATTGAATGGTTGCAAATAAAAAAAGTCCCGCTCCAGGCAAGACTTTTGATACTGAAGTTTCATATTTATAAAGATGGATTTTCCAGTTCAAAGTTCAAAGCCCACCTGCTGGTCGGCCAGGTTCGAAAGATGAAGTTATTCGGGAAGGATTTCTTCCTTACCAAAGTTAATAAACCAAAGATCATTCTTATCCTTGTTATCTGCTTGTCCATCCATATTCACATCGCTTTGCAGGTAATCCAACCTGCCTGCTTCTATTTTCCATTTGAGTAAGTGGTCCGAATCATCTACAGTTCCATCGGCATTCATATCGCCGGCATACATCCCGAATTTATCGCCGAAATCTCCCTGGTTGTTGCCATAGGCCTGACTTGCCGAAAGGGTAAAATCATACAAGTACTTGCCTTCTGACAGTTGCAATGGATTACCGGACAATACAGCAATATGATTCCGGTGGCGAATGACTACAAACAGTTTATTTGAAACTGGAACAGTGAATGAAAGATTGGATGATCCGTCCGTATCAACAATTGACCCGTCAGATTTCAATAGTGCAGCCTTACGGCCAAGCAGGGTAGAGGGTAAAGCCTGATCAACCGAAGGTGCATCATACATTTCTATTAAAATCCAATCGACAACGTTTTCAGGGATAGAGGCCACACTTTCAGTTCCGGAATAGTTCCAAGGGGTTTGATAGTAAGGCTGATTCAATGGTATTAACGCGGCATCATTTAAATCTTTTTTCATTTCACCTCCTTCAAACGGACCTTCCAGAAATACCCTGAGATCAAGTTGCGGAATAAAATAGGTGTATTCATCGGCACCCATATCGGGATGAACCGGATGCCTCTGTTCATCATCAATATCCCTGAGAACTTCAGCCAACGGATAACCCATGCCATCCAGGTCCGGGCTGTTGGAGTGTAGATCAAAATCGGAATAAAATGCCGGATTTACATTCAGGGAATTATAGTCAAAACCGGTTTCACCCCACCACTGGTCGATGGTTTGTAAACCATAGCTGTTCTTAAAGAAGAACAGGTCGGGCCCTGATGAGTAGAAATTATTATAGTCCGATACAGTTAAAAGTTGATACAAATATGCATTATCGCTGTAACCCAGGCAATAACCTCCCAGTTGATTTGAAAGAATATTATTCATCATGGAATTATCATACCCTCCGCTTAACGGCGCTGTACAATCAAGAAGCACGCAGGCATTGAATGTTGCAGGATTACCAGTGAGATGAATACTGTTATTATAAATCCTGGTTTTGTTAATATTGGCAGTAATAATCCCATAAGCGAAGGTGACATTTGATTGAAGCATGATAAAATTATTGTAAATCAGAGCCTGTTCTGCATCCACAATGTTGAAATCTATCAGGCTGATCCCATACATGGCCCAATCCGATGGATAAAGCAGGATGGTATTTCCTGAAATGTCGCATCCCCCTTTTAAATATTCGATATCAATTCCAAAATGATATGACAAAAGTGTTGGTGGCGAAATGATCCTATTTTCAGTAATAACCGGGTATTCAACATATTTAAGTTCAATTCCGGTATTTACGAATCCTTCAATGGTATTGTGTGTGATCTCAATATTGGTAAGCGGGCCGGTTGCCAGGTTCATACCTTCCAGGAAAATTCCTTTAAAGCCATAGCGTATTGTATTGTTCAGAAAATAAAGATGATTACTATTGGAGTTGGTACAATATATTACATCATTATCCTCAGAGTAAGTAGAATTGTCAGAAAACCCGGTAATCAGGCAATTGTAAAAACGAATATTATCACAATATCCGGTGAATTGAATAACGCCGCCATAGGTCGACTGGAAATTTGAGAACCCGGTGGTGGAAAGCTTCAGGTTTTTAAAATGGATGTTCGATGCATTGCTGAACCGGAGGGTGTAATTGTTCTCAACTGTCGGAGTAAAAATTATTTCTGCCGTATCCGGAAATGCAGGGTCAGTTTGGAAAATTATCGGTTTTGAATATTCTGAACCGGTTACAGGCCCAAAGGTATTTTGTTCAAAATGTACGGTTGGTTCGAGGTAAAATGTAACCGGGTCTGAAATACCGCGTTCTTCCAGTGCTAGTATTGCCTTATCCACACCATAAAAGTCACCACTTACAGGCCCGATGGTATAAATACCGTGCATGGCATCGGTAAATACAAACGGTTCATCGGTCCAGGTGACGTAATCGTCATCAAAGTTGGTTTCGCAGTTGTTCCAGTCCCACGACATAAAGCACCCAATATACCAGGTACCATAAGTAACAGGGCCATAAGGAATAGTGTCAAGGTCAACGGTCACCTGCACATCATAATACTCATTAACATCAAGCGGCGGAATATCAGCATAAGCCCAGATATATTCCGGAAGACCATCCCAGGGTGCGGCGTCAAGTGTGAATGCCACCTGGCTGGGGTTCAAAAATGGGAATGGCCCTTCATTGTAAACCCTTTGTGTAACCTCAAGAGTGCTCCCATGAAAATTAATACTCCTGTAGGCAACGTCTTCTTTCATATTGCCGCATTCATCCGCATAGCCCAGATCCACTCCGGCCTCACTCTCTCTTAGTCCATAGATGCTGCGTGCCGCTGTGACATAATAGTTATAATATGTGCCCATCACTGGTGTAAGATCTTCGAAGAAGTAATTTGTTGATGTACTCCAATCGGTAAGGGTATCGATGACAGGGTTTCCCGCTTCGCTCCTGAATACTCTATAAGCGATGCCTCCATTTACCGGTTGCCAGGTGACTTCGACTTTATCGTTATAAACCCCTTTTGTTGCTGTCACTGTTGGCGAATCAAGCAATCCCCATCCGATATCATAAGCGGATGCTTCACTGAAAGTAACCAGGGTATCGTTGGCTACTCTTACCCAGTAATACATATTTCTTCCCGGGATGCCGGTAGTATCAAGGTACTGGTTGCCGTAGAACCAATTTCCAATGGGCAGTGCTGACAATACACTCGAATTCAGCCCCCTGTAAACCCTGTAATAGGATCCCCCGGAAACATAGTTCCAGGTAATATTTATCGCTTCAAGCAGGGTGCCATCTGTTGCCTGAACATTGGCGGGAGGAACAAAATTCATCCATCCGGTTTCTTCTTCGCTGTAGCCGGTGGCAACATTTCCCTGCGAATCAGCGGAAGCTTTAACCCAAAAATAAACAATGGTTCCATGCATGCCGGTATTATAGTTTACTGTCGTTTCAGTTTGCCAGCCGGTGCAGGCTATACTGGTTTCAGGGTCATTGTTTAAACTCCAGAATACTTTATAGTAATTTGCCCCGGGGATGCTGTTCCAAACCAATTCCACGTGATCGGTATAGGTTCCGTCGGAAGCTGTCAAATCGGGTGCCTCAGCAAAAGCAACCCATCCGGTATTTACTGAACTGTAATCGGATGATCTTAAGCCCACATTGGATCGGGCAGCCTTCACCCAATAATAGTAGGTTGTTCCGGAAACAACAAATTCATCGTCGTATGTTGTGTTCAATATCCAACTAAATCCGGAGATGTTTGTTGCAGTAGCTGAATTATTCACAGTATTTCTGTATACCCTGTAATACAATGAATTTTCGGAAGGTTCCCAACTAATGGTAATTTTATTATCATACATACCATCGGTAGCCTGCACATTGGTGGGGGGTAGCAGTGGCCGCCACCCTTCGTTAGAGGTGCTGAATCCACTTGGGCGTAAGCCCTGTTCATAGCCCGAAGCTTTGATCCAGTAATAAATACTGATTCCCCGTGGAGCATCATAGTCGTCGAAAAAAGTATTCTGTATCCAATCATCACCTGAAATTTTAACAGCGGTTGCAGAATTATTTTCGGTATTGCGGTAAACAGTATAGAGCCATGGGCCATTGGGCGGGGCTGTCCAGGTGATGTTAATGCGGTTGTCGTAGGTTCCGTCGGACGCCTGGACATTAGTGGGAGGATCGGGTGCGTTGGGAATGGTTACCTGTTGGGAAGCGGTAAATGAGTTGTTTAATTCACTGATCTCATTTAACTCCTCACGGTTGTCGAGCATGGCACCAAAATAATAAGTTCCCGCAGGTATTTCCGGGGAGATGAGGGCCACATCTATACCCTGGCTGTTACCCTGCCCAATGATCATTGGAGCAGTGGCGGGTTTGCTTTGCTCACCGATCAGAATATCGGAATTGTTGATCACATTATTTGAAGAGAGATAATACCCGATATAAAACGGATCGGTGTAAGCAATTTGGGATTGGTTCTGGTAACCCACATTAACCTGTATCTGGGTTCCTGAAATCTGCGAGTTGCCGCTGGTTACCACAAGATCGGGTTTAGGTGAAGGGTAAATGTCTGTTTTCCAAATACCCCTGCCGAAAGTAGCTGCAAAAAGTTGCGGAGGATCGGTATGGTAGTTAATTTCCAGATCATACACTTTGGTTGTTGGTAAATCGGATTTATAAACCACCCACTCCTCCATTTCTGCGTCTTTATAGAAAATACCAGTTACAGTTCCGACATAAAGACCTTCGTTGCTGTTTTTTTGGTAAACGATACATAATTTGGAAACCCATGGAAGATTCTCAGTCATATTTTCCCAGTAATTGGTGGAAATTTTATGTTTGTAAACCACATCGGTGATCGTAAAATAAACGATGTCGGGATCAGTGGGGTGGGCTTCGATCCAGGTGACCCTGTGATTATAAGGCTTGGTCACTTCCGTCCAAACCGGGGAGGCCCCGTAAGCATTTGATGTCCTGAATATGCGTGAACCGCCTTCATCTGCAACAAATATAATATTCCCGTCAACCGGCGACTGTTCAATAAGGTCGACTACTTTGCCACTGAGTTGCCCTGCCGAAATGTTGGTCCATGAAACACTGGAGGGATTTGAGGTATTAACGTTGTTACTCCGCCACACATCCTTGAATCCGGCAAACATGATATTTGAATTAAATTGATCCAACACAAAAGCAGAGTACCAGGAACCTGATTGGTTGATCCCGTTGACACCTTCGGCTGCAATATCCTGGAAGCTATTGCCCCCATCCATTGATCTTCCGATGTGCCCTTTTTGTGCTGATGCATACATAATATTCGAATTATTATGATCAATTTCACAATTCATGCCGTCGCCACTAAACCTGTGCAACCAGGGATTGCTGGTAGTTACATAGGAGCCGCAATCCTGCATACCGCAGATCATTAAATCAGGATTTGAAGCTGAAGTTCCGAGCCTGTATACTTCTGAAATAGCCAGTCCGTCGCTGATGGTTGTCACAGTATGGTTTCCACCCCCTACCCACATTTTATATACGCCACCATCATTCCCAATGAATAGATAATCATCGGTGTGGGGTGAGAACTCAAAAACATGCTGGTCGGCATGGATCTGGCCCGTATTGGCGATCATACTCCATGAAGAGCCACCGTTGGTGGATTTATACACGTTGACCATTCCGGCATATAGCGTATTTACGTTGTTAGGATCTGCTGCCAGGTCGAGGTTATAACCACCCTGCCCCTCAATGCTCATGCCCGATGAATTTATTTCGTTGAAGGTTCCACCCGAATTACCGGAGGTATAAAACCTGTAAAATTGGGAGTCTTTGGTAGCCAGGGCAAACAATTTGTCGGGGTTAGCGGGGGTTACAGCTAGCACGATCCGGTGTGCCTCAGTATTCAGTAGCGCATTCCAGGTCAGGCCGTAATTGGTCGACCGATAGATTGTTCCCTTACTGGCTGCATAAATATAATTAGGATTGCCGGGCTTAAAAACAAGGTCCTTCACAGGATCAGTAGTGGTAAGAACCTTCAGCCAGTTTTCACCGCCATTGGATGTTACGTAGATTCCATCATTGGCGGCAGCAATCAGGGTATTATGATTATCAGGGTACATCAGCAGTTTGCAGACAGTTTTACCACCCATGCCCGTGTTTTTTTGAATCCATGTCAATCCGCCATCAATGGATTTATAAACGCCAAGCCCCCAGCTCTCCCAACCATCCCGGTCGCCGGTACCGAAATAAATGATGTTTGGATCAGTATAATCTATGGAAATATCCGATACACCCATGGTGTTGATATCATCAGTATTCAGGTTATTCCAATTTTCACCTCCGTCAAAGGATTTCCACATCCCTCCGATAGGTGCGCCGGCAAAAAGGATATTTGAATTGGTTGGGTGGAAAGCCAGCGCAGAAATTCTTCCCATACCCGGACACTGTCCGCCATAATACTGCTGTGGGAAAATAGTCGGACCGACCAAATCCCAGGTGCCCACAATATTTTCTCCCAAATTTTGCTGCAGGAATTTATTGTATTCGATCATATCCTGTCCGGCTGGCAGTAAATAGCCGTCTGGTTTTACAAATGGTAATTTGGCATGCTGCCATCTCCTGAACAATTTGTAACCGCTGTTTTTATCGGGGGTTTTGCCTTCCCAATACTGGTTAAATTCCATTACAAGATCGTTGTAATTTACGTTGGGATTGCTCATTTTGGACAGCCAGTAATCGGCGCAATTTTTATCATAATTGGCGCTTTGAAACTGTCCATTTACTTCTACTGCAATATTTAGCAGAAGTATGATTTGTAAAAAGTACAATATTTTCATTGATAGTTAATTTACATGAGAATGTATAAATGAATTTAAAGGACTAAATTCAATCTTACTATTTAATAATGAAAAGGGATTTTAGCGGTTGGCGTGGATTAACGGATAAGAGGCCGGGATTTGTTATCCGGTGAAATTGCAGGAATTCTGAAGTGGGCAGCAGGCAGTCTGCAGTTGAAAGTTATTAAATGGTTAGTGTTCATAGAGCAAGGAGACCCAGATAGTTGGCAAAGACTATCTGTTTTAAATCAATGGTAAACCTGAAACCTGCCTGGAGGCAATCCTGAAGCTTGAAACCTAAAACTTGAAACCTGCCCGTGGCAGTCAACCCTCAACCCTTAAACTTTGCAACCTCAAAACCCCTTTTCCCGCGAACTCTGGAACAATATATTTAACAATTCCTCCTTCTTATTTCTCGAAACCCGGAGAATCTCTCCGTTGCTGAGCAGGATCTCACCCCCTTCACCGCGATAATATTCTTTTACATGGTTGATATTGACCAGATAGGAGTGATGGATACGAAGGAAAGTCGGGTGGGGGAGCATTTGTTCGATATCCTTGAGGGTGCGGCTGATCATCAGGCTGGTTTTGTCGGCAAGATAGATGCGGGTATAATTCCGGTCGGATTCGCAACACACAATGTTATGGTGATCCAGCATCATAATTCGTCCTTCATATGGCAACGCAAGGCGTTCATTCCCTGATCCGCCGTTGCCCAGATTCCGGATGATGGTTTCAATGCGTTTTAACTGAAAGTCCTTTTCCATATTTTGTTTTACCTTGTCGATGGCTTTGATCAGTTCTTCGGGTTCGATGGGCTTTAATAAATAGTCAATGGCGTTCACCTTAAAAGCGTTGATCGCGTAGGTGTTATAGGCCGTTGTGAAAATCAGCGCAAACTCCCTGAACTGCAGAGCCTGCAGCAATTCAAACCCATTCATACGGGGCATGGCGATATCCAGGAATACCAGGTCGGGATGAAGGGTTTCGATAAGTTCAACTCCCTTTTCCGGTGAAAGTGTTTTGGCAACAATATCTATCCCCGGACAGTATTTTTGGATCAGAATTTCGGTTGAAATTAGACTGTGTTTTTCGTCATCAATGATCACTGACCTGATTTGCATTGGTTTAGATTTTATATTTCATAATAAATGTTTACCCTTGTTCCTGTCGGATTATTTTCACTATCCTTCAGATCAATTATCTCAAAATCCGATCTTTTTCCCCGCATATTCGCCAAAACCTCAAAACGTTCACGGATGATCTGAAGCCCGTACGATTTGGTTCCGGCAAGGTCGCTGTTGGATCTTTGTCGTGATGAAGCTTCCCTTCCAACTCCATTGTCTTCTATGGTTATCCGCAACATGCCTTTGTCCTTTGCCAGTTCAAGTTTAAGCTGCCGATCGGATTCCTTGGGCATCAACCCATGCCAGATGGCATTTTCGAGGAAAGGCTGAATGGTCATGGGTTGGATCATGATCTCTGCAGGGTTCAGGGTTTGATCCATCACTTCTTCGTACAGAAAACTGTTATCATAACGCATTTGCTCGAATTCAATATAAATGCTCACCATTTCCAGTTCTTCCGCCAGTGTGATCTGGTTTTGCCGTGAATTATGCAGGATCAAACGGAGCAGTTTGGAGAATTTGGTAATGTAGCCGGTTGCATTTTCAAATTCTTCCTGTAGGACATAGTAACGGATGCTGTTCAGGCTGTTGAACAAAAAATGTGGGTTCATTTGTGCTCGCAGGGCTTTCATCTCCAGCTCATTGATCATGGTATTGTAGCGGGTCTTGAGCGCCTCCTCTTTTTTGATCCGGTTAGTACGGTATTTAATCAGGGCATAGACGAAAGCAGATACCAGTAACACAAGAATTACATAAAACAGGGTTGTTTTCCAAAAGGGAGTTTCTGCAAACAAGGGTAGCGATATTTCGGACCTGATTTCATCTTTTACCATTACCCGGAGCCTGAAATTGTAATTTCCACCCGGCAGGTTTGTATAACTTACATATTTCCGTTTACCTGCGGATACCCAATCCAGGTCCTGCCCTTCAAGCATGTAACAGAATTCTGTTTCCTCGGGATTAAAATAATTAATGGCCCCGTATTCGATCGAAAAAAAGTTTTCAGTGTGTTTGAGCCTGATTTCGGTTCCGGGGCCTGAATTCCGGCTGATATCTATGCTTCGGTCGAATATTTTAAAGGTCTTTATGTAAGGTTTAACCTGTGCTTTGACCGGAGAAATACTGTCCGGGTAAAAATGATACACGCCGCCGCTGGCACTCAGGTAAATTTCTCCGGACGATATCAAAGCTGCCTTGTTGAGTTTTGTCAGGCCGTATTTTTCATCGTAATTGAAAATCTCACCTGTGGAGATATTGATCCGGTTCAGGCATTTGTCGGTAATGGCCCACACAATTCCGTTTTTGTCCGTCAGAAGATCACGAATCCTTGTACCCATCAATCCATTGCTTTCATTGTATGAGGTAACAAAAGAAACAGGTTCATTGGGATTGATGACCAGAATTCCGTTGTTTTCAGTACCCAGCCAGATATTTCCGTCAGGGGTTTCGCTGATCACCCTGAAAGATTCTGTTTTGACCGGTGAATCGGGAAAATCTAAAACAAGATTGAAATTTCTGAATCTTTCAGTTAGGGGATCGAAATAACCAAATTCTGTCATCCCATACCATATCCTGCTTCTGCTGTCGGCAAACAAGGAAAAAACAAAGTTCTGAAAATAGATGCTACCTGACTGCTCATCAGGATAATAGTAGTGTTTGAAGCTCATTGTTTCCAGATTTAGCCTGAAAATTCCGTCAAATGTTGTTCCCAGCCAGATTTCACCCGTTGGGGAACTGCAACCGCTGATCAGATAAGACACTTCATTCTTATTAACCTCTTCGAAGTTTTGGGTATTAAAGGCCGGATAATGAATTATCCTGCGGTTCTTTTCATCCCAGTAATAAAGTGCATATGATTCAAGCAACCAGAGTCTTTCGGGCGACTGAATAAAAGCGGTGAAGTATCTGTCAGGCAGATTGATAACTGGCAAATAATTGTATTCAAGGTAAGAGTTATCAGTCGTTTTTAACTGTACCATATTACCTCCCTGCTGGTTCACGCACGAGAGATTTAAAACCTGATCATCATATGGGTCAGGTATTATATTCATCACCGTGCCCGGAATTCCTGTTTTTTTGAATTGATGCGCATCTAAATGCGTATAAAACACCCCTTTTGAAAATGAGGATATCCAGAGGAATCCTTCAGTATCGGTGAAAAGAGCAGAGGGATTGAAACTAATGATCTCGCCTGAATCAGGATTGGTTAAAAACCTGAATCGTTCCTCCCGGATATTAAAAACCGCTACGCCTTTGTGTTCGGCCAGTATCCACAATTCTTCGGGTGATTTCCACAATACACCATTGATGTTGTTCCGGTAACCGTTCACCGGTTCGAGTTCTTCATACTTGAAAATTCTAAATCTGCCTGTATTCGGATCCAATAAGCATAACCCACTTCCCCAGGTACCGAGCCATAACTTGCCATCCTTGTCCACTGCAATACCCCTCACCAGGTTTTCCTTGGTAGTGAACAGGGAGGGATTTTCTGCATTTTCTTTTTTCAGCGGGATGTGTTTCCAGGTTTTGCTGAGCACATTTAATTGTAAAACGCCAAGCTGGCTGCCGAACCATATCACAGTGCTATCGTGGGGATCGGGTTCATAACAGATCAGGGTATTGACAAACCGGGCCGGTTTTGCGTCTATCTGCTCGGAAGGAAGATAGTTTGTAAAAACGCCGGTTTTCCGGTCGTACATATCAATGCCCATCGCATCCGGCCCGATGATGATGTTGTGAAATTGATCTTCCAACAGGTATTTGATCTTTTCCCGGCTGGGGGCATTTTTATCCGGAGAAGTCTGGTGATAGTGGCTGAATTTTCCTTCAGAAGGCATAAAATTACTGATCCCCCGTCCTGTACCGATCCATATCCGGCCTTCATGGTCCTGCATAATTGTTTTTACTTCGTTGTCGCATATGGAGGTGGAGTCGGAAGGATCATGCCTGAACCACACATATTCGGTACCGTCGAAACGGCAGAGGCCATTGCCGGTGCCGATCCACATAAACCCGGCATCATCCTGAAGCATTGTTCTGACTGCATTGGATGGTAAGCCCTTATCGGCCGTTATAGTGTTAAAAATATACTGGCTGTGAAGGATATTCAACCAACATGAAAATATTAAAACCAAAACAATTTTAGCGTTTGATTTCAAATTGCATTATTTCTTATGACTATCAAATTTAATTATAAAGCAAATTAAGTGTTTCACAGGCAGATAAAAAATAGGTTTTTATCCTTTACCTATTTTTTATATCTGTATTGTGATGTTTTCTTATCTGATGAAATAAGGAAAAGATAAAAATAATGTAATCCTTGAAAAAATATAAGAAAAGCTAAATATTTCTATTCACGGTTTTTCTGTAATAGGATGGTGTAAGGCCGGTGACTGCTTTAAAAGCATTGTTGAAGGCTGATTTGGAGTTGAATCCGGCCTGGTTGGCAATACTTTCAATGGTGTAATTTTCGTACTCCTCACCGGCAAGCATTTGGCATGCTTCCTTAACCCTGTATTCATTGATGAGTCCGGCAAAGTTGTTCCCAAATTTTTGATTTATTACTTCAGATAGATAGTGAGTATTGGTTTGAAGTTTTTCCGCCATGTCCTTCATGGTGAGGTCGGGTTGGAGAAAGGGTTTTTCGGCTTCCAGATATTCGTTCACCTTTTCAAAAAGTTCCCTGTAGTTGCCGTTTCCGGTTTTCAGGTGAGCCGGAATCATATTCAGGTTTTTGTCATAAGCATTTTCAATCCTCAAATGAAATTTTGAAGCAAGTTGCTGATTTTTCTGAACCAGTTTTTTATAAGCCTTTTTACGGAGATTGTACTGAATAAACAGTATTACAAGCAATCCGCTGATCAAAAATAATGCAATCGCAAATACGATGGTATACTTGCGGTATTGCCTGGCCTCCTTTGTATGGAACTCATTTTCGGTGTTCAGCAATTCTATTTGTTTTTCTTTTTGGTCGAGTTCGAACCGGGTATGAAAGTCTGCTAATAATTGCCGGGAATTCTCTTTAAAAATGCTGTCGTTCAGCCTGTCAATTTCCATTTGATAATCCAGGGCGGTATGGAATTGACCCCTGCCGGTATACAAATCAACCATATTTTTCAAAATAACCTTAACAAGGTTACGGGCATTGATTTCCTGAGCAATTGTCAAACTCTCCTTAAACAATGTTTCTGCCTTGACCGGGTTTGAGGTTTTTTGGTACACCAAAGCCATGTTATTCAGGTTGTGGGCAATATTGTAATGAGCGCCTGTCCGACGGTTAATTACCAGGGATTTTTCATAATGATCAAGTGCCTTTTGGTGTTCTTTCAGTTCAAAATAAACATCCCCAATATTATTGTACCGGCTTGCAATGTTTTGTTCAATACCTGATCTCCGGTCGATTTCCAGGGCTTTGTTCAGGTAATAAAGGGATGAATCGTATTGGCCCAGGGCTTTATAATCTTCTCCGATATTGTTGTATGCAATGGATAGGTCGTTGCTATTTCCCTGCTCTGTGAATATTTGCATGGCCAGTTTATGAAAATAGAATGCCTGGTCGAACTGTTTCCATTCGTGATATAAAGCACCTAAATTACCATAATCAACTGCCTGATCAAGTAAGTTTCCCGTTTTTTTATCCAGCTCCAGCGTTATATTGTAATAGTAAATTGCCGAATCGAATTTACTCAGGTACTTATAGGCCAATCCCAAACCATTGTAAGCTATCGGAAGCGATGATTGATCAGCTAAATGGGTAAGAATTTCTTCAGATTTGTGAAAATAATCGATGGCTGTAAAATAACTCCCCAAAAAATGGTATGAATTGCCCAGATTGATATAAACATGGGCCAGGTCGTCGGGGTACCGGTCTTTATCAATATAATCAAGCGATTCTTTATATTTTTCAATGGCCGACGGATAGTTTCCAAAAGCATTATATATCCAGCCCAGGTTATTCAATGTATAGCTGATATAATAGTCGTCGGTTGTTTGCTTTAATTTTTGCAAGGCTTTTTCGTAATATCTGATCGCCGAATCCAGTTCGTACCGGTATGAAAATACTTCTGCTATACCGAACCATGCGATCCCAATTTCGCGGGTATTGTTTTCGGATTTTGCATGTTGAAGTGCCTTTTCTGCATATTGCATGCTGATTTCAAGGGAATCTTCCAGGGTGGCTTCTGCAAGTAGGTTGTAAATTGCAGATTTAAATTTTGATTGATTTAATTCATTCAATAAACTGTCAGTCCTTTCCTGCCCGTTGGAGAAAGTTTTAAAGAACAGAATGAGCAAAAATAAACTGATAGAAACCTTCATTAAATAATTCACGAAATCCCGATAAATCAATAACCTCGCTAAACTATTAAAATTACCGGATCATTCAAAATTTATTCGGTTTGATTTGAAAATAATTTCTATAAAATTCTGGTTGAAACAAAGCTTTCAGCTATTGCGTCAGTTTCTTGATGAGGCCGTTAAAAACAATCCCATGAAACGGGAAAACCGAAAACCAGTATGTTCTTCCCCACAAACCGCGAGGCCGGAGGGTAGCTGTTTGGTAGAGTATCCCATTTTCGATTTTAAATTCGAGCCAGGCTTCTCCCGGAACTTTCATTTCAGCGTAAAGGAGTAATCGTTTTCGTTCTTTGCTGGCATCGATCACACGCCAAAAGTCCAGTGTGTCCCCAACCTCCAACTCTTCGGGGTCGCGTCGTCCGCGCCGAATCCCCACTCCCCCGACAAGTTTGTCCATCATTCCACGCAGGTCCCACAGCCAGTTTGCGTATAACCAGCCGGTTTCTCCGCCAAGTGACCAGATCCTTTTGATCGTTTGATTTTCATCTTTGATTTGGCGCTGGCGGTTGTCTTTCAGACATCCGAAAACCGGCACTTCTATCCTGAGAGAGAGGCCCTTTTTGAGTATCTCGCTCGACATAGCATCTGTCCATCTCGAAAGCACATGATGTTGTGCAATGGTATCGAATGCGAGTTTAACGGCATCTTCATAGGTAATCAATTCGATACCAAGCCGTTTGTGCAGATCGTTCGTTTTGCAGATCACTTCCACTTTCATACTGTCGACAAGGTTTACAGCGAGTTTATAAGAAGTTGAAGTAACAAAGAAAAGCCAGTATGATGAGAGCCGCGGTGTCATGATGGGGATAGTATAGATAACCCTTCGCAGCCGCCTGATTTTGGCAAATTGGAGTAACATCTCCTTATAGGTAAGAATTTCAGGCCCTCCGATATCAAAACTTTGATCAAAGGTTATTGGATTTAGTAAAACTCCTTCCAGAAACTGGATCACATTGCGGACTGCAATGGGTTGTGACCGTGTTTGCAGCCATTTGGGGCCAATCATTATCGGTAATTTTTCTACCAGGTCGCGGATGATCTCAAAGGAAGCACTTCCCGATCCCACGATGATCCCTGCACGCAAGGTGGTAAGATGATAATTCCCTTCTGCCAGTATTTTTTCCACCTGGCGCCTTGATTCAAGATGCTTTGAAAGTACGGCTTCATTTACTATGCCGCTCAGATAGATTACCTGTTTAACGCCGGTTTCATTCATCCGGTTCCTGAAGTTGGTCGCCGCTTCCGCTTCGAGGACATCAAAATCGGTGACGTTCCCGGTCATGGAATGGATCAGGTAATAAGCAACATCAATGTCTTCAGGAATTATATTCAATTCTTCCCTTTTCAGGAAATCCACTTCAATGGCACTGCAATTGTCAACGACTCCTCCTATAGCATGAAAACGGCGGTTGTCACGAACACAACAGACCACTTCATGCCCGGTACGGACCAGCACAGGCAATAGCCGTTTGGCAATATATCCGGTTGCTCCTGTCAAAAGAATTTTCATCACCGTAAAAGTATATAAAAGAAGTAATCCCGGAATTACTCCTTTTGAATATTAAACCATGGGGTGTTTATTGAAAATGTGATCAGGATATTTGCACCATAATACTAGTAATGCTTGCTTTGGCCTCATATTGATATTTTTTATTTGAAAAGTCATAAAGTTCCCATAGAGATACTTCATTTAAAATAAACCTGTTACTAAGTTCAATAATAATCAAACAAAAAAATCCCGCCTGCGGCGGGACTTTGGATAGTATTTGCGAAGATGAAAGTTAATATGATATCTATTTTCTTATTAATCCGGTAAAATTTCGAATTTGCCTTTATTTTTGAACCAGATGTCGTTCTTGTCATTATTGTCAACCTGTGAATCCATGTTTACATCGCTTTGCAGGTAACCTGATTGGCCGGCTTCGGGAATCCATTTTTCCGATCCGTCGAATTCGTTGATTTCTCCATCACCATTGGCATTGCCGCCAATCATCCCGAAATAACCTCCACCAAGATCACTCTGGTTATCACCGTATGCCTGTCCGGCTGATGTAGTGAAGTCATAGGAATAAATGCCTCCCGATTCGGTTAGTGGATACTTTGACATAACCGGCAGGTGGTTGCGGTGCCATATCAACACAAACAACTGATTGTTGATGGTTATATCGAATGAAGGCATGGAATATCCATCGAGACAGACAATGCTGCCATCATTCAGCAGGAAATAAGCACCACCTGCAATGGTTGTACCTTCGGTAGCTGAGTTGGCATCGGGTGCATCACGCAATTCCAGGCCAATCCAATCAACAATGTCGCCGTTGGGAATAGCTGTCACAGTTTCTGGACCACCATAACCAATAATACCGAGGGATTGCTGATGTGGGATCATACCATTCAGATCGGTATTCATCTCGCTGCCGTTAAAAGGCCCTTCGAGCAAGGCGGTAATGTCGAGCCGTGGGGTAGTTGTATAATCCACAATGATTTTCCTGGAAAAATTACCGTCAACCCAGCATTTATATTCCCCTGCCCAGGGATTTGCAACCGGGACATTGAATTTAAGTTCAGCTCCCGTATATCCACTGAAAGGATCGGGATCGGGGAATAAAGTCGAAATAGCCCAGGTATTGAAATACCACTGGTATGAAGATCCGCTGATGTCGGAAAACAGGTACATTTCACCGTTTATTCCATGTCCGTTGTTCAGGTGAATGTACTGATCGGTGGTTCCCACCATTTTAGTGTAAATGTTATTCCAGTTCCCGTTGTTTATAATATTGGCATGGGCATTAACAATAAAAGCACTGGCATAATGCTGAATGGTGCCGAAGTTGATCAAATCACCGTAAAAATTGGCAGTAAAGGCATAATAGTTATTTTGCATTGTACCATAGTTAATGGTTGTTCCATTAAAGGTATTTTCCTGAAGGTAAATGTCCCCGTAAAGCGTTACATCCTGAAACTGGCAACTGTTCAGAAATGCATAATTTGATGTAACCAGATTAAACCTGCCTGATTGAGCCATGATATCTGCATGTTGCAAATATTGCCCGCTTATCCGCAGGGTGCCTTGCTCCGGAAGTACCAATTGCGAATAATTCATACTTATAAGGGTATTTGAAAATTCAAGATCATTTGTGGAAATAATCTGTCCGGAAGGTTTATAACTTGTGAAGTCTATTGGTTCAAAAACCATATTTTCTGCCAGTTCAATGGTTTGATCTCCTGTGCCATGCAGATTAATACTATGACCTTTCCAAATATTGTTGTTGGTAAAATTGCTGTACATTTTCATGGTGAGACCCCCTACGTAATTTCTGATTGCGCCATTGTTGATGAAATCGGCATAAACTTCTACAGAAAGACTGTAATAAGCATTTTGCAAAACCGCATCATTAATGATTGTACCATATAATTCAACATCGTTTGAAATTGCCCATTCACCGGTAAAACGAATATCTTCCAAAGTAGAAAATTGTATAAAATGTCCTACACCTTCGTAGGCTCCATCACCATGTATAACGGAAGTGGACCCGTTTCCTTGAATATTGCCTCTCAGCAGATAACCATTATGCAAAGAAAGGGTTGAATTCATCGGCAACTCCAATTGATTTCCCTGAAAGTCAACCTGAACTTCATTAAAAATCACCTGATCGTCGAAATAAACAATCCCTGAAGGTTTGGATGAAATAAACTGGTAACAATCGAATGGATTGTCATTCAGACAAGTCACATGCTGGTCAGAAGTTCCGTTGATGTTAACGGAATAATTTTCACAAATACCATTGTTTACAATGTTTCCTGAGATATCCAGCGCAAAACCACCCACATAATTTTGAATAGCACCATTATTTGTCAGATTTCCATCAATCGTAAGCACATAATAATAGTAATTATTGCACATTATACCCGTGACCAGAATATTGCCGTAAAAGGAATTATTATTCCCGATTTCAACTGTTCCAAGCACCTCAGGATTGACAACGGTACAATTATCCAGATAAGCATAATTGCCGAAATTGAGTTGAATATAACCATTGTCATTATCCGTGTCAACCAGCCGGGTATTGGCCAAGTATCCACCGTTTAGGTTAAGTAAACCGTTGTCCGGCATCATCAGTGTGTCATTGTCCATGTTTATAACAACATCGTTGAAGCTGAGGTCGGTTAAGGCAACGATTTTTCCTGAAGGTTTAAAGCTTGTAAAATTTACCGGCGAAAGATTTTTACCGCTGAGTAATGAAATTTGCTGATCACCACTGCCATAAAAGTTCATGGCATTGATATCGATAACATTGTTGTTGGTAATATTGCCATAAATATCGAGCGTTATGCCGCCAACATTGTTTTGAATCACGCCGTTGTTGATAAAATCATCATACAGGTTAAATGCATAATGATAATAATCATTTTGCAGATGTGCATTGTTGATAATTGTTCCATGGGCACTACACAATTCGCCAATGTCAATAGATCCTTCCAGGGTAAGATTTTTTAAATCTGACGCGGATATTCTGAATGCATTGGAGTTTGGACTTCCATATCCCATCAGGGTAGCTCCTGCTCCAAGGCCTTCGAGATTACACTGATACAAAAGTGTATTTTCAAATGAAAGGGTACATCCTGGCTGAACGTAGAGTTGTATCCCCGATAAATGAAGTTCAATATTTTTGAAGAAAACATCTGTGTCGATATACAGGTTACCTGACGATTTTCCGTTGGTCCAGGGAAAACCGCTGAAATGGTTACTGCCCAGGCTACTGATGTGTTGATCTCCTGCTCCCACCAACTGGACATAGCTATCTGTCCAAATGTTATTATTGATAATATTTCCGTGGATATTGAGGTAAAATATACTCATATAATTATCGATCGTTCCGTAGTTGGTAATGTTCCCAAAAACAGTCAGGCTGCCGCTGTAATAATCATTGTACAACCCTCCTGCTGCCTGGATAATAACATTGTTACAAGCATCGGATGAGCAATAAACCGGTCCATTGATCACGACATCATTGGCACTTCCGGGTACGACACCACCTATCCAGGTGGAGGCATTGTTCCAGCTTCCGCCGGATACTGTGGATTGGATCTGGGCGTTCACAACTGTAACCACGGACATGAATACTACAAACCCGCTAATGAAATTGATGTGATTTTTTTTCATTTGATGAAGTTTAGATTTCGCTTTACCTTTAGTTTGGAATTATTGATTTGCTATTGCGATGCAAGTAATTAAATTAAATATTTAGAACCAAACTAAATTATACGAATTACCAACTACCGGTTTTTAATAAATACCTTTTGCGTTGATATGGTTTTATCCATGATTACCTGCACAACATAATAACCGGTTTGGTCAATTGATTTTTTAGTCAATTCCCAATCAAGGTCAAAAGCGCAAATTTCAATTCCACGCATATCATAAACAGCGGCCTGTCCATGACTTGATGAGGGAATGGTTACATATACATTATTTTGATAGGCATATATATTGACGCCGGCAGGTTGAATTTCATCCACATCATTTGGCGATGCAAAATGGAGTAAAAACCTTTCCGGATCATCCAGTGGGCCCGAAGAAAAGGAATAGGTTTCATTTTGCCGCAGGTTGTGGATGGTCCCTTCTTTCAGGTCTTCAAGCAAAATGGGAGTTTCCGGGTCGAATGTTTCGATCCCCGTTGCATGGATTTCACAATCGGTTGGGGGAACGATCCTGAGTCCCAGAGGTATTACAGGCAAACTTGCTGTTTCGATCCAGTCTTCGGGTAAAACGTCAATTGCCAGTGACCTGTCATTTTCCATGGTGTAGATGTTTGGAGCTTCATCAATATTCCAGTGTTTTTCGAGCTCGTACATTCCGTCAAAACCTTCGGTGCCACCTGCCATGAAAATGATTTTGGTTTCATCGGAATATCCATTTGCCTTACACTCCAGTTCAATATATTGGATGGCTTCCATCGGTTCTTTGTAAAATGGTTCCGAATGGTGCTTGCGTGCCGATTGGGGAGCCATAATAACCGGATCCGGACCAAATGCCTTAATCCAAAACCCTTGTGTAGGTGCGATCATTCCATTTGTTTTGCCGTTATAGGATTGCTGCCCCTCAGGCATCCACGGGTTCCAGCCCAGAAAGGTCCCGTTTTCATAAACCACGGCCCATCCTCCTATATCTTGCAAATACCAGTCGGTGTTCCACTCAACAGGCGAAGGATAAGGATTCCCGATTAAATTATAACCTTCCTGTTCACCTCCCGGTGTAAATGTTAAACTATCATACAAGGCATTTCCGTTACTCAGTCTTCCATCAAAAACAACAGTAGCCGGGCCGGTGAGCCCATCGGATGCCCAGGCCGAGAAACCTTGCAAACGCTTCATCGGCAAACTAACGGGTTGAACGAGATAATTCCAGGCCTCAGCTTGTTCCGACCACTCCTTCAGGTAAATATCCAGGTAAGTTTCAATTGTACTTTCCATAACAGGCGATGAAACCAAATGCCAGCGCTCAGAAGAAAGGTATTGTTCAACGGTTGCATACACACCCGGGGTGTCGTGCAACAGGGAGCCATAGCCGTTCTCATCTGCTTTTATGACAAGGCCGGAGGTCCCGGCAAAATTTACCAGGACTCCGTTAACAGACAGTTCCCCCCTGTTTATGAGCCGGCTATCTTCCTGTATGTACAAATCATTGTTTTGTACACTTGTTCCCGCAGATATACCAACCCTGATCCCATCCGTCAGGTTAAAGGTGCCTTGCCCTTGTGAAACGCCGGTTATAATTAAGCATGCAGTAATTTGTATCAAAAGAATTTTAAGTGTTTTCATCTGTACTTCAGATTTAGTCTTTAATACATCTCAACGAAGCACCCACATTCAGATACTGGGTTCCACGGAAAACCCCATTGTTGGTATAGTACATCTCCCGTTCCATAGCGTAGCCACTTGCATAAGTAGAAGTCCAAAATACACCGTTGGTAGGATTATAACCTGAACTTCCACCTGTTGTCCGGATGCCGCCCGGTAAGGCAGTAAATCCCGATTCATTGGTTCCGGCATTGCCCGGAGCCCAGTTAAAAGGAGGCCCGTATCCTGAGTTTTTAAGCTTTATTCCTGCAGAGCTTCCACGCCATCCGGTCATATTGATATTGGAGATGGAAGGATCAAGGTAATTTTCCATAACATACCATTCCTCATCTGTGGGAACATGCCATCCATCCGGACAAATACCCTGGCCACCGGCTGTAGAGTTGTAGTTCATCATTTCATTCCATAGATACAACCCTCCCAATGCATCACAATAGCTGGTGGAATTGTTATAGCAATATTTTTCTACCGTACTGCCGGTTGATGGATTGTAATTGGTCGGAATCATGGTGCCGTAATTCAAATTTTCCGCCATCCAGCACTGGCCGTTGATTTCTACCGTTGCATAGGACTGTCCGTCGCGGATATCAATCAGATTATCACCGCAGTTTTCAAAAGTTTGGATGTAAATAGCACCGGAACCATAACTGACCTCTTTCCATGCACTTGCAGAAGCCACAAAAATGTATAATTTGCCATCGATAGTATTAAAAACCTGAAGGCCATTTGCCGGATTACTGATATTCACAATTTGTTGTGTTGTCATCCTCGGTATCAGCATCCCCTTGGTGGAACTGTTCACATCGAGGATGGCACTCGGGTCCCCGTCGGATGGATCATCCTTTATGGAAACATTGTTGGTGGGGGTGTAAAATTTTACAAACCCATATCCCGACTGTACTTCGATATTGAAGTTTGACACCAGTGCCAGACCACTGTTGCCCACCATCATCAACTTATCGTCATAGAATTCCTGGATATAGGCATAATCCCCGTCGCCAAAATTTATTTTGGCGTACTCGCCGTAGGATCCTGTTCCGATCAGCCTTAAAAGATTGTTACCCGTGCTGTTTTCAATGGTCAGTTTATGCGTCGGATATTCGTTGGTTGTCCCGATTCCGATCAAACCGGCATTGTTGGAAAACATATCATCCCCTTCCACGGTCCAGTCGTCGTCTTCACCACCGGATCCCGAAAACGCATTCCAAATTCCACTGCTGTAATAATAAAAATTTTGGGTTGTGGTGCAATAAACCAATAACCCTTCTGCCGGACTACTGATTGAAAACATTTCTGCAAAATTCATTCTGGGGATCAGTAACCCTTTGGAAGTGGATTTGATGTCCATCATGGCTGACGGGTCAGGATCAGTACCGTCTGTGTTCACCGAAACCCCCTGCGATCTGGAGGAGAGATTAAAAAGGATCAAAAAAGCCAGAACGCCCAGATAAGTAAATATTGATTTCATAACCTTGTTTTTTTAATAGTATATTTTTTGCTTTCAGGCAAATATACGGGCGGTACCGGGGAATGATCGCGGAAATGTAAATCCGGTAGGATTGGTTTTAAATCCGGTTGGTGGAATTTTAAATTAGGAGATTTTTACATCATCTCAAGCAGCTTGAGAAAACTCTCTTTCTTTCTCCGGGCAAGGGGCAGTGAGGCATTGTCTTTCATCACCACGGCGCCCCCTTCGGTTTTACTGTAATGGTCTATGTATTTCAGGTTGATGAGGTGGGATTGATGGATGCGGTAAAAGCCGAACCCGTTCAACATGTCTTCATAATCCTTCATGTTGCGGGAAACGAGGATCTTTTTCCCGTCGATGAGGAAAAAGCGTGTATAGCCGCCATCCGACTCACACCGGATCACATCGGCGGTATTCACAAGGTAAATGTTTTCTGCAGTCCTGAGTACGAGTTTTTTCTTACCCGGGGTGTTGTTTTCGAGGTTGGCAAATAATGCATTTAAACGAAGGCTGATATTTTCCTGCTCAACAAGCGATTGGGCCCTGTTCAGCGCTTCGATCAGTTTGGTCGGATCCACAGGTTTTAAAATATAATCAACGGCTGCGAATTCGAAGGCCTGTATGGCAAATTCCTCATAAGCCGTGATGAAAATAATCTTGAAATCGATGTTGTCGATTTTCTTCAATAAGTCAAAACCGCTGCCATCGGGCATATTTATATCGAGTAAAACCAGGTCGGGCTTATGTTTCCTGATAGCCGCAATTCCGGTTTCCACATCTTCAGCTTCCTCCAGCAATGTGATATCAACCGGACTGATCTTAAGTATATTGGCAATACTTTTTCTTGACCTTGCTTCATCGTCGATGATGATAATTTTCATTTACCCTCTGGTATTTTTACCTGTTAAACAATTATACCCTTTTTTGCCTATTTATGTTTTGTTGAACGGGATCATAAATTTAACAATGGTTCCGGTTACTTTTCCCCGGGTATCCATTGAATCTTTAATATCCATATAATATAACTTTTTCCGCTTCCCTTTGTTCAGTATTTCAATTCTTTCACGCGAAATAATGGTAGCCAAAGATTGGTGCTCTTTTGCCTTGCTGCTGTTTATTTTTTTTGAAGCCTTCAATCCGATGCCATTATCCTCGATGATGAATAAAATAGCATCATCGAAAAGGGTAAAACTGATGTTGATAAATCCTTTTTCATCCAGGTATTTGATGCCGTGTTCAATGGCATTTTCGATGAATGGCTGAGCCAGCATGGGTGGGATGGATATGGATTCGACATCCAGTTTTGGATCGACATCGATTTCGTAATCGAATTTATTATCGTAACGCAGTTTTTGCAGATCAAGATAATTGGTCAGCGTTTGAATCTCTTTTTCCAACCTGATGAATTCTTCTCTTGAATTGTATAAAATTGATCTGATCAATTCAGCGAAACGGGAAAGGTAGCTTCCTGCTTCAATGGCGTTGTTTTCGAAAATAAAACTCTGAATGGAACTGAGTGAATTGAAAATAAAATGTGGATTCATTTGCGACCGGAGGAGTTTTTGTTCCAGAACCAAAAATCGGTTTTGTTCTCTTATTTTTTTTTCGCGGTATTTAATGACAAATATAATTGCTGAAATCAGCAACAGGATTTCGATGGCGTAAAACCAGGGTGTTTTCCAAAAAGGCGGTTTTATAATCAATGGAATGGAAATGCCGGTTTCATTCCATACACCGTCCATGTTAGCAGCTTTGACCCTGAAAATATAGTTTCCCGGCTTTACATCGGCATATTTGGCGATCCTGTTGTCCCCGTTGGTGTAATTCCAGCCGTAGTCGAAATTTTCCAGTTTATAAGCAAACTTGTTTAGTTCGGGACCGGAAAAATCGAGTGCTGTAAATTCAAAAGAAAAGTAATTTTCATCATGTGCAAACCGGATGGGAAGTCCCTCGCTGAAATTGAAATCAAGCTCCTTATCAAATAATTTAAATTCGGTAATTGCTACTGTTGGTGCCAAATCATTTATTGGCAAATGGTAGGGATCGACGATGGAAATCCCGTTCTTTCCGCCAAAAAGCAACTTTCCATTCGAAAGTTTGAATCCGGCCCGCGAAAATGCATTGTCCTGCAATCCGTCCTTTTCATAATAATTGGTGATTTCAAAATTAGAAGGATCAATCCTGGATAATCCTGAATTGGTGCTCACCCATATAAATCCCGAATCGTCCTGCAGGATGCAATTGATATTGTCTCCTGCCAGTCCGTTGGCCTCGGTTAAATGGCCGAATGTGTTGTTTTTCTTATCAAAAATATTAATGCCTTTGCCTCCGATCCAGAAGTTTTCTGTTTTGTCCTGAAAAAAACAGGAAGCCTCGTTTCCCCAAAAGGCAGAGGAATCGGCCTCGTCAGGCAGAAATTGCTGAATTTTTCCACTTCCCGGATTTAGCCTGTTCACCCCTTTGTCAGTCGTCCCAACCCAAATGCATTCATCGCTGTCTTCGGATAAAAAACTGATCAGGTGTGAAGATAGATAAACGTCTTTAACCTGGTTATATGGCTTGAATTTACCGGTTGAGGGGTTAAAGGAGCAAATCCCTTTGTTGGTGCCTATCCACAGCTCATTTGGCGGTTTAAAATCCAGCGACCAAATGGTGTCATTGATTAAGCTGTTCGTGCTTTTATTTTCGTAGCGGTAAATTGCTTCAACCTTATGATCCTTGATTTGATACAATCCGTCATAGGTCCCGGCCCAGGTTTTGCCGTTATCATCGTTTATGACACAAAGAACCACTTTCCCTGTTATATTTTCGATCCTGTTTTTTTGTGGAATCGGTGATCTTGTTTCAGTGAAATGATCATTAATCTGGATAAAGGAAAAATAGGGATCATTCACCAGTTTATAATTTCCTTTATTGGTTATGAAAATTACATTTCTCACTTTATCCCTGACAATCCGGTGGATCTGATTAAAGTCAAATGGAGCATAGTAATCCTTGCTGTATGAGCTGATTCTGGAGTAATTCGGATCCAAACATACCATGCGGTTTTGGTTTTGCAGCGCAATCCAGATATAATGACCATCATGTGCAATCGCTTTTGCCCGGGCATTTGCAGGGTCATAATAGTAGTTGAACCTGTCATTGGTAAATTTCCCAATGGATTTGTTGAACCGGTATAATCCCTGGGCACCCCAGATCCCAACCCACATATTACCTTTGCTGTCCTTCAGGAAATCGTTGTACCAATCGGCTTTGAGTGAATTTTGATGCAGTTGGTGATGGTTATTTTTACCGACGTCCGGGTTGATAATATGAAATCCCCGTCCTGACCAAAGGCCTACCCAGATATCCCCGTCCTCATCCTCTTCCAGGGTTGAAATGTTGTCTGAAACAAGCCTGTGAGACGGATCCACTGTTGTATTGTACCTGAATAATTTATTGAAAGCACTATCGAAACATTCCAAGCCCTTGTTTGAAGTTCCAACCCAAATTCGTTTTTTACTGTCTTCGAGGAAACAGGTTATATGATTGGACACAGGTGTATTCTCGTTTTCAGGGATATGCCTGATGTGCATGAATTTATTTTTTGAGGGTCTGTAAATACTTATACCATCAATTGTAGCGATCCAGATATTATCGTTCCGGTCGATGTAAATTTTATTGATATGATTGTGGTTCAGCGAAAATGGATTGTTGTCGTCATGAACCGAATGGTATATTTCGTTCCTTCCAATATTAAAGATATAAATTCCGTTTCCCGTTCCAACCCAAAGTTTATGATCCAGATCTTCCTTAATACTGAAAGTGGAAACCGGGAGAATTTTATGGAATATTTGGTTTTCGGGATCAAATGTATATAATCCATCCGTTCCCGATATCCAAAAGTTTCCTTGCGAATCCTCAAAATAGCAGGCAACGTCGTTGTCCCTTTTTTTGGTTTTATCAGAGGGGTTTTCCTTGATTGATGTTAATTTGCCGGAACCCGGATCAAAACTATAAATACCCATATACCTTCCGCCAATCCATAATTTTTCATTTCTATCCTGGTAAATTGTATGATAAAAATAGGTATTGATCATGGAAGGCCTATCGTGTGAAATTTTTTCTTCTTTTAACTCATTTGTTTGAAGCTTATGTAAAATACCATCGGCTGTTTCCACCCACATTATTCCGGTGTTTTCATATAAAAGTGCCCGGACGAAATTTTGATCGCCGGTTGCACCCTTCTCAAAATAATAGCGGAGGAATTTTCGATTGTTTGCATCGAATTTATTCAATCCGTTAAGGGTTCCTGCCCAAATATTTCCTTCCTGATCACAGGCAAGGCAGGTAACCAGGTTATCGGACAGGCTGAGGCTGTCGGCCGGGTCATGGCTGAAGACTTCAAATTCGAAGCCATTGTAGCGATTCAGCCCGTTTTTAGTTGCTATCCAAATGTAACCTACTCCATCCTGCATGACATCAAGCACGTAGTTGTCCGAAAGTCCGTTTTTATTGGTTATTTGATCAAATTTCAGGTAAGGATTCAGATGTATGACATTTTGAGCCGCAAGAGGCTGTAAAATCAGTAAAAATATATTTAGCAATAAAATCCTCATTCTAATTTTATATGTCAGAAAAACTAAAAGTATATACAATTGGACTTTCAATTTGCAGCGAAATTTATATTTTATCCTCAGTAAATTCTTAATAAAAAAAAAGCTGCCATTAAGGGCAGCCTGAATTTATTTAAATCAGCTTTACATCAATCGAGTTCAATAACACTCTCCTCTTCAAGCACAACACTGCTATAAACATTGATAACACCCTTGAGTGCAACATTATCCAATGTTACCCTTTCGAGGAAGGCATTGTCAAAAAGATGAACCTCACTGCTGGCTCCTCCGATTTGTCCGTTGAATATCCACTCTCCATAAATATAGAGTTTACCACCCTGTCCGAGTCTGAGTTGAGAACCGTTCAGGTCGATTTTAGTGTTTTTGAATGTCAGATCCGTGTTGGCGATCAAAGCACTTTGCGGATTGGCATCTTCCAACCTGTAACCTGAGAATTCCTTTGAAAAACTTAAGGTTTGATCCACATCACCGTTGAGATAAGTATAGCTGTTTGACCATTCACCGTTGTTTATAACATCACCGCTAACGGTCATATAAAGATTATACCATCCGGGATAATTACGGATAATCCCGTTATTGGTGACAGTTCCGTTGACACGCAGGGTGTAGTTTGTGTAACTCCTGTTTTGTAATATACCGTTGGGCTGAACAACAAGGTTTCGGCATTCGGCCCCGGTGACATCCACTGGACCCTCAACGACGACATCATCATTTGGCCCAGGTATTTTCCAGTTTACCCAGGTAAGGGTATCACTCCATGATCCACCGCCGGTAGAGGAGTGAATCTGCGCACTTATTTCCGTAGAATAAATAAAAAGAGAAATAAAACCAAGGATAAAAATAAAGTTCAGTTTTTTCATAATAAATATTTTAATAAATGTTTAATTCCAAAGACAGATCAATTTTTTGTATGTAAACTTAGAAATTGTAAAAAGGTTACAATATTTAAATGGAATTAATTTCTTAATTATCTAAGATTGTTGAGTTTAATATATATTTTAACCCTCTTGTTTCGGAATCATAATGCGTATTACAATGATCTGAAGAATTCATTTCACCGGATCCGATGAATGAACTTCTAATAAGATTTTAATACCGGTTTTTTCAATAGGTGTGCATTTTCACCTTTTCAATCCTGACCAGCTTACCCTCTTTCATACACGATGGACAGTACTTATGATTTGTAGTATACTCCAGGTGGCACCTGTGGCATCGATAGTGGGTTATTTTTAAAATATTTTTTCCCGGGGATTGGATAACATATAACAGCCCTCCCAAAGGAGTTAGCAAAATGCTTACTAGCAATGCCTTTTTCCCGCCGCAATCACGCGCAGATCCAATTTTTGCCACACTTGCGGCAATGAAGATGTAAAAAATGCAGCTCAGTAATATTAAATCGTTTTGAAAAAGAAAATCCACTTGTCATCAATAATTCAACAAAAAACAAACAGATGCAAAATTATAAATCTATATTTCAGGGCAAAGGAAATATTATGAACAACCAATGGTTGAAATTAATCTTGGCAGGGATATTATCAAGAAAGTGATTGTGTCAGTTGTCTTTGTAAAGATGAAGGAGCAAATCTACCTGTTTAAAAAAATCAGAATGTCTTCATACTAATGGTTTTTAACCGGTGTTTATTACCTTCTTTTAAACAGGCAGGGCAATGCTCGTGTTTTTCGGTATATTCCAACCCACAATGAGTACAGCGATAATGAACCGTATGGATTAAATTTTTTACGGGTGAGCTTAAAATATATACCAAACCTGTCAGTGGTGTAAATACTAAACTTAGGATGAAAGTTCTGGTAATTCCTCCTGCTTTACTCATGCCCAATCTGGACACTGAAAACACAACCAAAATGTAAAAAATACAAACTAAAAACAAAAGTTCAGGGTCCATATTGACAAGAAATGACATAAGCTTTTTTGTAAAGATTTGAGGATTATACGGTTGTTGAAGGGAAAGGTTTATGCCAAAGATATCTGACCTTGAACTTAAATAATAAATAGATACGAGGAGAATAGAAAAATAAATTTAAGATAAGACCTGTTAGGTAATTAATAAATCAATGACTTTATTATTAGTTTGTGGGCCCACCAGTCCCGATAGCCATCGGGATTGAACCTGTGACCTACTGATATTTTATTAGTAAATTTTGAATGATAATAGGATACTTTTTAAGGTTTTCGATATAAGTTTTGCTTTTCATATTTTTAATATGATTTTCGATACGAATCGCCTGGGATCTGGAGATGCATTGAATGGTAAGGAATAATTTCCAGTCATTAGCCCTTAAAGTAAATGCACCTGTAAATTTACCGGAATTATGTTCCCTAAATCTTTCAGCCACATCCATTGTCTGTCCAATGTAAAATTTATTGATATTCTCAGAGAAAATAATGTAAACGAAAAACATAATATAAAAAAGGAACCTTTTGAGTTCCTTATTGGTGGGCCCACCAGGACTTGAACCTGGGACCTACTGATTATGAGTCAGTTGCTCTAACCAACTGAGCTATAGGCCCTCATTTCATTATTTTATTCTATTTCTTGGAAATAGGGGGGCAAATTTACAACTTTGCACAGAATATTGAAAGTAAAAAAATAAAAATTTCATTTTCTCTACATGCCTGAAAATACAATTGACAGCATCATTTTTGATTTTGGAGGGGTGATAATAAATATCGATCATCAAAAAGTTGAAAATGCTTTTCACGAACTGGGAATCAATGATTTCGAACAAATGTTCAGCAAAGCAGTACAATCTGATCTATTTCAAAAGTTTGAAAAGGGAATGATCAATTCCGGAACCTTCAGAAAAATGATAAAGGAAATTACAGGTTTGAAATTAAGCGATCATGAGCTTGACTTTGCCTGGAATCATATCATTGGTGATTACCCTCCTGAACGTATCGAGTTACTTAAGCAAATAGGTGACAATTACAGGCTATTTCTTCTGAGCAATACCAATCAAATTCATTACGATTATTATATTCACCTGTTCAAACAGCAATTCGGATTCGAATTTGAATCATTATTTGAAGCTGTTTTCTGGTCATTCAAAGTTGGAAAAAGAAAACCGGACCAGGAAGCCTATTTGCATGTTTTCAGGGAGTGCGGGCTGGCTCCTGAAAATACGCTATTCATTGACGACACCTTAATCAATATTATCCAGGCAAGAAAAACAGGACTTAAAGCTTATTATTTGATGGAACATCAAGATATTATAGAACTATTTGAGGATGGCAAATTAAGTGAATCCATTCTCAATTCTTTCGAATGAAAGACCAGATCGGTTTGAATTCAATTTTTTACAATCACAGATTTCCTAATTTTGTCTTTGATTTAAAGATGAAATGATAGATTTTATACCCCAGATTGAACAAAAGCCAGTATACATCAAACTGCTGATCCTGATTTTATTAGTTTCAGTTTCGCTGGTAATGACGATGATTATTGGATTCCTGATCGCCCTACCGATTTTTGGTCCGGATCAGGTTTTAAAAACTTTAAACATTACAAACCTGAATAGCCCAGCTACTATTTCAATGCTCAAATTTTTCCAGGTGATCAACCAGGTTGGAGTTTTTATTATACCAGCATTGGTCTATGCTTTTTTGGAAAACAGAAAGGCATACACCTACTTGGGCTTAAATAATTTACCTGCAATTCGGCCACTTTTTATCTCTATCCTGGTTATTTTGGTTTCTCTTCCGGCAATAGGATGGCTGATAGAGTTCAACGAGATGATGGCTTTACCGGATTTTTTAAAAGGCGTAGAAAGCTGGATGCGTGAGTCGGAAGATAAGACCAATCAACTGACAGAAGCTTTTCTGGATGTACATTCCATTGTTGGCCTCCTGATAAATCTCCTGATCATAGCTTTGCTAGCCTCCATCGGTGAGGAACTTCTTTTCCGGGGAGTTTTACTCAGAATCCTTTACGACGGAATAAAAAATATTCACATTGCAGTATTCCTATCTGCTGTCATTTTCAGCGCTTTTCACTTGCAGTTTTTTGGCTTTTTACCCCGAATGGTATTGGGGATTTTATTCGGTTATATTTTTTTGTGGACAGGTTCTTTATGGATACCCATTGTACTGCATTTTCTTTTTAATGCCATTACCGTTGTGGCTGCTTATCTATATAACATCGGAGCGATGACTACCGATATAAAAGATTTTGGAACATCCGATGAATTTTTGGTTATTTTGGGGAGTTTCCTTGTTACGATCATCCTTTTGTTATTTATCCGTCGCACTGGCAGAAGCGAAATCCCGATATAAAAAAAGAGGAAACAAAATTTTGTTTCCTCCAAAAACTATGAAATAGAATTAATTATCTTTTAGCGATTTGCTTTTTCGCAGTAGAATAGTTGATTTTAAATGCGCCCACCTCTCGGAGTTCCTGCTTTACATCAGTAACAATACCCATTTTGGTATCTTTATCAACTTTTAATGAAGTGGTAATGAGTTTCCTGTCGGCTTCATCCCTTTGTGACCTTCCCAATTCAATGAATTCTCGAATATCTTTCAGGTCGGTAGCAAACTGGTCATTCAATTGAATACGTGAATCCGTTCCCAGTTGCTTTTTTTGAGGTGGTCCGATGTAAATATAATCCACCAGCGATTTTTTCTCCAGCTTTTGCACCTCTGTCGCCTCCGGAGGCTTAATTTTTACCAAGAGGGTTGCTTCACGCATGGTGGTCGTTACCATAAAGAAGAACAACAACATAAAGATAATATCGGGCAATGAGGCTGTGGAAATTGCCGGTGTCCCTTTTCCTCCTTTTTTCTTGAATTTTGCCATGTTATTTTCCTCCTATATCTTCTGGTTCTGCTTCTGAAATTGCAACTGGTACGGCCTCCTGAATAGCATCAATTTTATCTTCATCGGTCAATTGATCGAAACGCATTCCAAAAAACTTGTTCGATAGTTCATCCCTGAGTTCGCGGATGGCTGCCGCCAGTTCATTTTGAACCTGTATGTACATATCGTATGATGTCCCCCGGTCATTCTTCAGCGAAATAATACCTTTGCTTATCCATATCTGGCCTCCCAATAAGGGTATATCTGCCTCTCTTTTCTCAGGCATATCTGTTGAGCTTGCCGGATTTTTCAAATCCCCGCTCCTCAGAAATTCCATTGTTCTGCTGCGTAGCTCACCAATATCACCTGGTATCCCGTTCAATAGCAGACGGTCGTTTTTATTCACCAGAACCTTGAAAATATTTCTTTCCTTCACTTTGATGTCTTCCATATCTTCAGGTGGTGGAGGCGGCAGTTTACGGGTAATACCCGTATCCACGTCCATGGTAGTAGTAACCAGAAAAAAGATCAGGAGGAGGAAGGCGATGTCCGCCATGGAACCTGCGTTTATTTCATTAACGGGTCTTGCCATAATTACCTCCTTTTATTTAAATAAACCAGAAATTCCGGAATATATTATTGAAACTATAGCCAAACCACCTACTATATATGTAAAATACAGTGCTGCACCTACGTACCTGGAGGTCTGAGCTGTAGTTTTTAATTCTTCAAGCTGTACGATATTGAAAGAATTGGATGCAATGGAATAGCAAATGAATCCTATGATTACCAATAAAACCAGCGCTCCCAGGATTTTAAGTGCATTTTTGGGGTTCTGAATCATAAACATCACCGGGAAAAAAATGGCCAGGACTCCGGCAATGATCAGCGCTACATAACTTAACCTGATATAATTGTCCAGTATGCTGTTATTCATTAAGCCATCTTCTCCCTTTACCAGCACCACAACCTGCAGAATAACCGCCAATGCAATTAATACCAGTGAAATTATCTTAAATATGTTAAGAATTGTCTTATCCATAATTATTTATTTTTAAGATTGTATTTTGCAAGAATGTCAACAAATGTGATGGAACTGTCTTCCATGTCATTTACGAGGCTATCGATTTTGGCAACCAGGTAATTGTAGAAAATTTGAAGAATAATTGCAACGATCAAACCGAATACGGTGGTCAGCAACGCCACTTTAATACCACCGGCAACAATGGTTGGGGAGATATCACCCATTGCTTCAATGTCGTCAAATGCCTGGATCATACCGATAACAGTACCCATAAACCCAAGCATCGGAGCCAGTGCAATAAAGAGTGCTACCCAGCTAAGTCCTTTTTCCAAACGGCCCATCAATACACCGCCGTATGAAATAATTGATTTTTCAACAACATCCAAACCTTCGTTAAAACGGTCGAGGCCCTGCAGGAAAATTCCGGCAACCGGTCCGCGGGTATTTTTGCAAACCTCTTTGGCTGCATCAATTCCACCGTTTTCCAGTGAAGTTTCAACCTTATTGAGTAATTTTTGAGTATTGGTAGTTGAAAGGTTCAAATAAATGATCCTTTCAATGGCCATGGCCAGGCCGAGGATAAGTGTTAACAGTACAATACCCATAAATCCGGGGCTACCTTCAATGAATTTCTCTTTTAAAATCTGGTGAAACGATTGCGGTTTTTCTTCAGTAGCTTCAGCTTCCATGGCTGGTGCGGTTTCTTCCATAGCGACCGTATCATCCTGAACTGCTGCAGTATCGGTTTGTTCGGTCATGGTTTCATCCTGAATATCCTCCTGGGCCACAACGAAATTTGTAATCCCGAATGTTAGCATCCCTGCTAAAGTCAAAAAAACAATTAATTTTTTCATAGTTAGTTTTTATTGATTCGTAAATAATTTAACTTGTTATTTTCTCTTTTAATATCAGACTTTTGCGGAGAGAGAGGGATTCGAACCCTCGGTACGCTTTTGGCGTACACACACTTTCCAGGCGTGCACCTTCAGCCTCTCGGTCACCTCTCCTGTTAAGTATTTTAGGCTCCCACATATTTGAAATAATTGGGGGCTAAAGTACAAAAAAATTCATTTTAAAAAAGCAGATATGTTTTTTTTTAATCAATTGACAGTCATTTCCCCAACAATTGAATTTTGCAGTTGTTTCCGCACCTCTTCAGGGTCCTCCAGATTTCCCAGCAAGTGCATAAGTTTTGTTACTGCAGCCTCTGATGTTATATCCCTTCCACTGATCACCCCAATGTTTTTAAGTTGAACACTTGTTTCGTACTTTCCCATTTCAACCATTCCTGACTGGCATTGCGTTACATTCAGGATAATTTTATTTTTATCAATCGCTTTTTTTAGCTGATCAATAAACCATGGATAATTGGGAGCGTTTCCCGAACCGAAAGTTTCCAGGATAACGGCTTTCAAACCATCGGCATTTAAAATGGATTGAACTGTATTTTCGGTTATCCCCGGAAAAAGTTTCAATACCGTAATATTACAATTCATATTCCGGATCACCTTTAGTTTTTTAAAATTCGGTTTGTGAATGGCATTCCTGTTATAATCAATGTATACTCCTGCGTGAGCAAGGGCAGGATAGTTGGGCGAACCGAACGCCTGGAAGTTCTGTGCATTGAATTTATGAGTCCTGTTTCCCCTGAATAGTTCGCTTTCAAAATAAACACAAACTTCTGGAACAACGGGTGTCTCATCTTCTTTGGCAGCAGCAATTTCAACCGATGTGAGCAGGTTTTCACGACCATCCGTTCTCACCATTCCGAGTGGCAATTGAGAACCGGTTAATATCACCGGTTTGTTAAGGTTTTGTAACATAAAACTTAAAGCCGAAGCGGTAAAAGCCATCGTATCGGACCCATGCAATACAACGAAACCATCGTATTTTTCGTAATTGGTTTCAATTACATCTGCAATTTTACTCCACATTTCCGGATTCATGTTGGAAGAATCCATTGACGGCTCGAAGGAATAGGAGTCGATTTCGTAATTATATAATTTGAGCGTAGGTATATAATCGATTAGGTTATCAAAATTATAAGGTTTCAATGCCCCTGATTGCTGGTCGATTATCATCCCGATGGTTCCGCCGGTATAAATGATTAAAATTGAAGGTTTACTGCTCATTGATCGGTAAATTAAAAAGCCTTTTTGCATTTTCTGTAGTAATTTCTGCTACTTCAGTGAGGTTCGTATTTTTAATGTCAGCAATTTTCTGGGCAATGATCCTGGTGTAGGCACTTTCATTTCTTTTTCCTCTAAAAGGCATTGGCGCCAAAAATGGTGAGTCGGTCTCCAATAGAATATACTTCATATCTATTTGACTGATTGTTTCAGCCAGTCCTGAATTTTTAAAGGTGACTACTCCTCCGATCCCAAGCATGAATCCCATTTCAATCACCTCATTGGCCTGAACCACATTTCCGGTAAAACAGTGGAATACTCCTTTTAAGCCGGTATTTTTGTAATCTTTTAATACATTAACAGTTTCATCAATCGATTCCCTGGAGTGGATCACGATGGGTAAATTTCTTTTTAATGAAAGTTCGATTTGGAACCGGAACGCTTCCTCCTGCTGCTTTTGAAAGGTTTTATCCCAATAAAGATCGATGCCAATCTCGCCCACAGCAACAAATCTTTCCTGCTCATGCCATTCGGTCACCAAATCCAGTTCTTCCTTATAATTTTCTTTAACTGAAGTAGGATGAAGGCCCATCATCGGAAAACAGTTGTCAGGAAATTGATCGCATAATTTTATCAAACTTTCTGCTGAATCGCTGTTGATATTGGGAAGCAGCATATATTTTACCCCGTTATTCATGGCATTCTCCACCACTTTTTGACGGTCTTCATCGAAAGCATCGAGGTAAAGATGGGTATGTGTATCTGTCAAAATCATGGTGCAAAATTAGGTAATTAGTTGAATCAGTTTAAAAGGTAAATCGGTAAACCGGTTGAAATAGGTTGATCCCGATAGCTATCGGGATGGAATTGATTATAAGTTTTTTATTATTGGTTCTGGTCATTCTAAATTTTAGTCAATTTAGTTATGCTTGTCATTCTAGTCACTCAGAAATATTATTTTTGAAAAAAATTGATTTGAAAAAATTATTGGTCATACGTTTTAGCTCCATAGGTGACATCGTACTGACAACACCTGTAATCCGATGTATGAAACAACAAATGCCGGATGCTGAAATCCATTATTTGACCAAGGAACAATTTGTGCCGGTTCTGGCTGCAAATCCTTATATCGACAAGATTTTCAGTATTAAACGTGACATCGCGGAAGTGATTCCCCGGTTGAAAAAGGAAAATTATGATCAGGTGATCGACCTGCATAAAAATTTCCGTTCAAAAGGGGTGATTATTAAATTGCAGAAAAGTTTCACGACTTTTAATAAAATCAATGTTAAAAAGTGGCTGATCGTCCGGTTCAAGATCGATAAACTGCCCAGGATCCATATTGTTGACCGTTATTTCGATGCGGTAAAAAACCTGGGCTTACAAAATGACCAAAAAGGGCTCGATTATTTTATTCCAAAAGAGGATGTTGTTGATTTGAAAACTTTTCCATCTGGCTTTCAAAATGGATATATCGGCTGGGTGATCGGAGGGAAGCATAACACCAAAATTTATCCGGAAGAAAAGATTATTGAAGTCCTGAATTGTACTAAACGGCCTGTTGTACTATTGGGTGGTCCGGAAGACAGAGAAAAAGGGGAACGGATCAAAAAATCATCCGGCGAATTTGTTTTTAATGCTTGTGGCAGGTTCACTATCAATCAATCCGCATCCCTGGTTCAACAGGCAGAAATAATTGTGACCAATGATACCGGTCTGATGCATTTTGCCGCTGCCTTTAAAAAAGAAACCATCAGCCTGTGGGGCAACACCATTCCGGAATTCGGAATGTATCCCTACCTGCCGGGCGATGCGGAAAAATCAACCATCCTTGAAGTAAAAGGGCTTTCATGCAGACCTTGCAGTAAGCTTGGATTTAAAGAATGCCCCAAAGGCCACTTCAAATGCATGAATGACATTGATACCCAAATACTCGTACATAAGCTAAATTCCTGAATTAAATTTTGAAAGTAAGTCCTGCCGAAATTGTGAAAACGCTGTTCCTTACATTTACATTATTAAAATAATAATCGCTTTTATTCCACCAGTACTGCGGATAATTATCCTTCATAGGATTGGTCAGGTCAAGGTTGTAAGACAGATCAAGGATGATGCTGATCTTTTCTGAAAGCGGGACATCCATACCCACAGCAGTCACCAATCCAAGCACGGTTTTATTCATTTTATCGGTGTTTTTTTCATCGCTTGATTCGGATATAATCTCATCAGGATAGCTATAGGTAATATCACTTTTCACCTGTGATGACAATAAGAATGCATAGTAGAAACCCGATCGCAAGTAAAAAAGTTGATTTTTTGTTAAACCAAGTTTTATCGTAAATGGTAAATGTATATAATTGAATCGCTGGCTTCCCGAATATGCTACATTCACGTCCAGATCTTTATCTTCATTGAAATTAAAGCCCTTTTCAAAATAACCCGGATCCAAATAAAGACTTAATCTTTCGGATAATGGGATGGATAATATTAAACCCATTTGCATGCGGTTCATATCTTTGATAACGGTCGTTTGATAACCATAAGCACTATAATTGCCGTTGATACCCGAAAAATTTGTGCCTCCGTAAAATCCGATCCTCCCGGATTGTGCCATCACCATGGTGAAAAGGAATAAAATCCCTGTCAATAAAAAAAGTCCTTTTTTCATATATTTAGTTTTTTGGAAAAATCATAAATTTCATTTTAATACCGCCGTTTCCGAACTTCAGTTCAGCGTCCGAAAGATTACTAACCGGATATTTCAGATAAGGATTCACTACTATATCGAATCGTGTACCAAGCCGGTAACCCATTCCTGCCGAAAAATTCAGTAAACTGGCAAAATCAAAAGTTTGGAATGCCCCAACATCATATCCGCCCGAAACATCGTTTGGAAATTCGTAGGTGTAGCTTTCCGAAATGTAAAGTAGACTTGAAACTCCAAATTCAACAAAGTAATTCGTCTTTTTGCGTTCAATAAACCGGTATTGCAAGTTGAGCGGAATGTCAAGTGCGGTGAGGCTGACTTCAGTAGGTGAAATTTCTGGATTATCAGAAAGGAAATTCTGAATATCATAACTATTGGTTGTAGTATAACTGGTTGCCTCTTCCAGGGTATTTTGATCGTTATAGGCAAGGTTTTGCCGGTTAATTGTCAGTCCCGGGGCAAAGGCGAGCCCCTTGAAAACCGGTATGTTTGCCGCGAAACCAGCGCCTATACCCAAACCGGGATTTAAATCATCAGGAGAATATTGTGTAAAAGAAGCAACCTCCACCCCCAGGCTTGACCTGGGTTTCCGTGAATCCGATGGATAGATTGCCGGCATTTTTTCATCACTGCTTTTTGAGTTGCTGGAGTTGCTGACATTCGCTAAATACAACTCATCCTGCCGGAAGCGGATCTCAATTTCGGGATTAAAATCTGTAAAAAGATCGGATACCACAATTTGAATGGCTTCGGGAGACTGTTTGATGTCCGGGGCTCCCAAAATTTCCTGAACCAATGAATTGTCCTTTTTTTCAATTAATTTACCCTGTTTAGGATTTTGGTATAATTCACTTGTATGGTGAATTTGAGGTTCGTCATTTATATTTTGCTTTGAAACGCTTTCAGGGCCTGCTTTGAAATTATCTTCCTGTGCCAAATTTTGAGGAGCCAGTTCTTTTATATCTGGTTGTTCTTCCTGGTTTGCAATGGTTTGAACTTTTTCCCCCATTTCTTGAGAAGGATTGTTATTCATTTTCCACAGGAAAAAGCCATCGACTGCCAAAAGCAGGACAATAGCCGCCACTTTCAGATAATTGATAAAGTACAATTTGAAAGGTACAAGATCGCCCTCCAGCATGGTTTTCATTTTTTCCCAGTCCTGCGGATTGAAATCCGGATCATGGGAATTGAAAACCTCGTTGATCCTGTTGGTTAGCTTATGTTCTAATTTTTCTTTCATTTTTTCTTTCAAAAAACTTTTCCACCAGCACCCTCATTTTCTTTTTTGCCCGTGTCAGGTATGATCTTGATGTACTTTCATTGATGTCCAATTTTTTCGCAATTTCCTGGTGAGTATAACCGTCAATTTCGTAAAGGTTAAATATTAGCCTGTAAATCTCCGGCAGATCATCAAGCAGCTTCTTCAAATCTTCATAAATCAGTTGATCCACCTGATTTTCATCAAACGATTCATTTACCGCCTGTTCAATTTCGAGTACGGGTTCGAAACGGGCATTTTTCCTGTAATAATCGATGGCTGTATTCACTGTTATTTTTCTTAACCAGGGTTTAATGGACAATTCTTCATCGTATTTTTTTATGTTTCTAAAAACTTTCAAGAAACTGTCATTCACAATTTCGGAAGCGTCGGTCCGGGTGTAGGCATAGCGCAGGCTAATTCCCATGACATAACCATAGAAATGCCGGTAAAAAACCTCCTGGTGCCTAAGCCTGCCGGTCTTGCAATTCCTGATAATTCCGGCTTCGTCCGAATGATCCTTCAATGTTTAAATTTTCTTTGCTTCGATAGCTACCAATTTACATCATTTTTTTATTATGAATAAATAATCCAGGAAATTAATCCATTTTATTGCTGGTGAATTCCCCGTTGGTTTTCCTCTTTTTATGAGGGCAAGATAAAACCCACCTAAATTTTATTACTGTGCTATTCTTCCTCCTCATACTCCGGTTCCATCACTTTTCCCAGGAAAATAATGGCCTGCGTATCCCTTTCTTTAATTGCAAATAAAAACGGCCTGTTCACCATGAATTGATATGGGGTATCTCCGCCAATACTTGTATATTCGATTCCTACAATTGTAACTGCAGCTGCTTCGGTTCCCTCTTCATTTACATCGATATAGGTTTTATGTTTGACGAAACTGATATAAAGGCTACCATTACTATTTATCCCGGTAAAATCAGCCATTCCCGGATTAAAGGCAATTCCCATTCCCAAATTACCAAGTACCTGGTTTAGTAAAGTATCATATCTTAATTTGAATTTTGGCAATGACAAATTGATGTTCATTTCACCGAACCCTGTCATCCAATCTGACCAGTTTTCAGGAGTCATTTCATTGATGATGTCACCAGGTGAATAACCATTTCTCGGAAGCATTACCACCATACTGAAGTTGGAACTGCCGTAATACAGATCCACAGCTTCGAATAAATTATTTGAAATATAATTCAGGGTTGCCTCTTGTTTCATCATGTCCACTTGCTTAGTCGTTCCATCAGCCAGGTAAAATGTTTCAGGCAGGGTGTATTGTTCATCAAATTCGTATTTCCAGGTAGCATTGAAATACACTGCATTGATGAGGTACATGACAGCTTCAATGGGAATTTCATCTAAAATTTTCTCGATCTTGTTGTTTGTATTTACTGCAACCCAGTTATTAATGATATCAACTGCTTCCGGGTCATTGAAATCGAGTGGATTGACTTCAGCATAAAAATAGTTTTGGTTCAGGTCGATAAACTCCTGTTCCACACTGAAGGTATTTCGATACCAAATCGAATTTGGAATATTCAGTGTAACCTGCGGATCGACGGTTGTGAGTGCATCGATCAGGTTTTTGTATCCCTGGTTGATTTCTTCGACACTTAGGCCCTGCAGCTCCAGTGTGTTCTGCATCGCCGCTTCGGTTTCACCGTTGGCCCCGTTGTAAGTCATTCCCAGGGCTATAGAAATACTCAACGGTGAAATAATGATATTGCCGTTCCCTTCAGAAATTTCGTTCAGATTTTTAAAAAGTTTAATCCCGAAAGTATTGTCGGCCTGAACCAGCGCTTTACCTTTTTCTGTCAGAAATATTTTTTGTTGGTAATCAATATTCCCCGGATCCGTTACTTCATTCTTTGAGCAACTTAAAAATAAAACTGATAGGATGAAAAAAATGAGGATTGGTTTTTTGTATTTCATAACGGTTTTTTTAAAGATGTATTAATCGCTTTTACTCTGAATAAATTCAATCGCATTTATTAACCATTACGATAGGAAGAAACTAAACGCTGCAAAATCGAATAAAAAAATCCTGGAGAACTTAAATTTCTTTTTAACTCAGAACCCAGAACTCAGAACCCAGAACTCAGAACTCAGAACCCAGAACTCAGAACCTAATAAACGGATTATTCACCTTCTCATACCCGATGGTCGTTTCGGGCCCATGTCCCGAATAAACGGTGAATTCGTCATCAAGGGTAAATAATTTGGTATGGATGCTTCGCATCAGAATGTCGTAATCGCCGGTATGAAAATCGGTCCGGCCTATGCTGTCGCGGAAAAGAACATCCCCGACGATCACAAATTTTTGTGGATGGCATATGAAACAGATACTTCCGTCGGCGTGGCCCGGTGTGTAAACCACCTGAAGTTCGGAATTGCCGAATTGTATTTTGTCTCCTTCTTCAATGAAATTTTCCGGTTCGATGTTTTTATCCATTTCAAACCCATAGATACGCCCCTGTTGCTGGCCATTTACAAGGAATTGAAGTCCGGCCTTGTGGATTTCCGGTTTTAGCCCCCAGGTTTTAGCCACAAAATTATTTCCGAGGATGTGGTCTACATGGCAATGGGTAAAAAT
>JAFGBL010000073.1 GCA_016933115.1 Bacteroidales bacterium | reverse complement strand
TATTCAATTTCAGTCCCGGCAAATGAAAAAGTTGTATTCAGGGCCACGGATGCAATCACCATTATTACAAATTTTGAAGTGCCACTGGGAAGCGAATTAGAATTGATTATCTATCCTAGTCCTTATTAAAAAAATTGTTGTTAGGCAGATTAAAAGGTCCAGGTCTTTCCGACCCCCGTTCATTGCTGGAAGACTTGAGACGGTGTGAGACAGAAGATTCTTCGCTCCTCTCAGAATGACAAAAAAAATGAGTTGAAAGGCCAATAAAATTGTTTTACTTGCTGAACGCATTGAAGCATCTCCTCCCTAATTTGTGAAAAATCATTTTTGGATTTATACACAGAAATTATTCAACAACCGACCCTGGAACCTAAACAGGAATCAAAACACATTGAATCATTGATTGATAAGAAGCTGTTTTAGCTTTGCTGAATACGTTTGATCTGCAACGATTATCCCTCCGTTAATTGCAGATTGTTTTAATGCTGAGATGAAATCAGGGTTCAGAAATGCCATTTCGTTCCCATTTTTTGAATCTGCCAAAATCCAGCAAAACTTGGCATTTTCAATGGCAACAACTACATTCATTGGAGGAGAAACTGTATCAAAAATTTTGAAATCATGTATTGCATTGATGTCAAGTTTTTGGAGTTTAAGTTTGATCGAATCAACCTGTTCTTTTGTCATTGCCTGATCCATGTTCAGGATCAATCCGTATCCCTTGTGCCGGATACCCGAAAAATGGATGACTTGCTGAAAAACCGTATCCTGCTGTTTATCCGGATCAATGGATAAAATCCGGGATTCAGGGTCAAATATTACTGTTTTCAAATATGGTCCGGCATTCTGTTCAATGCAGGCAACCAGGGCAATGAAAATTCCCAAACCCAGAAAAGCCATGTATGAAAAAGGAATTTTCATTTTTAATCCTTTTTGCCGGGATAATCGGGATGCAGCATAAACAATGAATCCTGTAATTGTGCGCCTTCAATTTTCTTTTTCTTCCACTCGTAACGGAATGATTTATAACCGTTTTTTATCCAATGCAACAACGATTTATCCTTCATGAAATATACCTTTTTGATGTTGTAATGCAGCATGGTGCCTTTGCACATTTCGCAGGGTTCGAACGAAGAAACCAAAATGAGTTTATCCCGGTTGAGCCGTTTGAATTTTTCCATACCCATAGTTTGAACAGCATCATTGATCGCGTTGATCTCGGCGTGGCCTGCTACATTCCTGTCCTTGTTCACCGTATTGAATCCTTTACCGATGATGTCGTCATCATATAAAAGAAGTGCACCGACTGGAACATCACTGGTTTTTAATGCTTCCGCCGCAAGCTGAACGATCTCTCTTTGCTGAGATTTGGTAATTTCAGGAGTAGCCCGGAAAATATAAAAATGGGATTGCAAAATGACGAACAGGAAGAAAAGCACCAGAAAGGTGAAAAGAAGCGTTTTTGCAATTCCGTTTTTCACAGCAATGGGTTGTTATTTTCTTAATTTAATCTTCTGATCGGGGTATAACACGGCGTCTTTCGCGAGGCTGTTGTATTTGCAAAGTTTTTTCAGCCTGATCCCGTACATTTGTGAAATATCATGCAGCGTTTCTCCAGGCTTTACCGTATGTGTAAGGCTGCCTGCATGATTTTTCTTCTTTTCCAGGTAAATGATCTGCCCCTCCCTGATTTCTTCCTTTTTCTTCAGGTCGTTATATTTATAAATCTGGAAAGTATAAATGTTGAAATCCTGGGCAATTTTATAAAAATCATCCCCCTCACGGGCAAAAATGAATTTCAAGCCGTTGTTTGAATAAATTTGCCTGCCGCCTTCACCCATTTCAAGGGGTTTAAAATCACCCAAAACCTGTTGCCCAGCAGGAACTACCTCATGATCCGAAAAAGATTTGTTTTTTGCCGCCAGGGTTTTGTCGTAGTATCTGTCGTATTTAAAGAGTTCATGATCCTCGATAATCTTTATCAGCAATTGAGGATAGTTGGGGTTGGTAGCATAACCGGCCTTTTTTAATCCGTTGGCCCAGCCTTCGTAATCGGAAATATCCAGTTCGAATAAAAAAGCGTACCGGTCGCGTGTCGACAGAAAAATGGAGTGGTCCTTATAGGATTCGTAGCTCGATTTATACTGCCTGAAACATTCGTTGTGTGCATCATCGTCCATGTGATAGGTTTTCCCGTTCCATCCTTTGTGGCATTTGATGCCGAAATGGTTGTTGGCCTTTTTAGCCAGTGTGCTGTTTCCGTGCGACGATTCGAGTATGCCCTGTGCCAATGTGATACTGGCCGGAATCCCAAAGGTATTCATCTCTTCAATGGCGATATCCTTATACATTTCGATGTACTCTTCCTTGCTGATCCTGCGTTCAGGAAGCTGTGCAAAAGCTGTCGAAACAAATGATATTGCCAGGGTGATTGTAAGAAATACCGCTTTCATAAAAGTTGAAATTCAACGTTGTACAAATATCCGATATTGTTTGTGGCCTTAAATTTCAATTTGCAGTTATTTATCCACATATTTATGTTAATTTGAAAATCGGTTTGAAATTCAATTGTTTTGTATACTTGCAAATTCAATTTTTGAGCAAATAAAAACACATATGAAATATTTGGTTTTTCTGGGAATTTTCATTCTTTCCATTTCATCATGCAAAAAAAGTGAAGAACAAACACAGGCGGAAAAAGATGATCAGATCATCAACGACTACCTCAATCAAAACGGATTGTCTGCTACCCGGCATGAATCCGGTTTATATTATATCATATCAAATGAGGGTTCGGGAGATCATCCAGACCTGAATTCAACCATTACGGTCAGTTACAAAGGTTATCTGACCGATGGGACCGTTTTCGATGAAACAACAGGCAACTCATCTGCTTCATTTCCCCTCAACGGATTGATCCAGGGTTGGAAAATCGGGATACCATTGCTTAAAAACGGAGGCAGCGGATTGTTTTTCATTCCAAGTGCTCTGGGTTATGGAAGCCAGGCCATCGGCGAAATTCCTGCCAATTCCGTTTTGATCTTTGAGATCAGTCTGATAGATTTCTATTGACAACCGCCAGGCGCTTATAAAGGGTCAATCGGTTTTAAGATATACCAGGAAATCGAATTTATAAGCATGCCGCTCGTCAGTACCATGATGCACTTTGGAAATTAATCTCCATTGGTCTTCTTTCAATTCCGGGAAAAAAACATCTCCTTCAAAATCATGATCTATAATCGTTAGGTAGATTTTATCGGCAATATCAATGGTTTCTTTAAAAATTTCACCGCCACCCGAAATAAAAAGCTCTTGCTCGCCGGCCAGTCTTGCTTTTTCAATTCCTTCGTGAACCGAATGAACCACATCGGCATAATCTGCATTATAATTTTTCTGGGAGGTCACTACGATCACTTTATGGCCACTCATCACTTTTCTGTATGCCTCAAAGGTTTTTCTTCCCATTAAAACGGAGTGGTTCCTGGTGGTTTCCATAAAATAACCGAGCTCATCCGGAAGGTGCCACGGCATTTTGAAGCCCTTCCCGATGACCCGGTTGGTTCCCATTGCAGCAATCAAGGATATGATCATTTTTTTTTTGCATTTAGAGACTGTTTAAAAATCAAAGATAAGGATAACAGTAAAGAAATAAACACAGCGATGTTAATATTTAAAAGAATGGTTATCAGTCACTAAGGCAATTTTCATTGAATTTGTACAAGAAATAACCAATAAAATGTACAACAATGAAAAAATACCAAAGTGATTTAGAAACTGTTTAAATTTTATTTCAAAATATTTTATAATGAAATTGCTGACATATGATTAATCTTGGTGAAACCTTTAAGTCTTAGTGTCTTGGTGGCAATTGATATACATTTTTTTGCCACCAAGGGCACCAAGTACCACTATTTCTTATCATCTTAATATTCAG
>JAFGBL010000072.1 GCA_016933115.1 Bacteroidales bacterium | reverse complement strand
AATTTCTGATTGGTAAAAAGAATAATTGATTTTTATTTATAAATCAATTCACAGGTAAATCTTCGAACTCTTCAATATTGTTAAGCAATTTAAAGAAATGTATTTCCGTCATGATCACCAGCAGGATATCAGGTTTCTCTTGCTCAACAATCGGCTTATTCAGCTGGTATTGCCAGTTATCCCAAATGTAAACAGTTTCGCTGAAGGTTTCATTTAAATAAGGCATCAGCGCGTTGGTAAACGAATCCCTGATGATCATAGCTTTGGGTTGATTACTGCCTGGAATGTAAAACCTCACCTCGTATTCATTTTTATAATAGAAAGTCTCCGGGATGGGATAATTTGCTTTCTCTCCCGATTGTGCCCTTGGTGTAAATAAAGGATGAAGAATGATATCAGTATCAGGGTAATCGTCGGGTTTGTTGATCAGCCAGGCAAGGCCTTTTCCTCCAATCGAATCAATTTCAAGTTTATAATCATCCGGCGAAAGGACGTCCAGAGCCGGAAAATCGGTTTTGATTGATTTCATGATCGCTTCATAACCGAAAAAAGCACCCAGGTTATTCCAATGCTGATCGGTTTTATAGTAGATCAAATAATCTTTTTTATGGCTGAGCAAAGCATTCTTAAGGTCAATCATTCTGAATGTAGAATTTTCAGTGAGGTATTCTTTCAGTTGATCGTACCTGGATATACCATGAACCCGGTAAACAAAGTCAGGTGTGTTTTCTTCGTAAATTGTAGGTTTGCTGGGAACAACAGCTACATAATATTTTATTCTTCTCTCGTTGCACCATGTTTGCCTGTATTCAAAAGCTTGCGCGATTCGTTTCAATTCTGATTTAGAAAAGAGGTCCTTACTCCGGTATTCAGCAAGGTATTCGTGTGCATTGAAAAGGAACCCGTTTTTGCCTTCAGCTACTTTATCGAAAGGTGAAATTCCCAATAAATTAAGCCTGAATCCCGAATACAACAGAATGAGGTCGTTGCGGAAATTAAAATGGTCATCAAAAAAGGCTTCGTATTTTTCGGGATAATAATCCAGGCTGGTAATGTTCATTTTTGGTTTTGGAGCAAGGCGCCGGTTTTCAGCAGGCAGGGCATCTGTTGAGAAATGAAACAGGTTGTCAATAAATGGCATGTAAATCACCAGTAAGAACAAAGCGCTCAAAACAAAAGACCTGATATGTGTCGATTTGATCTTACCCATGCTAAAACCGATAATAAATGAATGGATTATAAGTGCTCGACGCCAGGTAAGTCAAACACATAACAAGTAAAATTATCAATCCTGCAACCGAAATGAATGAAAACATACCGTTTACCAGTCCGTTGACCGAAATATTCAAATTCGTTTGAAATCGGTTGAATTGTTTCTGAATATATATTAAAAAGGTTGTTGAACTGATAGTTGCAATAATCAGAACCACATAAACTTCCTGGTTGAGATATTCCAGCAAATAGTCCCAGTTGAAGGGCTGATGGGCAAATCCCATCATATTTTTAATAAAACCGAAACCATATTCCAGGCTGTCGGCCCTGAATAAAACCCATGCAAATATGGCTACTATTAAAACATACAGATGTTGAAACGGCGACCATAACCTTTCCATGAATTTCCCGAAACCGACCCTTTCGATCACCAGGAAAAACCCATGAAGCATGCCCCACACGACAAAATTCCAGGCAGCACCATGCCAAAAGCCGGTAAGGAAGAAAACGATCAGCAGGTTCCTGAAAACTTTTCCCTGCGAAACCCTGTTCCCACCGAGTGGAATATACAGATAATCCCTGAACCAGGTGGACAACGATATATGCCACCTTCGCCAGAATTCGCGAATTGATTTTGAGATGTATGGAAAATTAAAATTTTCCAGTATTTCGAACCCGAACATTCGCCCCAAACCAATGGCCATATCCGAATAACCAGAAAAATCGAAATAGATCTGGAATGAATAGGCAATGGCTCCCAGCCAGGCGGTTGCAGTGCTCATTTCAGTAAGTTCCAATCCGAAAATATTGTCCGCCACCTGGGCCATTGTATTGGCGATCAATACTTTTTTGGCCAGGCCTATGATAAACCGCTCAACACCGGAAGCAAATTTCTCCAGGTTGGGAATTCTGTGTCTTAACTGGTAGGCAATATCATGGTAGCGGACGATGGGCCCTGCTATCAATTGGGGGAACAATGCAATATAAAGGGCAAGGTCGACAGGGTTTTTCTGCGCCGGGGTTTCCTTCCTGTAAACATCCACAATGTAAGAAATGGCCTGGAAAGTGAAAAATGAAATTCCTATAGGCAAATAAATCGGTTTCATTGTAATGGGGGTCAGATCGGCCCACCCCAGTATAACATTCAGGTTGTCGACAAAAAAATTTGCATATTTGAACACGCCCAATAACAATAGGTTGAGCACCAAGCCAATGATAAGTGCATTTTTAGCACCTTGCTTTCCGGCTCTTTTCTCGATTTGTCTTCCGGCAATAAAATTGATCACAATGGACGACAGCATGATCAACGAAAAACTTACGCCACCCCATGCGTAAAAGATCAAACTGGCGATCAGCAGCATGATATTCTGAAATCTCCTGGGCAGTATAAGCGTAAAGAATAAGGTTGCTGGTAAAAAAATCAGCAGAAATACCGGTGAACTGAATACCATTTTAAAATCGCTTGATAAAAATAAGGGGCAAAAGTAAAATTTTCCGAAAGAATTCCCTACCTGATGATAATCATTTTCCTGGTAACTCTTTCTTCGTTCATTTTTATGGTATAAAAATAAAGTCCACCAGGAAGTTCACCATCCCTAAACGTCAATAAATCCACTTTTATGCTATATACATCAGGTGGTAAAACGGTATTGACCAACGTCGCCACTTTTTTACCCTGGAGGTTATAAATTTCCAAAAGGACATGACATTCCTCCAAAATGTTAAAATCAATCCAGGTATAATCGCTTGCAGGATTTGGGTAATTTTGATGCAAAGCCTGGTGGTTGGCGGTATCCGGTTTGAGCGTATCTGGTTGGAGAACATGAAGTGTCAGTTGCTTTGTTTTGCTGATTTTCCTGGAATCAGTAACCCTAAAATTGATATGGTAGGAAGCAGTATCATCTGGCAGGGTTCCGCTAAAAATTCCATTTTCTTCCATCGACATGTCGGCGGGGAATTTCTGCGGCACATAGGACAATTTGAGGTTTTCATCCAGATCGCTGAGGTTGGATATGCCGGAATACAAAACATTGAATTCGTCCCCATTGCTAAGGCCCGAACACCAGCGTATGGAGTCGGCAAACTTCATTTCACCGTAATAAAAATTAATTTCACCTGTAGATGTCAACCGGGTCGCAAAATTCAATTCTGTTCCGTCCCTGTTTTTACCAATCGTCTTCCACCTGAAAATTACTTCTTGCTCATTGCCTTCGCACCAGATGCCATAATCCGTTTCGCCCGGAACATCTGCATCAGCGAAGAAAGGCATGATGACCTGTTGATTGCGCAGCAGAATGGAATAATCACCCAAATTATTAAAGTTGTAAGGATTTTCTAAGAAAAATAAAATATACCCGTCAACACTCAGGTAAACCTGGTTAAAAGCCCGCTTGAAAAACGGAAAATCGAATTCCAGATCCCTGTTTGCAAAACCGTAATTCACCTGGAGCTTTTCCTCGTTTATCATAGGAAACGTTTCATTTGTAGTTTCCTGATCCCATTGGTAAGAAATGTTCCACCGGTATGGCGGAGTACCATTTTCCGCCTGCAACTGAAGAGTATAGGATTGTCCGGGAATAGCATCTTCAGTATTTTCGGTGGTGATCACTACTTCATCGAAATTAATGGTATGAATCATGCTTAACTGTGTGAGGCCGTTTTCATGGAGTGGAATATTTTTGTCGGGATAGTTGAATTCATCAACCCCATCAGAATAATCCATGAGGCTGAATCTAACGATCTCGCCGGTACCCACTCCATCCGGATCCTTTTCGTTGACCAACAGGAAAAACCTGGCCGCCTGTCCGGTATTTACATAGCTGAGCAAAGGCGTCAAATCCAACCCGGTTTCAAGGGTTTTATCTTCTTCCTGAGTACCTCCCTGCATATAAAAATCACCCCCCTGGTAGTTGAAAATATAAAACTCATGAACAAATTCGGGAGTCATCGAGGCAGTATCGGCAGCAATTCCTGCCGAAATTTTAATTTTATTGCGCGAATCGTGTTTAAGGGTCAATTTTAAGGTAAGGAGCGGATCATGCTCTCGCGCATCTAGGATGTAAACCCGGTTGGCCCAAATTCCTCCGTTACCGGTTGTAGTTGATAACAATCGGTACATTATATAAATAAATCCGTCGTCTCCCCATTCCGTACCAAATGAATTGGCAACTTTCAAAGCCCCGATCTCAAAATCACTCAAATCTACCTTACCGTCACCGTTGATATCCTCGTTATTGGTGTATTTTCCATCCTTGTTGAGATCAAACCTGATGGAATCATTGTACCCAACGATCGTAGCACTGTGGCCAGGATAAATACCCCAGGCTGTCACAATTAGATGGCCTTCCTCTTCCGTCCCGGGGACAAGTGTGTCGGATGCAAAAGAGGTAGAACCGACCAGGCAATTGGCCAGGCTTCCAGCTTCTGAAGTCCCCCCATGATCCGATAACCAACGCTTTAATTTTTCGAGGCCCTCAATGTCGGCTGTGTTGATATAGTAATAGCGATCGACCCTGTTTTTCATCGCCCGGTAGTATTTCTCATACCCGGTCATCCACCTGGTATGCCCTCCATAATGGATTCCCCCATAATCTTCAATGCTCGGTGTTCCAAAATTCTTTGCTACCTCCCACCCCAGGATTAAATTGGCCTCCTTTTCATATAAACCTTCATTCAGAAAATTAAGTGTAAAATGCGAAGGAAGCTGGTTTTCCGGCTGATCACCGGTCGCGTTCCTGATCCGATTCAATTCATAAGAGAGGTTATAATATATTCCGTTTAAAATGTGGCATTCCCATCCTATTTGATTAACAATCGGTGGGAAATATGGTTGTTCTGAATTATCAATTTTGTATTCTGATTTTATTGGTTTTATCAATTCCGGCGGATTGTATTCAGGAATTGCCAGATAATATGCAGAGTCAGCAGGAGAGATTTCCATTTGAAAATGTTGCCCGGTCACAGCACTCCCAAAGAAAAGCCCTGTAGACAGCCAAAAATATTTTATCCAAGTTCTCAACAAGTTGCAATTATGCTTATCATCGTTCCTTTCAGGTTTATTCGTCCCTTAAAGCATCAATGGGTTTAATACGGATTGCCCTCTGCGCCGGGATCAAACCTGCCAGTGCACCTGTGAAAATCAAAATCACAAGGGCAGTTACGGCTATTTTAAAATCCACCTCCGGCCTCTTGAACATCTCGTTATCTGCGCCGCTGGATACCAGTGCATAATTAATGGCTTCAACCAATGCTACCCCGGCCACAAGCCCAAAATATCCTGCCAACGCCGTCAGGAAAACCGATTCGGTGATGATCTGGCTAATGATATTTAAAGGTGTAGCTCCGATGGCCCTCTGTATCCCGATTTCCTTGGTTCTTTCCTTTACGATCACCAGCATGATATTGCTGATCCCGATCACCCCGGCAAGTAGCGTCCCGATCCCGACAATCCAGATCAAACCTGAAATTCCGTTGAACAAGCCCGTCATTTTATCGAATTCGCTTTCCAAATTAAAATGGCCGAAAGCTTCCTTGTCGTCCGGGTGGATGTCGTGCCGTGAAGCCAGGAATTTAATTACTTTTTCCTCAACAACGGAAGCTTTCACATGATCTTTAGAAGTAATGCTGAACCAGCCTACAATATCACCGTAATTATAGGTTTTTTGCAGAGTAGTAAACGGAATAAATATGCTCTGTTCTTTTTCACCTCCAAAATTAATGTTGGTGTTCAAAGGTTTAAATACACCAACCACCTGGAAGTAAATTCCCTGGATCTGGATATAATCGCCGATCGGATCTTCATCCGGTTCGAAAAGAACCTCCTTTACACGCGTACCAATAACAGCTACCTTTCTTTTTTGCCGGATGTCTATATCGTTGATAAAACGGCCCTCCAGAATTTCCATGGGGTCGATTTTATTCCAATCGGGGAAATCGCCCATGATCGAAAAGGCGCCCGTTTTATCTTTCCGAATGGTATTGTTGGTTCCATCGCCGGAAGACCACCCCTGGATTTTTGGCGCAAGGTATTTGATCTCCGGGATATTATCCCTCAATGCCTGGATATCATCATTCCTGAAATGAAACCGCCTGCCCCGGGGAAATCCTTTATATGCAATGGTTGTAGGTTGCGTCCACACGAAAAAGCTGTTGGTTGCAAAATTGCCCATCCCGGATGTAACGCCATGTTCAAGCCCGGTGCCCGAACCCAGCATGATGATGAGCATAAAGATACCCCAAAACACACCGAAAGCGGTCATAAACGTCCGAAGTTTATTCTTTTTCAGTGTGTGAAATATTTCCTGCCAGCGATCCCGGTCGAACATGCTTTTTTTAAAATTTAATTTATTCGTTCATTATTATTTTTCTTACAGTTTAGATTTTTGGGTTCTGTGTTCTAAGTTT
>JAFGBL010000071.1 GCA_016933115.1 Bacteroidales bacterium | reverse complement strand
GTGGCTACTGCCCATCATGCTGCCCAGCCACAATGCAGTCCAAAAAGGCAAAGAGCTTCTGCTGCCTATGTGGGTATGCCGGTTGCGATTCCGGTTGATCATGGAAATGACGATGATCAGAACGATAATGGGAACAATAAATCCAACCAAACCGTCACCGCCCTTGGTTCGTTTTTTATATTGTTCTGCTGTAAACTGGCCTGCGGCTAAAGACATAATAATATTTGTGGCTGCATCGAGTCCGCCGTAATAGTCATCATTTTTAAAACGCGGGATCATCTCATTGTCGATGATCTGTTGGGCTGTAATATCCGGAATAACAGGTTCCAGCCCATACCCCACATCAATGTTTACTTCACCCTTGGAAGCAGAGGTTTTTGCTTTGAGTACGATGATGACACCGTTGTCGTATTTTTTCTGGCCTATCCCCCATTTTTGAGCTACTCGCTGCGAATAATCCACAATATCATAACCAGCCAGGTCGTTGACAATCAAAATGGCGATCTGGGTTGAATTGGTATCATTAAACGCTACCAGTTTTTGCTCCAATTGATTATTTTGCTGTGGAGTAAGTAACCCGATATAATCATTTACAAGCCTGGGCGGGGAAGGTTTATCAGGAAGTTCCTGGGCTAAAACTGTTAAGCTTAAACCGATAATGAATAAAGTTATTATTTGCTTTTGTAAGATCATTGAATCCTTTCTTTCATAACCGTGCCTGTCGCACGATTTATAATTCAATTTCCAAATGATATTTCATCCGAGAGTTCATTCACATCATCACTTTGGTAAGGGAAATGTTTCTTTAACTGCTCACCTGTTATTGTAATCCCTTCAACAAGCCCATCCGAAAAATGGCCATCCCTGAAATAATTCAGCATCTTGTCCCTGATGATATCCCAAAAATCTTCAGGAACCTTCTTGTTGATACCGATGTCACCCAAAATGGCGAACCTTCGGTTTTTTATAGCAAGGTATAACAACACACCATTCCGAAGTTCGGTTTTCTGCATATTGAGTTTATCAAAAATATAGGCTGCCCGATCCATTGGGTCTCCCTTACATGATTCCTCAATATGCACCCTGATCTCCCCGGATGTATCAAGTTCGGCATGCTTGATGGCATACATGATGTCCTCTTGTTCTTCCCTGGTTAAAAAATTTTTTACTCCCATGACGATAATTTAAAATTCAACTTTAGGTGCTTGTTCCGCACCTTCCTGTGCCGAGAAGTAGGCTTTTTTCTCAAAACCGAATATGGATGCGTATATATTTTTCGGAAAACTCCGGATGAAAGTATTGTAATTTTGAGCCGTGCTATTGAACGTTCGTCTTTCAACAGTTATCCTGTTTTCAGTTCGCTCAAGCTGGGTTTGCAGGTCCAGAAAACTTTGATTGGCTTTCAAATCGGGATACCTCTCCACCACAACCATCAGCCTCGAAAGTGCAGAACTCAAACCATCCTGTGCAGCCTGAAACTGTTGAATAGCATTTGCATCCAGGTTGGAAGGATCAATGGTAACCGATGTAGCCTTGGCCCTTGCCTCGATGACATCCGTTAAAGTTTTCTGCTCAAAATCGGCATAACCTTTTACCGTTGAAACCAGGTTGGGGATCAGGTCGGCCCGCCGTTGATATACATTTTCAACCTGTGCCCATTGCGATGTAACGCCTTCATCCAACGAAACCATTGAATTGTAGGTACGCTTGACGGAGGAGTATAGCAGTAACAATGCAATGATGATTACTCCTATTATGATCCAGGATTTTTTAATTGTTTTCATAAAATTTGGTTTATGGATAAAATTAGTAATTATTTGCCAATGAGGTCCACACTTCTTTTGATAAATTCGGTCAATTCCTGACCCTTTAAAAGGTTTTGAGAAAGCCTGGCCAAATCAGTCAATTGTTTAACAAGGTCTTCCTGTTTTTTATTGTTCTTTTCCGAAAGAATTTCCGAAATCAACTTATGGTTCGAATTAACGACCAGGTTGTAGGAATCGGGGAGGTTTCCCATATAATCCAGTCCACCTCCTAGTTTCGACATGTCTTTCATACGCCTCATAAATTCGGGTTGGGTGATGATGACCGGTTGATCATTTTCACTCAGACTCTCAAACTGGACATGATAATTTTCCTTGTTCATATACTTTTCGAAGAGTGGCTTCAACTTTTCCTGGTCCTCTTCATTCAGCTTGGATGGCTGCACATCTTCCTTTTTAATGATCTTGTCGATGGTATCGGCATCTACCCGGGCAAAAGAAGTATTCTCAAATTTCTGTTCCAGCGCATTGATAAAATGGTTATCCAAAATGCCGTTCATTTCCAGCACATCGTAACCCCTCTCCTTTGCAGCCTCGATAAAGGCATGCTGTTCGTCCTTGTCGGTTGTATACAGGTAAACCAGTTTATTTTCCTTGTCTTTCTGCGTTTTTTCAATGTGAAGCTTGTACTCATCGAATGTAAAATATTTCCCATCCACATTTTTGAAGAGCGCCAGTTTTTCGGCCTTTTCATAAAATTTCGGTTCCGAGATCATACCATATTGAATGAACACCTTGATGTCATCCCATTTCTTTTCAAAGTCTTCCCGGTTGTTTTTAAATATCTCTTCCAGCTTGTCGGAAACCTTCTTCATGATGTGGTTTGAAATCTTCTTCACACTGGCATCGCTTTGCAAATAGCTCCTCGATACATTCAAAGGTATATCCGGAGAATCGATTACACCGTGGAGTAAGGTCAGGAAGTCGGGCACGATTCCTTCCACCGAATCGGTAACGAAAACCTGGTTGCAATAAAGCTGGATTTTATCGCGCTGAACCTCAATATTCCGCTTCACTTTCGGGAAATACAGAATGCCGGTCAGGTTGAAAGGGTAATCTACATTCAAGTGAATATGGAACAGCGGATCCTCAAAATTCATCGGGTACAATTCCCGGTAAAAGTTTTTGTAATCCTCATCTGAGAGATTGGTTGGCTTTTGCGTCCAGGCCGGATTGGTATTGTTGATGATCCGGGGTTTTTCAACCTGCTTGTATTCGTCATGGCCATCCTTATCTTTTTTCCCGGTTTTCTCCGATACCTTTTCCATGCCGAATTGGATGGGTACCGGCAGGAATTTGGAATATTTCTTTAATAATTCCAGTATGCGGTATTCTTCCAGGAATTCCTTTGAATCATCTGCAATATGAAGGACAATTTCGGTACCCCGGTCATCTTTCTCCATTTCTTCCAGTGTGTATTCAGGGCTGCCGTCACATTCCCATTTAACCGCTTTGGAAGGTCCGCCTTTTTTGTAGGTTTTTGTCAGTATCTCAACTTTTTCGGCAACCATAAAAGAAGAATAGAAACCAAGCCCGAAATGCCCGATCAAGGCATTTTTATCGGCTTCCGATTTTCCTTTATATTTTTTAATGAACTCTTCCGCACTTGAAAAGGCGATTTGGTTGATGTATTTGTCCACTTCTTCTGCCGTCATCCCGATTCCGCGGTCAATTACTTTCAGGGTTTTATTTTTTTTGTCAAGTTCAACTTTGATGGTAAGATCACCCAATTCTCCTTTGAATTTGTCCGATGCTGCCAGTATCTTAAGCTTTTGTGTGGCATCTACTGCATTCGACACCAATTCCCTTAAAAATATTTCATGGTCCGAATAAAGGAATTTTTTGATGATCGGAAAAATGTTTTCAGTCTGTACATTGATGGTTCCTTTTTGCATAATCTTATCAATTTGTTTGGTTCGAAATTTACAAAGCCTGTGCCACCGGGTTTTTGTATGACAATTTGTCAAAACACTTATTTAGCCCGTATCTGTGGCCTGATCAAATAAGATTGATATAAACTGCTATTTCATTATTCCTTAAAATTTACAATTTGATCCGGAACAAAAAACATATTAAAGCTGATTCGATTATTGGAAATTAAACTTACTTTTGCAAAAAAACTAAATCATTAAAAAATAAACGTTATCATGAAAAAGTTAAATATCGTTGCAGCAATAGCAATTTCAGGTGTTATTTTCCTAGCTTCATGTGGTGGTGGAAACCAGGAATCATCACAAACCAAAGAGGAGCCGGCCCAAAAAGAAGAGGTTAAAGCTTCTGAAAACACGGGTTTAGAAGCACAATTACAACTTGGAGAAAAAATTTACAAGGAAAAATGTATTGTTTGCCACCAGGCTGATGCAAAAGGTTTAAAGGGAGCCTTTCCTCCATTGGCAGGTTCTGATTATCTGCTTGCCGATCTTAAAAGGGCAGTTGCTCAAACTATAAATGGTTCCAATGAAGAAATGATCGTTAATGGTGAAAAATATAATGCCCCGATGACTCCCCAGGTAAAAACCATTGAGGAAGGAGTAGCCGTTATCAACTATGTATTAAAACAATTTAACGGGTACACCGATGATCAACTTATAAAAGTTGAAGACGTGCAGGATATTGAAATCAATCCATTGGATATCCCGCAACAAACACCGCAACAGCAGTAAATATGAAGATTTTATATTTGATTTTACCGGTAGTAATCTTTTTTGGTTGCCAATCGCCGGGTGAAAAAAAGATGACTGATTCAACCACCAAAACGGAAGAAAGCGGAATTTACGGTGAAAAAATTAATGCTGAAAATCCCATAGCGGTTGCGGGACTTGCTCAAATGCTGGAAGAACAGGATTCGGTTTGGATAACATGCAAATCAACGATTGTAACCAGTTGCCAACATTCCGGCTGCTGGATGGATTTGGACATGGGCGAAGGGAAGGTTGTAAAGGTCACCTTTAAAGATGAAGCTTTTACTATTCCGCTCGATTCCAAGGGAAAAACGGCCATTATCGAAGGATATGCAAAAAAAGAGCTGATCCCGGTCGACCTGCTGAAGCACTATGCTGAGGATGACGGCAAATCGCAGGAGGAGATTGATGCCATTACCGAACCCGAATTCGCTTATACTTTCGAAGCTATTGGTGTGATCATTAAAGATTAAAATTGCTCCTCCATAAAAATTATTATAGGCTGCCTTCAGGTGGCCTTTTTTTTTAATTCGTAAAGGGCAAAGGACAAAAAACAAATAAAATGCTAAGGTCAAATCCCAAAAATCAATCAGTTTCTGATTGTGTATTGACTAAAATTATATCCATGAAGTGTCGTGTTATTTCAGTGAACCTTCAAGGAAACGTTGAATCCTTCTCCAGAATCCAGGTTCTTTGTGGCAATCGGAATGGCCTTTGTCTTCGAGTCCCCAGAGTTCAACTTTGTTTTTAACGGATGCTTTCAATAACCTTTCTGCGTGCTGATAAGGAGCAGTCGTATCTTCCTTTCCATGGATCAGCAGAATTTTGGCCTGCGTTTTAGCCATATTGTTATCCGGTGCAATGTTCCTGAACCTGTTTCCGATCCTGAATTGCACATATTCCAGTATTAACCAACCAAGTGGGTAATATGGAATTTTTTTCTTCTGAAATTCCAGTTTCATTACCTCACCCGGGTCGGCAAAAGCACCCACCGTTACAATGGTTTTGATTCGTTGATCCATGGAAGCGGCATAAATGGCCGCCGCCCCGCCTATCGACAATCCGATCACACCGATAATATTTATATTTCCCCTCTTAAGGAAGTCAATGGCGGCAATTATATCTTCGGCAAAGCGTGGCATGGATACATAGTTATCCTTGCCGCTGCTGCCATGACTTCTGGCATCAAATGCCAAAAGGTTATAATGCTGGTGCAGATTTTCGATGTAGGGCATCATCCTTTCCAGGTTTCTTTTCCATCCGTGTAACAGGATCAGGGCGGGGCACTCCGGACCATCAGGATGCTGTATCCACCAGCCATAAAGTGAAATACCATTCTTTGTGGGGAAATGGATTTCCTCAAATTCAATTCCCAGCTCAGCAGGAGTTGATGAATGTTTGACCGCTTTCACATGAAACAGCCTGTTCAACAACATGGAAAACACCAACAGGATCAAAGCAAAAAGAATCAGGATAAGCGGCCACATGTGATTGATATTTACTGGCAAAGTAAAACTTTCCTAAACATTTATGCAAATAAAAACAATATGTTAAAGACGTTGTTTAGGTAATATGTTCAAAAGGCTTAGGAAAAAGTGGGGAATCAGGAGTAATTTCCAGTTTTGGCTGATATTCGGCATATTCGCAATTTCAGGATCATCCACGGTATTTGTGAAAATTCCCATTTATGCTTTGTTTGGTATTACGCACCACACCGAAACCTGGATCAAAGTGTTGGTTTATATCGTCGCGATCACACCTGCTTATTTTTTCCTGTTGTTATTTTATGGGACTCTTTTCGGTCAATTCAGGTTCTTCTGGAATTTTACCCTCAATTTTTTTCTCAAGATTTTTTTTGGAAGAAAGTTCAAATTCCGGAAGACTAGGTCAGGTAGTTTTAATCAATGAAAAAGCCGTATTTAAGATAACTATTAATGATTATAATTTTACGGCTGATTTTAAGTATCCTATCTGAAAATATTCTGAAATAATTGCTTAGAAAAAAAGTACAGCGCATTTTTCAATTGATCCATAAATATTGAAATTCTCTCCCAAATCAATGAACCAACTTGTTAAAAATTTGTTAATAGGGCTGTACACAATTTTACTATTTAGAATAATTCTAAATTTGCAAATCTTTTTTTAATCATGCTTATTCACAACAATCTGAGGTTTATCAATGGGTTTAGAAAAGTATTGGGAATTGCTTTTTCCCTTTTTGTCCTATTTAACATTGGTTTTGCCGATGAAAAACCTGAGGAATTGGGTATTTACGAACATCTCGACAACTTCATTCCCAATAACCTGATATTTACCGATGAAAATTACAATTCCATTAACCTGAAAAATTCCATCGACAAGCCAACTGTAATTGCGCTTGTATATTACGAATGCCCCGGGATTTGCAGTCCCCTGCTCGAAGGTGTTGCCGATGTAATTTCAAAAGCCAAAATGGATCTGGGAAAAGACTACCAGGTTTTTACCATCAGTTTTGACCCTGCAGAAAAACCAAAACTGGCCAAAGACAAAAAAACAAATTATGCCAAACTGGTTAAAGGACAGGATGTTCAAAACGGCTGGACCTGGTTTACCGGAGACAGCACCAATATCAATAGTCTTTTGAACTCGCTGGGTTATAAAATAAAAAAAGCAGGTGAAGAATTCGTACATCCGGCTGCACTTATTGTACTGAGCCCTAAGGGTAAAATCACACGTTACCTTCATGGAACTTACTTTTTGCCCTTTGATTTGAAAATGGCAGTAGTAGAAGCATCGGAAGGCCGTTCCGGTCCGACCATCAACAAAGTGTTGCAATATTGCTTCAGTTACGATCCCGAAGGAAAAAAATATGTTTTTAACATCACCAGGATATCCGGCACGCTGATACTATTCATTGCCGTATCCATGTTTGTCGGATTGATGTTCAGGAAAAGAAAAAACAAGATCAATAATTCAATAAAAGAGAATCAATAACATGTCAGTAGCATTGACGCAGCCGGTAAATTTTTATCAGGCAAACAAAGGATTGTTCAGTTGGATTTTTTCGACAGATCATAAGCGGATCGGATTGCTCTATTTTTATGCCATCATTTCATTTTTCCTGGTGGCCATGATGCTTGGATTCCTAATGCGGTTGGAACTCATTTCTCCGGGAGAGACGATTATGGGTGCCAAAACATATAACCAGATATTTACATTGCACGGTGTGATCATGATCTTTCTGTTCCTGATCCCAAGTGTTCCGGCATTTTTTGGCAACTTCTTCCTGCCCATCATGATCGGTACGGATGATGTTGCATTCCCAAAAGTCAACCTGTTATCGTGGTGGCTTTATGTGCTGGGTGGAATTTTTGCATTGCTGACTTTAGTAGTTGGAAACGGTCCTGCCGATACAGGTTGGACGTTTTATGCTCCTTACAGTGTTAAAACGGGTACAAATGTAACCCTTGCGGTACTGGCCGCCTTCATTCTTGGATTTTCAAGCATCCTCACCGGATTGAACTTCATTGTTACGATCCACAGGCTCAGAGCACCTAAAATGGGATGGTTCAAAATGCCGTTGTTTGCCTGGGCACTTTATGCAACTGCCTGGATTCAGCTGCTGGCAACGCCCATTATTGGAATCACCCTGCTGATGATCGTTGCAGAAAGGGTATTCGGGTTAGGTCTTTTTGATCCTGCATTAGGTGGTGATCCGATCCTTTACCAGCACTTGTTCTGGATTTATTCGCATCCTGCCGTTTATATCATGGTGTTACCGGCCATGGGACTTATTTCCGAAATGATCCCCACTTTTGCCAAAAGGACTATTTTCGGTTACAAAGCCATCGCTTTTTCGAGCCTGGCAATTGCATTTATCGGCTATTTTGTTTGGGGGCATCACATGTTCACCTCCGGAATGAGCGGCCCTGCAAGGGTGATCTTCTCGGTGCTCACTTTCCTGGTAGCAGTGCCTTCAGCCATAAAAGTTTTTAACTGGGTAGCCACTTTATACAAAGGCTCAATAGATGTTAAAACACCTTTGTTGTTTTCACTGGCTTTTATTTTCCAGTTTTTAGTGGGTGGCCTGACAGGCCTTGTCATCGGGGCACTGGCTACAGATATCCATCTGCACGACACCTATTTTGTCGTCGGGCATTTTCATTATGTGATGTTCGGTGGCGCCGGATTTGCATTTTTTGGGGCGCTTCACTACTGGTTTCCAAAAATATGGGGTAAAATGTATCATGAAAAAACAGCCAAGGTTGCTTTTACTTTTATGTTTATCGGATTCAACCTGCTTTATTTCCCTATGTTGGTGCTGGGGATCATGGGGATGCCAAGACGATATTACGATTACCTGGAAGAATTTACAACCCTCAATGTGATATCCACAGTTGGATCGTGGATACTCATTACGGGCATCATCCTGATGATCATCAACCTGATACAATCCAAAAGAACCGGCGGTGAAACTACCCGCAATCCCTGGGGTGGAACTACTCTTGAATGGCAAACACCTTCGCCCCCTCCCTTGCACAACTTCGATGCAGTGCCGGTAGTACCGGAAGGAAATCCATATGATCACAAACAAAATAAATCCATCTAGGCTATGTCAAATTTTGTATTGGTAAACTCGGGCCATAACCGCGATGATGAAGCATCAAAATTCGGGATGTGGCTGTTCCTTTTTACCGAATTGCTTTTGTTCGGGGGCCTCTTCCTTGTTTATACAATTTACAGGTACCTGAACAGTGAAACATTTTTGTATTCCTCTTACGAGTTGAATGTATTACTTGGAACTGTCAACACGATAGTGTTGTTGACCAGTAGCCTGACGGTTGCGTTATCCATCACGGCGCTGCAAAAAGGGAATATCAGGCTTTCACTCTGGCTGATCACGGCCACCATCTTATTTGCATTGACCTTCCTGGTGATCAAATACTTTGAGTGGTCGGCCAAATTTGAACACGGTCTTTTTCCGGGAATGGATCACTATATTCAGATGCTTCCGGGTGAAAAAATGTTCTTTTTCCTTTATTTTTTCATGACCGGACTTCATGGGCTTCATGTGATTATCGGAGGAGTTTTGCTGGGCTATATCATGTGGGAAATTAAAAAGAAAAAAGTAACCCCCGACAACAACATCTTTCTTGAAAACGGCGGATTGTATTGGCACCTGGTGGATATCATCTGGATCTTTTTGTTCCCATTATTTTACCTCATCCATTGATTGTTTCTTAAACTTTGAACCTCAAACTTCAAACATCGAACTAAATTAATTATGGCAGATAAAAATAAAAGCAGACATTTACCCGGAGACCCAACGGAACACCTTATTGTTCCCTATAAGTTTCACATTGGAATTTGGGTCGGATTGATCGTTCTGACCGTTATGACAGTGCTTGTTTCCGTTATGGGGCTGAGCCTAATAGCTTTTTCAGTAATTACTGCACTCATCATAGCTGTTACAAAAGCTGTGGTAGTGGCCAATTATTTTATGCATTTAAAATACGACAACAAATTAATCACAATTTTAATGGGTGTAACATTACTGCTTTTCGTTGTATTTATAGCTTTTACAGCAATTGATTATTTAACAAGATAAAACAAGAGAATATGTTTTCAGACGCTTCGAATTTTGTTCAGGGGGTTGATACGTCTTTCGCCATCATCCTGGGAGCCTCATTGTTTTTCCTTGTGGGGATCACAGCGGTTATGGTTTATTTTGTTGTGCGCTACCACAAATCCAGGCATCCGGAGGCAAAGGATGTACACGAAAGCAGAAGATTGGAGATCACCTGGACGGTTATCCCGACCATACTCGTTCTGGTCATGTTTTATTTTGGCTGGACAGGTTACAAACCCATGCGTTCCATCCCTGATGAAGGCATTAAAGTAAAAGCCTATGCCCAAATGTGGAGCTGGCAGTTTGAATATGAAAATGGGAAAACCTCCGACTCATTGGTGGTTCCTATCGACAAAGCTGTTGTCCTCGACCTGATTTCACGCGATGTAGTCCACAGCCTTTACATTCCGGCTTTTAGGATAAAAGAAGATGTGGTACCCGGCAGAACCAACAAAATGTGGTTTATCGGACAGAAAGAAGGTGATTACGATATTTTTTGTGCCGAATACTGTGGCGACCGCCACTCATATATGTTAAGCAAAGTGGTTGTTGTTCCCGAAGATAAATACACGACCTGGTTCAATAACAAGACTACAACCGATCATCCAGGACTGGCTGTCTTAAAGAAAAACGCCTGCCTCTCATGCCATTCACTGGATGGAACCAGAATTGTCGGGCCTTCATTTAAGGGAATTTGGGGACATGAAGTTGAAGTTATCACCAATGGCGAAGAAAGGTCGGTTACCGTGAATGAAGATTATATACTGCGTTCGGTTTACGATCCCAATGCCGATGTGGTGAAAGGATTTAACCAGGGTCAGATGATCTCTTATAAAAATATTATATCGGAAGATGAAATCAAGGATATTATTGAGTATTTGAAAACCTTGAAATAGTTTTAAGTTAACGGTTAACCGTTAACAGTTAACGAATAACCTCTAAAATAAGTCTGTGAAAAAACAATTCATCAATACGCTACTGGAGCTTAGCAAAGTGAGGATCACTTTTGCGGTATCCCTCACAACCATTACAGGTTATGTTTTGGCTGCAGGGAGATTTGATGAAGGTCTTATACTTCCGACCATCGGCATTTTTATTCTGGCCTGCGGATCTTCTGCGTTGAACCATTATCAGGAAAAAGATAAGGATGCCCAAATGGAGCGTACCAAAAACAGGCCCATTCCCAGCGGCAGGATTTCACCTGCGGGAGCACTTGCATTTGCAATCCTTCTAACTATAATCGGATCTTCAATCATTTATTTAGGTTCGGGATTTCTGACTATGCAGCTTGGTATTCTGGCTATAATCTGGTATAACGCAATCTATACGCCATTGAAAACGAAAACCGCTTTTGCCGTTGTGCCTGGTTCTGTGATTGGCGCTATCCCACCAATGGTTGGCTGGGTTGCGGGTGGCGGAAGTTTGGCCGATCCAAGGGCTTTGATCATTGCATTTTTCTTTTTTATTTGGCAGGTGCCCCATTTCTGGTTGCTACTGCTGAAATTTGGAAAGGAATACGAAAAAGCCGGATTTCCCTCAATCACCAGTTTTTACACCAATAAGCAAATAAAAAACACGACTTTCATATGGACCATGGCAACTGCAGTTACAGCTTTGATGCTGCCTGTTTTCGGGATTGTCAATTCGGTGGTTATGTCGGTTGGGCTGCTGATCGCGGTAGTTTGGCTTGTTGTTGTATTTTCGAAGCTGCTTAAACCCGGAGATGAAAAATTCAATGCACGGTACTATTTTATCAAGATCAATTACTTCGTGCTGTTTATGATTATTTTCCTATCGGTGGATTCGGTTATTTAAAATTCCTGTTTCAAAATTTTGACTACGTGAAATTGAAAGGCATCGGTACAATTGCCTTTCATCGAAATGCATTTAACCTGCTATTGCGGTTTAAAGCCGAAAATGTTAAAAACCTTTTGATTTAACTATTATTATCCCATTCACAAAGTTAGGATAACTGATACATTGACTTTTTCGATGTTCTCAGATTAACATCGTCAATAAGTAGCAATTTTTTCGATGCAAGGAATGGAAATGATGCTCAGGCTACAAATCTTTTCCTGTGCTTGTCCCACGAAATATAAATCGCATCTTTATTTTTGGAAATAAAACGGGCATATTCTCTGGCCATTTCCGGATTCAGTTTCAGGTAAGTTTCATAAACCTTTCTTTTGCCTTTGTGACCATTAATTACTTTTAATGCAATCATTTCCCAATCCTTCTCCCTGATCAATCTCATTTTTGTCATATCTTAAATTATTCCTTCAAAATTATAATTCTACAAGATTGACATAATTTGAATGTTGTTGGTTGCATTTTTATAAAAAAATCACCAATTTATTCTTAATTATCTATGATTAACATACAAAAACAAATTACAGACTATCGATAAATAAATGTTTGTAAAAGGAAACCGGATAATGAAATATGGGGTCTAAAGAAAATAATTGAAACCTGTCATTCCTTCACTTATTTTCCAAAGCGTTTCCTGAACTGCAATATCATAGGAAACTGCAGATGATCCGACAATCCGGCTGTTTGAAAAATATTTACCGGTTACATCCTTTACTTCAGGTGATGTTGCCAGGAAAACACTGGTTTTAGCTCCCTGTTCTAAATTCGCTCCACCCCCGCCCCATCCGGCATGTAGCAGTTTTGTGCGGATCACACCCGGGTGCAAAACATTGGCTGTAACATGAGTATCCTCAAGCATACTGGCTAGTTGATAGGTAAATAAGATATTGCACAGCTTGGATCTTGAATAAGCATCATATCCATCGAAATATTTTTCACTTTGCAGGTTACTAAAGTCAATCCGGCTTGCATGAGCCATTGAGGCCACATTGATGATGCGGGCAAAATCGGATTTTTTTATCAAATCAAGCAACAATCCTGTAAGCAGAAAATGGGCAAGGTGATTCACTGCGAAAGTCGTTTCGAAACCATCTTTGGTCATTTGCCGGTGGTTCATAAAAACACCGGCATTATTGATCAATACATCAAGCCGTTCATACTTTTCACTGATTTCACCGGCCATGATCCTGATCTCTTCAAGTGAACCCAGGTCGGCGCCTGCAAAATCAAGATTTTCATTACCGGTTTGCCCGGCGATTTCCTCTTTGGTAGTCCTGGCTTTCAAATTATTTCTTCCGTGGATGATGATCTTAGCACCAATCCGGGCTAAATCCAAAGCTGTTTGTTTACCAATGCCATCGGTGGAACCCGTTATCAAAATGATTTTGTCCTTCATGATAAACCTGCTCCCTCAAACTTATAACAGTTATTTCTTCAAAGCGTTCAAAATAAGGGAAGCGGTTTTTTGACTGGCACCGGCACCACCAAGTTTTTGCCTGAGTTCTGTGAAATCCTGTGACATTTTTTCCCTAACATCTCTATTGGCTGTGATTTTTCTCAGTTCCAAAATGAGATTATTGCGTGTAAAATCATCCTGTATCAGTTCCCTTACGGCTTCCCTGCCCAGGATCAGGTTGACCAGGGAAATAAAACTGATCACCGATCTATCGATCACCCTTTTAGCTATCTGGTATGAAATATAACTGCCCTTATAGCATACCACTTCAGGCACCCCGAACAAAGCCGTTTCAAGTGTTGCAGTACCTGATGTAACAATCGCTGCATAACTGTTTTGCAACAGGCGGTGGGTTTGCCCTTCGATTAGCTTAACTTTCCGTTTCCGGATAATCGTATCATAAAACGACCTTTCCTGCGAAGGAGCTCCGGCTACGACGAACTGGTATTCAGGAAAATCGTCCATTACCTCCAGCATCACTGCCAGCATGGTTTTGATCTCCTGTTTACGGCTACCCGGTAACAAAGCAATGATAGGTCTGTCGGTCAATCTATTTTCCTGACGAAAACCGGTTCCAATGTTCTCCGGCATATTTTCAATCATATCTAGCAAAGGATGGCCTACAAAATCCACGTCATAATCGTACCGGGCATAGAATTCCTTTTCAAAAGGGAGGATCACAAACATCCGGTCGACAAATTTTTTGATTTTATGAACCCTCGATTGTTTCCAGGCCCAAACCTGCGGAGAGATATAATAAAACACCCTGAACCCTTTGATTTTGCCGAATTCAGCTATTCGCAGGTTAAAACCGGGATAGTCGACCAGGATCAAAACATCGGGCGTGTAATTTAAAATATCCTGTTTGCAAAACCTGATATTGGCTGTAATGGTTTTGATATTAGCCACCACCTCCACAAATCCCATGAATGCCAGATCGCGGTAATGTTTTACCAATTGCCCGCCCTGTGCTGCCATTAAATCACCGCCCCAGCATCTAAAAGCTGCTGAAGGATCAAGTTTTTTGAGCCCTTTCATCAGGTTGGAAGCATGCAGGTCGCCCGAAGCTTCTCCGGCAATGATATAATATTTCATATAATTCCGAAGATTTCGTCTTTGAAAGCAAAAAATACCAAAACCAGTAAAAAGGTTACGAGAAGCACGCCCCTTCCTGTTTTATCATATGTCAGGTTCACAAAGTAGAACCGGATGGGCAGCAAATTACCGAAAAAACTTACGAGAATATGTGTTTGAAGATCAAAGTAAAATTTGGCAATTCCCAGTTGGATCAAAATATAATTCATCAATAGAATCACCGCAAACAATAGTGTGGGAACCAGTAAACCGATAGCCAAACCAAAAATATAATGATCCTTATTTAACATTCATTTTCCATTTTTTAATGTTGGAAATGGCATGGTGTGCGGTCAGGTCGTAATGAACCGGAACAACTGAAATATAATTGTTGGCCAGAGCCCAGGAATCGGTGTCCTTTGCCGTATCGCCATTTTTAAACATCCCGGTCAGCCAGTAGTAATCCCTGTTGTGAGGATCCGTTCTTTCATCGAACGATTCGTCCCATCTTCCTTTGGCTTGCCTGCAAACCTTTATCCCTTTGATCTCCGATTTTTGAACCGCCGGAATATTTACGTTCAGGCAAACGCCTTCGGGCAGGCCATTTTCCAACACATTCCTGATAATTTCTGCAATATAACCATCAACAGCATCAAAATCGGCCTGGTGCGAATAATCGAGTAACGAAAATCCAATGGCAGGGATTCCGTCGATGTTGGCTTCCATTACTGCGGCCATGGTACCGGAATAAACGATGTTGACGGAAGCATTGGAGCCATGATTGATCCCGGATAAAACCAGGTCGGGTTTTCCCCTCACAACAATTTTTTCACCCAGCTTAACAGAATCTACTGGAGTTCCATTACAACTATATTCAACATAGTCTTTCTCTTCAGTAATTTTCTTTAACCGCAAAGGTATTTTTACTGTTATGGCATGCGACATACCCGACATGGGAGATTCAGGGGCGACTACCACAACTTTGCCGAATCTGCGCGCTATTTCGATGAGTTTCTTCAATCCGGGCGCAAAAATACCGTCATCATTCGTTACTAATATCAATGGTTTTTTATTCATTCTAATTTTCAAATATTCTTTTAAAACTAAACACTCAATGGTATATTAAGTTGTAAATCTTTTCAATAAACCATTACTTTCCATTTTTCCCGCTAAGCAAAACAACCTTGCCAAGGTATACCTTGTTGTCAAAGGTCAATATTCTGACGTAAAATAAACCATGTTTTTCAAGGCCACTGTCGACAACGAAATAGTTTCTATTTAAATTTTCCCGCACAATCAAACATTTTCCCTGGCCGTTAAAAATTTCAATCTTACGGATATAAGCCGATTGATCGGGCAGGAAACAATAAAATTGATCGGTTGCCGGATTGGGGTAAATAAGCACGTTTTGACCATTCTGTATTTCGGGCACGGAAGAAGTATAGTCATAAAACAGGGCACCGATATCGGATCTTGTTCCATCGGGATCAAGCTGATACTGCGGATCACCTGTATCGATACAAGGTGAGTTTTCCTGCAAATTAAAATCCATTTCCCCGGGATTAACAAATAAAGGATCATCAAAAAGGTTTCCCTGCCCCACCACCGGTTCGGTATCACATAAGGAATAATCAATACTGATCGTGGAGTTTTCGAACAACTCGTACACAGCCACCTGTGACTGCGATAAAATCGTATTGCTTACAATGGCGTGCCCGCCCGAATTGGGTTGGTTATCGTAATGAAAACACCTGATCGAAACCTGGTTGTTGAAGAGGGTGTTATGATCGATATTTGCCGTTGCTTCCGAATGCACCTGAATTCCAGCCAAACATTCAGAAACGATATTGCCTCTGACAGTTGCGACCGAGGATTCACCCACGGAAATACCCATGCTTTCACAACCGTGAACCCTGTTTCCAATAACCTCCACATTGGTTGAACCGGTTCCGATATCGATCCCATCGTCGGTTGCTCCCCAAATGGTGTTGTTGATGATTGCACCGCTGCTAATTTCATCACAGTCAATAACATCGGATTTACCGGGATAATCAGGGCCATAAATAATGCAATTTTCGATATGTGTTTGGGCAAAGTGGATACTGAACATGTCGCTGAAAAAATAAGGGCTGTAATGAACCGTACTGTTGAGCACCTCCAGATTGCCACCGTTAATCACCACCCCTGAAATACAATTGAAAAAATGCGTATGATCCAGCTTTACCGAACTGTTTTCAGCTTTGATACAACCCCAATGCTGGTTTTCGTCCATTGATCGCAATACAACCGGTGCGCTGGAAGTACCTTCAATAATCAATCCACCATAAACAAAGATAGAATCACCCGGAGTGATAAAAATCTGAACGCCTTCCTGAACCGTGAGTGCAGCTCCCGATTCAATAGTGACCGGCCCTTGCGTATAATATGCCTCGCACTCGCTGGTAACCGTCATATCCTCCTGGATCAGGGTGGGTAAAAAGCAATAAGAACCAAACTTGACGGAGATGGATTTGTCTCCATCCATCATGAGATGAAGTACCTTTTCGAACGATATTCCTTCCCACTCCAGGAATACATTGCCGTTATCCGGCTCGGCAAGCAGGTTAATCGGAATCCCTGTGAAATAAGTCCAGGGTATATCCTGGGCTGTGTATTCGATCCCATCGATCAGTACCCGGCCTTCCCCTTCAATATGAATGGTGAGTTGTGCTGTTCCCTCAAGGTCGTAGAAATCCATTAAATACTGATTAACCTTTTCCCTTGCAACATTGGCGTATCCCTTCAAGTCGTCGACATCAGTATACCAATCCTCGAGCGATTGAATACCGCAATTCCCCTGGTTATCGCATTCATCTTTCCATCTGATGCTATGTGCCGGTATTTCATCCTTTATTTTATCCTTCAATGAATCGATGACTGCAATGACCCTTCCGGATTCGAAAGTGGAATTCATTTGGCTTGAAATCCTGCTCAGGAACAAATTCCTGAATTGTTCATTGGCATTCAGATGAGGGAAAAAAAGATCGGTAGTGTCTATATCCTTGATTACGCTGAATAAATTCAGGTAATATTGCGACATTCCCCTATCCAGGTCATATAAAAGCCATTGCCATTTCGTACCGGAACTTTGCTCTTTCCATAATTTAACATTGTGGTGCCAACTGGTATTCGTATAAAATAAATTGGCGATCAGAAAATCGATATAATTATCGATATCGATGAGGTTGCAGGCTTCGAAATAATTTTCATCCTGGCTCAGATCAGTATTGGTTATAAAATCCAACATTTCGTTGAAATCATCCAGGTTGCCTTCCACTGCCGTAATGGTAGTATCGCGGATGTCGATATATACGAGGTCGATATCATTGGGATCTACGTTGTGATAACTCACCAGGTAATCTTCGTTGATCTTTTCCCTGATGTTGTGAATTCCGAAATATTCTCCATTGATAAAGAACACGGATGGGGAATAAGCCTGGTGATCGAGTTTCATCCGGCCTTTGACCACACTTTGCATGAGTGCATCACGCAACATGGTATATGGCCAGTCATCGCTTGAGCTCCTGAGCAGAAATGAGGTGAAAACATCTGTTTCCTGAGATTCGAACAATTGATATTCCAATGGATTTTCAGGAAATACGGCCAGGGTTTTTTGCGGATAATAATAAGCCGTATTGCCAAATAACCGGATATTAACCTGGGTCACAAAATCCTTCTCATGATCCGCATTGAAATATTCCAGTTTTCCTCCTCTTTCCCAATCGGTGCGGTTTTGAATATCTTCATCCACGTAGATACCGATTTCCGGATCCCACAAAAATTCTGGGTTCATCGTAAGCGAAAAAACAGGTAAACCAGTTTGCTCACCGATAAAATAGGAACGCGATTCAATATCACCGGGCAATAGGTTATTCTGGATACACCTGGCCCGGATCACTTTGGTTTCATTGATATTCAAAGGCCCCGAATACAACTGTGAATTTATATCCGGTTGCGAACCATCTGTTGTAAACCTGATCTGCGAATTTCCTGCAGCTGAAGATAAAGTCAACACAACCGGGTTATCATAAAAACCCGAGCCGGTCGAAAATTCAGGGTCGGGTGGTTGTTCATTCGTCAGGTATCCTTGCGTACTATTTACATCTAAAGGGGTAGGTTCCGAAAAATATCTCCACTGGTCACTTCCATCCGGTTTTCGTCCATAGGAAACATCTTCCACCTGGTCACCGTACGTAATGGTATCCACAACCTGCAAATCCGGATCAAACAAGCCGATCTCCTCTCCGCCTCCATCCATTTTGAAATTTGTATGAAATTCCGTTAAAACAATATCCTTGTTATCGCACCAAAACAACAGACATCCTCCAGCCGGAATCACAGTACCGGACGGCATTTGCCATTTCTGGACATCCTGAAAATCATCGGTAATAAAATAACCCCCCAGATTTACCGCCTCGTTTCCCGGATTATAAATTTCTATCCAGTCGGAAAATATGCTGAAATCATTATCCGGCCGGGTTGAGAAATTGGAAGCCTCAAATTCATTGATTATGACATTTGACTGGCTCAAAACTTTAAAACCCCAAAAGGATAAGATTATAAACAAGAATGATAATCTGACAATACTGTTTATATTCAAAATAAATAATTTAAAATCATAGTAAGAATTCAATCCTCAAAATTAATCAAATTTATGTGTTGAAAAAATCTGGAGATTGGTTTGGGTTGTTCAAAATGATATGCTACTTTTGTAAATATTAAATCTAAAAGGATTATTTAATTGAAATGAGGTTATCAATCCGGCTATTAAAACTTTTTAGCGTTTTATTTATTTTTTATGCTATAAACAGTAAGGGACAGGATATATTAACAACTTCCAATCTCCCTATCGTAGTCATTAATACTGGCGGTAATTGTATCGTCCCCGACTCCAACATCACCGCCGATATGGGTATCATATACAACGGACCTGGGTCCGTCAATCACATCAGCAATCCTTTTAACAATTATGATGGAAAAATAGGCATACGGTGCAGGGGAAATACCAGTTTATCCTTTCCTAAAAAATCGTATTCAGTAGAAACCCAGGATAGCCTGGGTCAAAATTTAAATGTCTCGTTGATCGACTTGCCTTCGGAAAATGATTGGGTATTTTATGGCCCTTATTCTGATAAATCGTTGATGCGAAATGCTTTAATATTCCAACTTGCCCGCAAATTGGGTTGGTATGCATCCAGAACAAAATACTGCGAACTAATTTTGGACAGTACCTACCAGGGAGTTTATGTTTTTACTGAAAAAATAAAGGAAGATGAAGAGCGGGTGGATATTGCAACCCTTTCTCCCAACGATACAATAGGAGATGAATTGACTGGTGGGTATATGATCCAGGTGGATAGATGGGATGGGGACGGCTGGTTTTCAAACTTTACGCAATACACATATTTCGAATACTACGAACCCGATGATGATGACATATTACCCGTTCAGAAAGCCTATATTCAAAATTATATCAATGATTTTGAATTTATGCTCGACACGCTCACAATATGGGATCATGAATTAATTGATTCCTCGATAAACCTAAAATCATTTTACGATTATCTTATTTTGAATGAGCTTGCTAAAAATGTAGACGCCTACCGTTTAAGCACTTATATGTTCAAGGACAAGGACAGCAAAGATGGCAGGTTGACCATGGGCCCCATTTGGGATTATAATATTGCTTTTGGAAACTGCGATTATTATGATGGATTTTTAACTTCAGGTTATATTTACAGTGATTCGATTTATAATAACTATGCCCTTTTCTGGTTCAAAAAACTAATGGAATTCGAACCGTTTCAGGATAGCCTCAAATGTAGGTGGGAACTACTCAGAAATTCATCGCTGCACATGGATTCAATCTCCGCTTCCATTGATTCTATACAATGGTTATTGGATGAGCCGAATGAAAGAAACTTTATAAAGTGGAATATCCTCGGACAGTATGTTTGGCCAAATTATTTTGTGGGTGAGACCTATGAAGAGGAGGTTGATTATTTAAAAGAATGGATTGAGGAAAGAATGGCATGGTTGGACAATAACCTGCCGGGTGATTGCCCTACGAGCTCGGGATCAATAAAGTTCACCAACGGACAACTTTTTATTATCTACCCGAATCCGTTCAAATCTGAGTTGAGAATAAAATTTAACAATAAAGGCAACAATGATTTGCAATTTTCGATCTTCGATTTGCAAGGCCGTGAAGTATATCAAATTAACCTGAAAGATCCGGTAGGAAATGAAGTTGCTTTAAGTAACATTGACATTGAGGATGGATTGTATTTTTATAGAATAATATTGAACCGGAATGCAGCTACTTCTGGTAAAATACTGAAATACTGATAGGGTCAGGGCTTGAAAAAATCCAACAATTCAGTGTAAACTTTCTGCACCGGCAACCCCACAACATTGAAATAACAACCTTCAATTTTCTCGATACCGATATGCCCGATCCATTCCTGTATACCATAGGCGCCAGCCTTGTCGAAAGGCTTAAAATTGGAAATATAATAATCGATCTCCTCATCGGTCAGCGGCTTGAAATAAACTTTGGTGCAGGAATAAAATGAATGCAATTTTTCAATGGTTCGAAAAGTAACACCGGTAATCACCTCATGGCTGTTTCCCGATAAATTCCTCAATATTCGAAAGGCTTCGTTATGATCCTGTGGTTTGGGCAAAACCTGCCCGTCCTGCCATACAATGGTATCCGCCGCAATGATCAGGCAATTTTCACATAATTGTCCGAAATCAAAATTCCGGGCTTTTAACTCGCTCAGATAAACTGCAATTTCACTGCGCTCCAGATTTTCAGGATAACTTTCATCCACCTGCAAAGGACGGACTTCGAATTCCAGCCCGAGGTTCTTTAACAACTGCTGCCTCCTGGGCGATTGCGAGGCAAGGACAATATGGTATTTCTTAAGCCGGTCTGCCAACATGTTCAAAAACTTATATAAAACAACTGCATTGATAAAACACCGGCCACCATGATGATCTTGGACGCGTTGCTCAGGAAATGGTAATCTTCTTTGCCATTTGCTTTAAAAGCATTGTAAAGCAAAAACAGTAAAAGGATCTGAACTGCAACCGTGATATACCAAAAAACAAGCATCAGTCCGTTGATAAAAAGCCAGTACTGCGCAAAGGCCATTGCCCCGATGCTCAGGAATATCAATCCGATGGCAATCCATTTGGCTGTTTTAATACCTTTTGCAACAGGCAGGGAATAATATCCTGCAGCTTTATCGCCTTCAACATCCTGCATGTCCTTGAAAATTTCCCGGATCAAACTCACCAGGAAGGCAAACGCAGCATAACCGGCCGTTAGGATGGAAATAGCAGGCAATTGCTTCAACACCTCGGCATAGATCAAAGGATTATTACGAAGGGCAAAAAATTCGAACAGCCAAACGATGATGATCACCATGGCTGACAGAACTGAAATGACGATATTTCCCCAGAGAACCATTTTCTGGTAGCGATCGGAGTAAAGATATAAAAGCAAGGCAATAGCAATGTATACAAACCCCATCATCAAATAATCTACCCTGAACGCCAGGTAAAACCCAATTAGAATTCCTGCAAAGGTCAGTGCATAATAAATTTTGTAAGCCAATGAAGGGTCGATGGACTTACCGATGATCATTTTCTCCGGTTTATTGATCTCATCGGCCCGGGCATCAAAGATATCGTTCACGATATAACCCCCGGCAGCGATCAGGAGTGTTGACACTACAAGCAACAGGAAATCAAAGTTACCCATCGCCGGACTTGCATCTCCAAAGCTATAGTACTTCCCGATCACACAAATCCAAAGCAAATATTGCGTCAAGACTATGATCGCCAAATTCGGCAAACGAACTATTTTCAAATAAGGGGACAAACGACTTTTTTTTATTTTTTACAATTTCCCAATGACCAATTCCCCCGCTACCCCTCTCCCGCTGGCTATCGGTATCACCAGTCACCAGTCACCAATCACTAATCACTAATCACCAATCACCAATCACTAATCACCAATCACCAATCTACCATTTAAACCCATCCTCCGTCATCCAATTATCCTGAAGTTTCAGGGTCTGCTCTATCACATCCCGCACGCAGCCTTTCCCTCCCTCTTTCGGCGAAATATATTTTGCGATCGACTTGATCTCCGGTACGGCATCGGCGGGGCAGCAGGCCAGTCCGGCCCTTTGCATGGCCTTGTAATCCGGGATATCATCGCCCATATACAGGACTTGCTCTGCTTTTATATTTTTGTCTTTCAAATATTTTTCAAACACTTCCAGTTTATTGTCCACTCCCAGAAAAATATCCATAATCTTGAGCGCTTCGAACCTTTTGTTCATAGAAGAGGAGTTCCCGCCCGAAATAATGGCCACATTATATCCCTTTTTCACCGCGAGTTGAAGTGTGTAGCCATCCTTAACATTGGCCGTGCGCAGTGCATCACCGTCAGGTTGCAGTATCACGGTTCCATCGGTCAGAACACCGTCATAATCAAATACAAAAGTATTTATCTGTTTCAGTATTGCTTTATAATTACTCATATTCTGTTTGATGCTGGTTACGTTTTACTTGTCTCTTTTTACTTGGTTCTTCCCTTTTCTATCCTTTCACTCAACAATTGATAAATCTCTTTAAACTCCGGAAAACCTTTCAGCATTTCCAGGTGTTTCTCCATGATTTTTTGGTCACCCCTTTTGGCCGGACCGGTTTGCGCTTCCAACGGATCCAATTCCATCACCTTTTCTGCGGTCTCTTTGATCAGCTGCCTTAAAATACTAAAATCGATATTGGCCTGCTTTACGATCTCCGCAGAAATGGAATACATAAAGTTGGGGAAATTACAGGCAAAAACCGCCGCCAGATGTAGCTTTTTTCTCTGCTCGGAATTCACATCCCTGACATCGCCGGAAATGGTGCCGGCAAATCTTTTCAGTGTTTCCAAACCCAACTTCGAATTGGCTTCCACACAAATAGGGATATGCTCGAAATCCACTTTCCTTGTTTTTGAAAAGGTTTGTAATGGATAGACGACTCCATAATTTGAAGATGAATTTTTCAGGATATCCATTGGAAGCGAGCCGGATGTGTGAACAACCAGCCGGTCCTTCAGTTTTATTTTGTAAACCAGTTCACCAACCGCATCGTCCGGTACGGAAATGATATACAGATCGGCCTTAAGGTTGATTTTCTCCAAATCTGTTGAGAAGTCCGAATGAAGCTTTCCTGCCAGATGTGAGGCTGAAGGGATTGTTCTGCTGTAGACCTGCAAAATGCGATATCCATTGTCTTTCAATGCCAATCCCAAATGAGTGGCCACATTTCCCGCTCCGATCAGTACGATATTTTTTAGATTTACCAAGCCCGTCAATTTGTGGCTAAATTACAAATTAAGTGGCATCGGGCAATTCAACTTAAAACTATAATGATAGAAAAATTATTCGATTTAAACATTAAATCCCAAAATTTGAAGGACATTGCTAAAAATGAATGTGATCAGTGAAACCGGTTTACCTTCGTTACTGTCATTTGAACCTGAATCAGGAGTATCCTCAGGAATAACTTCTTCGTATTCAACCGGTTTAAATTCAGCTTCTTCCAGGCCGGTTTCGGTCATCTGCCAGGTATCACCTGAGAGTTTATACCTGCGATGGTATCTTTCATTCAATATACGGTACATATCGTCGCTGAACTGCAAATAGGTTCCCACCGGGATATACAACACCATTTCAACCTGCTGCTCCCGCCATACTTCGTGGTCACCCAGTTTGAAATAAGGATCAAAGCTGATAAGATTTCCATTTACTGAATAACGATAAACTGTATTCTCCGCCCGGGTCACCGCCTCACGGTGCGACTTGCCTTTGGCCCGGTAAAACACCTCCAACTCCATACTTTTACCATGACTTTTCTGGATTTCGAGTTGAGGCAAACCGTAGTAAAAATCACTTTCTTCGTTGGTCAGGATCATGTTCATATCATCAAACTCATAATAATCCTCATAGCGGTAAATGCTTTCGAATTTATCGATGTTTGTCACATCCAGAACCACAGGAACGGTATCTGTTACAAAAAGTTCGACGTTTTCCTGGTGTGTGCCGCTCTGGCTAAAACTCTTACTTATCTTGTAACCGTAGTAAAGACAAAGCGCCAACCCGGCAAGCCAAAGGATAAAAGCCGTCGAGCCCACATGCCTGGTACTGTCCAGACCGAAGATCAGCTTTACACCTCCATAAAGGATCATCAGAACCGGAATTCCCAGTAACAGGAACAGACCGGTGGTGAAAAACATATTGCTGCTGCCGGAGCCGAGGATCAGATCAACCAGGGATTGGAAGGAAATATAAACGAGTTCGGAATCTACAATGAGGATTTGGTTACCGAAACCAAACAACAAAGCCAGAAAGGCAACGATGAGCGAAAGACCTATAATAAACAGGATGATGCCGGCAAACACCAGTACGATCTTGATAAAAACCTCCAGTATCCTGCCCAGTGCATGGCCTACACCCTGAAGATCGGATCTATGTGCCTCGCTTTTTTTTTTATAAGTCCGCTTGGCCTTGCTGGTGAGGTCGTTAAAACGGTTTTTCAGGTGGTCGATCTCCTCCCGTATCGACTTTTCTATATTGGAAATATTTACCTTCTCCCCTTTCATTTCCAGTTTTTCCACTGCTGTTTTCGCCTCGGGGATTATGGCCCAGAGGATCACATAGACCAGCAAAGGTGTTCCCAGCCCGGGGATACAAGCCACAACAAAACCAATTCGGAACCAAACCGGGTCGGTGTGGAAATAGGCGCCCAGTCCGCCGCAAACGCCCCCCAGAACGGCATTGTCAGGATCGCGGTAGAGCCGTTTGGTTTTTTGTCCATTGGTATCGGTCTTACGCGAGGCCGGTTCTTCTGCAGACTCCTCACCAAATTCGGTAGGTTGACCGATGGCATTGATCACGACTTCAACATCGTCGATGGTGATCACCTGCCGTTCGTCACCGATACGTTCCTTCAGCATCTCGGCGATCCGGTTCTCAATGTCGGTCACGATCTCATCTCCGCCTTCAGTGCGTGAGAAGTGTTGTTTAATACTTTGCAGGTAATCGTTCAATACATTGTAGGCATCCTCATCAATGTGAAAAACGATCCCGCTTATGTTTACTGTCAGTGTCTTTTTCATTGGTTATTGTGATTTATGTTTTTTGTGTTCAGCGTTTTGTGTTCTGGGTTAATTATCATAATCAAAATACTCATGTCTTTTTACTTGTGTCATTTATCTTATTTCCCTGCCAACTTCTCAACTGCTTCCACCAAATCCTTCCATCCCTTGTCAAGGCCTTTCAGAAACTCCTTCCCCGCTTCCGTAATCTCATAATATTTTCTGGGCGGACCCGATTTTGATTCTTCCCAGCGGTAACTGAGCAGGCCGTCATTTTTTAGCCGGGTCAGCAAGGGGTACAAGGTCCCTTCCACTACGATGAGTTCGGCCTCTTTGAGTTGGAATAGTATATCCGACGCATACACCTCCTTTTTGGAGATGATGGTAAGGATGCAGTACTCCAGTACCCCTTTCCGCATTTGCGCTTTTGTTTTTTCGATGTTCATGCGGCAAATATATAACAAAAAATAGTACTATGCAATACATAATACTAAATTTTTTTGAGTATTTTGTTAAACAATTAGTTTAGTTGTTGATTTTGTGGGGATTAAACGTTGAAATTTATTTTGGATCTAAATGGGTCATCAAGTAACTAGTCGGTATAAACCAATTTTCTAATAATTAGATTTCAATACTTTATTAATAAAGGAGTTGTCAATGATATGATTCATTCCAATCAAAAGCCCGGCACCGTGGTGGGAATGCCGGGTATCTGGAAACAGGTATGTGGTTGTCGGTTCTTTTGGACTCCTCAAAAATTGTGTCTACAAATGTACCACTTCATCATTCAAAATACAAGGTGGAATGTATAACCGGACTGAAAATCCTGCCGGATGTCCCAATTTAATGTCTGGATAGAAACTTGAAATGAGGGTAAAAATTACAGGTTTCGGGCAAAGGTCTGGAGCTTTTCCAGGAAATCAGCCTTGCGGCTTTTGGAAACGTTTACTTCTTCCCTGTCAGTCATTAACACGGAGCCTCCATGACCACGGACATATTTTTTAATGTATTTGAGATTCACAATGTGTTTATTATGAACGCGTGCAAACGGCAGGTCGGAAAGCATGGATTCGAAAGTACACAAAGGTTTGGAAACTAAAATCTGCCTATTTTCCGCAAGGTAGCAATTCGTATAGTTGTGGCTGGCTTCGAACCGGATGATATCGTCGAAAGACACTATTTCGAAACCATCGGATGTGGGCAACAGCAACTTTTTTGGCTTACCGTTGATATTTAGCTGGAGCAATTCCAGCTTTTCTTCCAGGTTGTCCTGTTGCCGTTTCCCTGAAAAACGGCTCACTGCCTTTTTCAACTCCTGTTGGTCGATGGGTTTAAGCAAATAATGCAGGGCAGAATATTCAAAAGCCTTTACTGCAAATTTGTCGAATGCCGTGATGAATATTATTTCGAAAAGATTATACTTAACACTATCGAGGACTGTAAAACCATCGCCGTCGGGAAGCGCAATATCCAGGAAAACCAAATCGGGTTTGGTTTCATTGATAACATTCACAGCTTCTTCAACTGTTCCTGCAATACTTGACACCCTAACTTGAGGGCAAAATTCTTCGAGTAATCTGCTGAGTGCAGCAACGCTCCGGCTTTCATCTTCAACAATAACGCACCGGATAATTTCTGCCATAACAATGATTTTTGGCTAAATGAAGTTTGAATATTTGCAACCCGAAAAGGTTGTTGAACCTGTTTCCAGGTACAAAATTAAATGAAATTGACGATACCGGTAGTTAAATTTCGAAGATAATTTCAACCTTAGTCCCAGCCGCTTGCTGATTTTCATCGTAAATATCCAATATTGTTGCCGACATATTGGTTTTATTTAGCATATTGAGTAGTGCCAGCCTTTCCTGTATATTCTTAATTCCGGTGGGATTGTGATGCTTCCTTTTTTGATTGATTATTGCAGACTTTTCACGGCCAATTCCATTATCCTGAATAACGATAAGAAGTTTTTCAGAACTTTTAGGTTGGAAACTAATTTGCATGTTACCCTTTTCTTTCCTCGGCATCAGCCCATGCCAGATGGCATTTTCAATAAACGGCTGTATGATCATGGTGGGTATACTGATCTGATCCGGGTTAATAACCGGATCTATCTCAATTGAATAGTTAAACCTGTTTTCAAAGCGGAGTTGTTCCAATTGAAGATATAATCTAAGGTTCTCAAGCTCCTCCCTGAGCGATATAGTGTTGAATTTTGAGGTTTCAAGAATACGTCTGATCAAGTTTGAAAAATTTGACAGGTAGGAACTCGCATTCTTCTCGTCTTTATCAACAATGAAATGTTGTATGGAATTGAGTGAGTTAAAAATAAAATGAGGATTCATTTGTGATCTTAATGCTTTTTGCTCGGCCAGTACAATCTGTTGTTTGAGCGATTCACGGCGCCTTTGTGATAATAAGATGGTATAGAAAATAATTGACACTGCGCCCAGTATAACGATGAGTGAGCATATTCTGAAAGCGACGGTTTGTGTAAAATGTTTATTCACAACAAAAGCATAGCTTACCGGTTCGCTCCAAACTTCATCCTTACTACTTGCTTTAGCTAAAAACCGATAGCTTCCCGGTTTTAAATCCGGTAACCTCACTGTCGGATTGTTGGTTTCGATCCAATTGTTATCCAAACCTTCCAATTTATAGGTATACAAAACATTACCGGGATCCTTGAAAGTCAGAGCCTTAAAGCTGAATCTGAAATTATTCTCATGATGACGAAAAATATGAACAGAATCATAAAGAATGATGTGGTCATTAACCCAAACGTTTTCCAGGGACAATTTGGGTTGAACCCATTTTTTCCCGACATTTTGAGGATCAAAAGTAACCAATCCCATATCGGTAGCCAGCCACAGGCTCTCATTATGGCAAATGATGTCGTTGATTTCATTGGTAGGCAAACCGTCCCAGATGGTATACCGGGTGATCAGAAATTTTCCGGCTTCAAAATGGTCGGGGATAATATGATTTAGCCCGTTATTGGTTCCTACCCACACCGACTCGTTATTTTCAATAAAAATTACTTTGATCCGGTTACTGCTCAAACCATTATTTTCAGCTATGTAATTTATCTTATCGTATTTGAGGATGGCAATTCCATTATCAAAAGTTCCAACCCAAACTTCATCATGAAAAGATTTGATATCCGAAATCCTGCTGTTGAGAACAGGATTGTCTTCTGAATATCTTTTATATTGATCACCACTATAAACGAATAACCCGTCGATGGTACCGATCAATAAAGATTGATCAGGATTTTCATATAATGCATATGTCCTGTAATTAAAGTCATTTGAATCAGAGCTGTAGGATAAAATGGCGTTTTTATAAACATAATATCCTCCGGGTTGACCTAAAATTACTGAATGATCGGATAATTCATAAAAAACATATCCCGAGTGGCGATAGCGGGTATCTACCTTAATATTTTTGCCATTTAAATCATACCTGAGATTTTCGGTATTTGAGATCCAGATATTGCCGTCGGAGGAAACCATCAAATCATTGATGTTATTATTAATGGTACCGTCGATCCTGAAATTTTTATCTATTTCTGGAAAGTTGGAAATTATCCTGGCTTTGTAAAGTCCCTTGTTACTTGTCGAAAAATAGAGTAAATCTTCGTAATTTGCCAGTGAAAGAATTACTTCCTTTACCAGAGGAAGATTTGCCGAATTAAAAGTTTTAAACTGGATTGACGGAACCAGGAATATTCCGTTTTCAGTGGTTGAGAACCAGTAATTTCCCTCGTAATCCTGTAAAATTCCTGAAACGGAACTGTTGTGTAAAAACCGTTCCGGTATACTATTCAAATCTCCGTTTCGAAACAAATAAACACCATTGAATTCTTCCCCAACCCAAATATTGTTTTCAGCATCTTCATACAGTTTAATGATATTATAGGAAAACGTTTTGCTCATCACTATTTCCCGATCCCTGATTTTTTTTAGTTCCGGCCCAAGAGAAATAATAATATCTCCTTCGCTGTTTATCAGGCAAAACTTCTGCACCCTTGGGAATGTTTCCGTATTTACAAATTTTATTAAAACCCCTTTTCCGTGCCGGAAAACCTCAGAACCATCATATTCTTCAGGTGGGTTTGAGAAACAGAGGATTTTACCATTACCACGGTCTTCAAAATAAAGATATGTTGTTCTGGGAGGGGTACCATGCCTGGTTCTTTCGAGAACTTTTACCTGGCCGTATTCTATAAGATACAGGTCTTTTTTAAAACCCGAAAGATAAATACGGTCGGTACTGTCAACATAAATATTATCCAGAAACGAAATATCAGGTGAAATGATATTGTCGAATAAAGGATGAATAAAAATTTTACCATTAAAGAAATAACTTACTGTTCCTTCGTAGGATAAAAACCAAATTCTGCCTTTAAAGTCTTCATATAGTTTCAGGGTGGAATTGGTTGGAAGTCCGTCTCTTTTGGTAAAATTCGTAAATGTATAGCCATCAAACCGTGAAACGCCATTTTCAGTCGCGAACCAAAAGTATCCCTGACGGTCCTGCAACATATCATAAACCTTTGAACTGGGCAGGCCGTCGTTTACAGTGTAATTGCGGTAAAAAGAAAACTGCGCACTTGAATGAAATTCAAATAAAACAATGAAAACAATCAGCCATATCGAACGGGTCATAAAATCAAACAGGATTTGAGTGAATTGGGTTCAATAAAACCAAGAGGTAAAAGTAGAAAAAAAAAGGGCAAAAAAGAAAGGGTAAGCTACTTATATCGCACCGCTTCAACCGCCTACCCTTGCTACCTTCCGGTCCTGGGGGAGTTCAGCAGGAGCTGGTCGTATAAGACTTACC